>DATELN010000112.1:0-14426 GCA_035276605.1 Pseudonocardiaceae bacterium | reverse complement strand
CTGCGCTGGGACAGCTGATGGTAGGTCTGCCGCACACCTGCCTCGATGCTCGTGGCTGCTACCCAGTTGAGTTCGGCTGCTGCGCGGGCGCAGTCCAGCGCGACCTGCCGTGACTCGCCTGCCCGAGCCGCTGCGAACGCGGGCTCGACCGCAGTCCCGGCCGCGGCGTTGATCGCATCGAGGAGATCGACGACGGAGGTGGCGATAGCTGTGCCGATGTTGAACACGGCTTCGTCGCCGCGATAGCCGGTCGCGGCGAGGAACGCGTCGACGACGTCAGCGACGTAGATGTAGTCCCGGGTCTGCTTGCCGTCGCCGTAGATGGTCGGAGTTTGCCCGCGGGCCACCTGGCCACAGAAGATGGCCACCACGCCGGCTTCGCCGTGGGGGTCTTGCCGTGGCCCGTAGACGTTGCCTAACCGCAGCGCGACGTGGCGCCCGGCATGCAGCCGGTTGAACAGCTGGAGGTACTGCTCGGCGCAGTATTTGGAAATCCCGTACGGAGCCAGGGTCGCGGGTGGGCAGGTCTCCGGCGTGGGCAGGGTGACTCCATCGCCGTACATCGCGCCCCCGGTGCTGGCCAGAATCAGGCGGGCATCGGCGGCGGTCGCTGCGTTGAGCAGGTTCAGGGTGCCCACGATATTGGTGGCCGCATCGGTTCTGGGATCGGTGACCGAGTAGCGCACGCTGATCTGCGCCGCGAGGTGGTAGATCACCTCCGGCTGGTAGGCGGTCACCACATCGGTGACTTCGCCGGCGTTTACGACATCGACAACGTGTAACGCCACGTCGCGGGGAACCCGGCCGCGGTGGCCACTGGACAAGTCATCGAGCACGGCAACCTGGTGACCGCTGGCGATGAGTCGGTCAACGAGGTGTGAGCCGATGAACCCGGCGCCGCCGGTGACAAGAGTGCGCATGCCGGCGCACCCTAAGCCACTGCCCGTGAACCTGACACGGGCCATTCGCGGCGACCTTTAGCGCTCACCTGTTGACCTCGGGGCTGGAGGTGCCGATGGCTTGCGTGATGGAGTTGTAGCCCGACTGGCGGGCGAGGCGAGCCAGACCCTGGTGAATGCGCCGCGGCCACAGCGGTCCGCCGTAGATGAAACCGGTGTAGGCCTGCACGAGTGTTGCGCCGGCCTGGATACGTACCCAGGCGTCCTCGGCAGTCTCAACGCCGCCCACCGCGACCAGGACCAGACGGTCCCCCACCCGGACACGCAGCCGGCGCAGCACAGTCAGGGATCGGTCCTTGAGCGGGGCACCGGAGACGCCGCCCGGGCCGATTGCCTCGACCCGCGCCGGGCTGGTCGCCAGGCCATCCCGGGAGGTCGTGGTGTTGGTGGCCACGATCCCCTCCAGCCCGAGTTCCAACGCGAGATCGGCCACCGCGTCGATGTCCTGGTCAGCCAGGTCCGGGGCGATCTTGACCAGCAGCGGCACGCGCCGGGTGCTGGCCTGCTCCAGCGCCTCGCGAACGGCGACCAGCAGCGGGCGCAGCTGTTCGACGGCCTGCAGCGTGCGCAGCCCAGGGGTGTTCGGCGAGCTGACGTTGACCACGAGGTAACCCGCGACGTCGGCCAGCAGCCGGGCGCTGGCCACGTAGTCGGCCACCGCGTCGTGGTCCGCGACGGCTTTGGACTTGCCGATGTTGACCCCGACGGGCACCCCGCGGCCCCGGGCGCGCAACCTCCTGGCGGCTGCTGCGGCGCCGGCGTTGTTGAACCCCATCCGATTCACCAGCGCCCGATCGGCTGGTAAGCGGAACAGTCGCGGTGGCGGGTTACCTGGCTGCGGTCGTGCGGTCACGGTGCCGACCTCGACGAAAGCGAATCCCAAGGTGCCCAGTGCGTCGGGACCGAGAGCATCCTTGTCGAACCCCGCCGCCAGTCCCAGCGGACCGGGCAGATCCAGCCCGAATGCCCGCACGTGCAGCACGGGGTCGTGGGTAACCAGCCAGCGACGCAGCAACGCGCCCAACCCTGGCGTTGTGGCCACCACACGGGCCAATCCAAAGCCCAGATAGTGCGCCATCTCGGCGGGGACCCACCGGAAGAAGATCGAGAACAGCAACCTGTACATCGCAGGAGCTAGCGAACCACGCGTCGGACGGCGTCACCCGTACCGGGATGAACAACAGTTGTTGGCGCTACACGTGTTGTGCGTCAGCGGCGGAATTACGTAACATGGACGTTGTGAAAAACGTCGGGGCTGATCGTCGGACCCGCGAGTCGGTAGCGCGCATGTTGCTGGAGCACGGTCCAGTGACGGCCGCTCAGGTCGCTGACTCGCTCGGGTTGAGCCCCCCTGCCGTGCGTCGCCACTTGGACGCGCTGCTCGCCGACGGGCAGGCCACCTACCGCTCCGCGCCGCGCCGGTGGCCCCGAGGTCGAGGGCGTCCGGCAAAGCTCTTCTTGCTCACCGCGGCAGGCCGGGCTCAGTTCGAGCACACCTACGACGACCTAGCGGTCGCCGCGCTGCGGTTTTTGTCCGAACGCGACGGCGAGCAGGCCATCCGTTCGTTCGCCGAGCGCCGGGTGGCCGACCTGGTCGGCCAGCATCGGGCCGCCGTGGTCGCCGCAACCGATCCAGTCGCGCGGGCGCAACTGCTGGCGGAGGCCTTGAGTGCGGAGGGTTATGCAGCGTCGACTGAGCATGTCGGCGCCGGAGCACAGCTGTGCCAGCACCATTGCCCGGTCTCGCACGTGGCAGCGGAATTTCCGCAACTGTGCGAAGCCGAGACGGCGGCGTTCGCCGATCTGCTCGGGGTCCATGTGCAACGGCTGGCCACCATCGCCCGCGGCGACGCGGTGTGCACCACCCACGTTCCGGAAGGTCGGGTACCCCAGAGTGCCCGCACGATGCTTCCCATTGTTGCCACTTCCACCATGCCCACCCCCAACCCCACCACTGTGAACCGGATGGAGGCGTCTGAATGACGACCGCCCCTGAGCAGGATGTGCGAGCACCGCTCAGCCAGGAAGAAACGCTCTCCAGGCTCGGCCGCTACGAGTACGGCTGGGCCGACTCCGACATCGCCGGCGCCAGCGCGCAGCGCGGGCTCTCCGAGGCTGTGGTGCGTGACATCTCGGCCAAGAAGAACGAGCCGGAGTGGATGCTCGAGTCCCGGCTCAAGGCGTTGCGCCTGTTCCAGCGCAAGCCGATGCCGCACTGGGGAGCAGACCTGTCCGGCATCGACTTCGACAACATCAAGTACTTCGTGCGATCCACCGAGAAGCAAGCCGCCTCTTGGGATGACCTGCCGCAGGACATCAAGAACACCTACGACCGGCTGGGCATCCCCGAGGCGGAGAAGGCCCGGCTGATCGCCGGCGTGGCCGCGCAGTATGAGTCCGAGGTGGTCTACCACAAGATCCGTGAGGACCTTGAGGAGATGGGCGTGCTGTTCCTGGACACCGACACCGGGCTGCGGGAACACCCGGAGATCTTCCAGGAGTACTTCGGCAGCGTGATCCCCGCCGGCGACAACAAGTTCGCCGCGCTGAACACCGCGGTCTGGTCCGGTGGGTCGTTCATCTACGTGCCGCCCGGCGTGCACGTCGACATCCCGCTACAGGCCTACTTCCGGATCAACACCGAGAACATGGGCCAGTTCGAGCGCACGCTGATCATCGTCGACGAGGGCGCGTACGTGCACTACGTCGAGGGTTGCACGGCGCCGATCTACAAGTCGGACTCGCTGCACTCCGCGGTCGTCGAGATCATCGTCAAGAAGGGCGGCCGCTGCCGCTACACGACCATCCAGAACTGGTCGAACAACGTCTACAACCTGGTCACCAAGCGGGCCACCGCGGCCGAAGGCGCGACCATGGAGTGGATCGACGGCAACCTCGGCTCGAAGGTCACCATGAAGTACCCGTCGGTCTGGCTGATCGGTGAGCACGCCAAGGGTGAGGTGCTCTCGGTGGCGTGTGCCGGCGAGGGCCAGCATCAGGATGCTGGGGCGAAGATGGTGCACGCCGCGCCCAACACGTCGAGCACCATTATCTCCAAGTCCGTGGCACGCGGCGGCGGCCGCACCTCCTATCGCGGGCTGGTGCAGGTCAATGAGGGTAGCCACCACTCCCGCTCCACGGTGAAGTGCGATGCCCTGCTGGTGGACCAGATCAGCCGCTCGGACACCTACCCCTACGTCGACATCCGCGAGGACGACGTGTCCATGGGGCACGAGGCCACCGTCTCCAAGGTCAGCGACGACCAGCTGTTCTACCTGATGAGCCGCGGGCTGACCGAGGACGAGGCGATGGCCATGATCGTGCGCGGGTTCATCGAGCCGATCGCTCGCGAGCTACCCATGGAGTATGCCCTGGAGCTCAATCGCCTGATCGAACTGCAGATGGAAGGAGCCGTCGGCTGATATGACGGCTACCACTGGCCGGCCGGCCGAACCCGGCCTGGTCGCGCACTCGCATGGCGCCAAAACTGGGGACCTCGGCGCACCGATGGTCTCCCGAGGCCAGCGCTTCACCTCATACGACGTGGACGCCTTCGAGGTGCCCACCGGGCGCGAGGAGGACTGGCGGTTCACCCCGCTGCGGCGGCTGCGCGGGCTGCACCAAGGCGTGGCCGCTACCAGCACCGCAGAGATCGCAGTGCAGGCCGCCGATCAGATCACCATCGAGAAGGTGAACCGGTCGGACCCGCGGCTGGGCGACGGGGGCGTTCCCGCCGACCGGGTCGCGGCCCAGGCGTGGAGTTCCGCGCCGCAGGCCACCGTGGTGACCATCCCGGCGCATACCCGAAACAATACCCCGGTGACGATCACGACCACCGGCCCGGGCGCAGGGCAGGTAGCCTACGGCCACCTGCACCTGCGCCTGGAGGCGTTCGCCGAGGCCGTCGTGGTGCTCGACTACCGCGGCAGCGGCACCTATGCGGAGAACGTCGAACTGGTGCTCGCCGACGGCGCCCGGCTCACCTTGGTCAACGTGCAGGACTGGGCCGACGACGCGGTACATGTCGCGGCGCTGCACCACCGCATCGGTCGCGACGCGGTCCTGCGCGCCATCACGATCAGCTTGGGCGGCGACCTGGTCCGGCAGTCCCCGACAGTGACCTTCACCCAGCCCGGCGGCGATGCTGAGCTGCTCGGGTTGTACTTCGCCGATGCTGGACAGCATCTGGAGCACCGCTTGCTGGTCGACCATGCCGTCGCGCACTGCCGCTCCAACGTGGCCTACAAGGGCGCGCTGCAAGGCAGCCCTGGGCAACCCGAGGCGCACACCGTGTGGATCGGAGATGTGCTGATCCAGGCCGCCGCGGAGGGCACTGAGACGTTCGAGGTCAACCGCAACCTGGTGCTCACCGACGGCGCCCGGGCCGACTCGGTGCCCAACCTGGAGATCGAGACCGGCGAGATCGTCGGTGCCGGCCATGCCAGCGCCACCGGTCGCTTCGACGATGAGCAGCTGTTCTATCTGACCTCCCGGGGCATCCCCATCGAGGCGGCCCGAAGGCTGGTTGTGCGGGGCTTTTTCGGTGAGATCCTCCAGAAGATCACCGTTGCGGAGATACGCGAGCGGTTGACCGCGGCGATCGAGGCTGAGCTGGAGGCGGTGGGAGTATGACCGCGTTGCGGGTATGTAGCTTGACGG
The DNA here is from genome assembly GCA_035276605.1 of Pseudonocardiaceae bacterium. Classification (GTDB taxonomy): domain Bacteria; phylum Actinomycetota; class Actinomycetes; order Mycobacteriales; family Pseudonocardiaceae. The sequence goes on along the minus strand of DATELN010000112.1, from coordinate 8,808 downwards.
ATCTCAAGGACGACGAGCCGGCCGGTTTCCTGGTCGACAACGTGCCGGTCGTGCTGGTGCGCCAGGGCGACCAGGTCTACGCCCTATCCGACGTCTGCTCGCACGCCGAAATCGCGCTGTCCGAAGGGGAGGTCACCCGAAAGGGCCTGGAGTGCTGGTTACACGGCTCGTGCTTTGACCTGCGTACCGGGGAGCCCTCCTCACCACCGGCATCCGAGCCGGTGGACACCTACGCCGTGACCATCGACGGCGACGACGTCTACGTCGATCCATCCCGACCCACGAACAGCTAGCAGGAGCGCGAGAACACACCGATGACCACCCTGGAAATCAAGGACCTGCATGTCGCGGTGCCCACCGATGATGAGCAGGCGCCCGAGAAAGAGATCCTTCGCGGGGTTGATCTGACCGTCCGGTCGGGCGAGACGCACGCGATGATGGGTCCCAACGGCTCGGGCAAGTCCACCCTGGCCTACTCGATTGCCGGGCATCCCAAGTACCGGGTCACCTCTGGCCAAGTGCTGCTCGACGGTGTCGACGTGCTGTCGATGTCCGTGGATGAACGAGCCCGAGCGGGTCTGTTCCTGGCGATGCAGTACCCGGTCGAGGTGCCCGGCGTGTCGATGTCGAACTTCCTGCGCACCGCTGCCACCGCGATCCGCGGCGAGGCGCCGAAGGTGCGTACCTGGGTGAAAGAGGTCAAGGCGGCGATGTCCGCGCTGGACATCGACCCCACCTTCGCTGAGCGCAGCGTGAACGAGGGATTCTCCGGAGGCGAGAAGAAGCGCCACGAGATCCTGCAGCTGTCGCTGCTCAAGCCCAAGATCGCAGTGCTCGACGAGACCGACTCGGGCTTGGACGTCGACGCGTTGCGCGTGGTTTCCGACGGCGTGAACCGGTACCGCGCCAGTGGTGATGTCGGGGTGCTGCTGATCACGCACTACACCCGGATCCTGCGGCACATCACGCCTGACTTCGTGCACGTGTTTGCGGGCGGGCGGATTGTGGAATCCGGCGGGCAAGAGCTCGCCGAGGAACTGGAGTCCGGCGGATACGAGCGCTTCACCCGCCGGGCAGAGGCTCTGTCTGGGCCCAGAGAGGTGCCGTCATCATGACCGCGCTAGCCGCTGCGCCACTGTCTGCCAGTGAGCAGGAGAAAATCCGCGCCGACTTCCCCATCCTGTCGCGTACCGTGCGGGACAGTCGGCCGCTGGTGTACCTGGACTCTGGAGCGACCTCACAGCGGCCGCGGCAGGTACTCGACGCTGAACGCGCATTTCTCGAGCAGCACAACGCCGCGGTGCACCGCGGCGCGCACCAACTCGCCGAAGAGGCCACCGATGCCTACGAGTCGGCGCGCGCCCGGATCGCCGCGTTCGTCGGCGTGCAGCCCGGTGAGATTGTCTTTACGAAAAACGCCACCGAAGGCATCAATCTCGTCGCCTATGCCTTGAGTAACTGCGCGTTTGTCGGAGAGGCCGCGGAGCGCTTCGTCCTCGCGCCGGGTGACGAGGTCGTGGTGACCGAAATGGAGCACCACGCCAACCTGGTCCCGTGGCAGGAACTGTGCCGGCGCACCGGTGCGAGCCTGCGCTGGTACCAGGTGACCGATGACGGCCGGTTGGACTTGGACTCGCTGGAGCTGTCCGAGCGGACCAAGGTCGTTGCCTTTACCCACCAGTCCAACGTGATGGGCACCGTGCCACCGGTTGCCGAGCTGGTCCGCCGAGCCCACGCGGTCACGGCGTTGACCGTGCTGGATGCCTGCCAGTCAGTGCCGCACACACCCGTCAACTTCGACGCGCTGGGCGTCGATTTTGCGGTGTTCTCTGGACACAAGATGCTGGGCCCGTCCGGGGTCGGCGTGCTCTACGGCCGTCGGGAACTGCTGGAGGCGCTGCCGCCGTTCCTCACCGGTGGATCGATGATCGAACTGGTGAAGATGGAGGCTTCCACTTACGCCCCGCCGCCGCAGCGATTTGAAGCTGGTGTCCCGATGACCTCCCAAGCGGTGGGGCTGGGCGCGGCGGTCGACTACCTGTCCGGGGTAGGCATGGACCGGATCGCCGCGCACGAGCGCGTACTGACCGAGCGGGCGTTGGCTGGCCTGTCCCAGATCGACGGCGTGCGGATCATCGGTCCGACCGACACTAATGACCGCGGCGGAGCCGTATCGTTCGTACTCGACGACGTGCACGCGCACGATGCCGGGCAAGTCCTCGACGACCTGGGCATCGCGGTGCGGGTCGGGCACCACTGTGCCTGGCCGTTGCATCGCCGCTTCGGTCTCGCGGCGACGGTGCGGTCCAGCTTCGCGCTGTACAACACCCCGACCGAGGTCGACACGCTGCTGGACGGCGTGCACGAGGTCCGTCGTTTCTTCCGGGTGCCGGCATGAAACTTGAGCAGATGTACCAGGAGATCATCCTGGACCACTACCGCAACCCGCACCGCAGCGGCCTTCGGGAGCCCTTCGACGCGGAGTCTTACCAGATCAACCCCACCTGCGGTGATGAGGTGACGCTGCGGGTAGCACTGGACGGCGACCGGGTGGCTGACGTGTCCTACGACGCGATCGGCTGCTCGATCAGCCAGGCAGCGACCTCGGTGCTCACTGACCTGGTCGTCGGGCGCACCGTGGATGAGTCAAAGTCCACGATGGACGCCTTTGTACAGATGGTGCAGAGCCGAGGCCAGGTGGAGCCTGACGAGGACGTGCTACAAGACGCGGTGGCCTTCGCTGGCGTGTCCCGATACCCGGCTCGGGTGAAGTGCGCGCTGCTGGCCTGGATGGCCTTTAAGGACGCGGTCGGCCGCGCCGGCGCGCCCAGCTCAGGCAATGGTGCTCAGCGAACGGAGTCCTGATGAGCGAGCACGACGAGAGTGATGTAGCGCGCGGTGCGGCTGGGATGCCTGACCCGGCCCCCGGTCCGGATGGTGACTTAGCCGCCGTCGAAGACGTCGAGGAAGCCATGCGCGATGTCGTCGACCCGGAGTTGGGTATCAACGTGGTCGACCTGGGGTTGGTCTACGACATCCGAGTCGACGAGGGCAACCTCGCCACCATCGACATGACGCTGACGTCGGCGGCTTGCCCGTTGACCGATGTCATCGAGGATCAAACCCGGGCGGCTCTGGTCGGCGGCCCCGGTGGGGGACTGGTCAATGACGTCCGGATCAATTGGGTCTGGATGCCCCCGTGGGGCCCCGACAAGATCACCGAGGACGGTCGGGAACAACTCCGAGCCCTCGGCTTTACCGTCTGACTTGCTCAATAACGGCAGTCTGGATGCAGACTGCCGTTTTCCAGCCTCCCAAAACGGCAGTCTGCATCCAGACTGCCGTCGGGTGTCCGTCAAGATGCGCACGCGGTGTTGGGCAGGGTTAGCAGGGCTACGCCGTGGATGACATCGCCGACGCAGACCGCACCGGCGCACCGGCCGTCGGAGTCCAGCACGATTATGTCGTCGTACCTACGGTGCGCCAGGCTGCTGCGCACCAGCTCGAGCGCGGCTAGTGCGCTGGAGTTGGAGTCGAGTACCCGCGGCTCGTCACCTAGCCGAGCGGCTTTCCGTTGGGCGTACAAGGCGTGACCGTAGGCGCCACTGACGGCGAGCAGGAAACGGTTGCGATCCAGCGTGCAGCGCGGTTTGCCGTCGGCATCCACCAACACGACTCCGCTGATAGTCGGCCGATCGCCGAAAATCGTACGGACCTGCTCCCCGGTGGCCGAGAGTGGCAGGGTCACAGCGGGATGCATGAAGTCGGTGATCTGAGTCCCGGGCAGGTGCCGCTCAGGAGCTAGCGGCATCGGCGCTCGTAACTCGGCGATGCCCGAGATCGGCAGGGAAGTTGCAGGACGACGGCTGGGCGGCCCCAACAGAGTCCCCTGGGCGATCCCTATCCCAGACTGGCGCAAGGCAGCCACCTGTTCCGGGCGTTCCACTCCTTCGCCCACTAGCTGCGCGCCGAGGCGGCCAGCCAGTTGCACTAGTGCTTCGAGTATGGCTACACAGCCGCTGTCGTGCGGTAGCCCCGCGACCACCTCGCGGTCTAGCTTGATCAGATCAGGCTGAACGTCCGCGATCACTGTGAGTGGATAGTTCCCCGCGCCGACGCCATCCAGGGCAATGCGGTACCCAATGGCACGCAGCTGTTGCAGCCCGGCGAGAAGCACCTCGGTCTCCAGCGCTGCGAGGGCCGGGTTGATTTCCAGCACCGTGTGGCACGTTTGGCGTCCCGTGTCGTCGAGTGCGCGGTGCAGCGGGGTGAGCGTGTGCTGCGCTGCCGCCACAGTGTCGGCCATCAGGTTGAGGTGCAACGGCAGCAATGTCTCGTGCTGCGATGAGCACTGCGCGGCGGCCACTGCCAGTGTTACATCGAACTGTTCAAGTTCTGCTGCGCGGGCGGCCGAGCATAACAACGATCTGACATCACTGTGCACAGGCCGGGCCAGCATTTCCATCGCCACGACGCCACCGGTATGCAGATTGACCAGTGGTTGGAACGCGAACCGGATGTCCACTGGCAATTCGGGCATTGCCTGATCGTGCCTCGCGTTATGAGAACCAGGCAAACACGAATGCGCGTATTCATGCGCTGTTCATTGTTTTGTTGGTTGCACGACGGAATTTGTCGTCGAGCGCGCATAAAACCGTGATCTTGCCGTTCACCTCTGGGGATCCGCTGGGCGCCGCAGCGGGCCAGCCCGGGCCGCCGAAGATTCGCCCGTGACCGAACCGCGCGCGCTGCTCATCCGAACGTTAATGGTAGGTCAACGCTTAGTGAAGATGAGCCAGTGGAGGCGAGATGTACCAGTTCCAATGTGGTCACCAAGAGTGTTTCAGCCAGTGCACTGCATCCAACAAGGATGACCTCATGCACCAGGTGGCAGAGCACCTCAAGGAGGCGCACAACGTCGACCATGCCAGCCAGACATTGATGAGTTACCTCGAAGCCACGTGCGTGACAACCAAGTAATTCAAGGCCTGAGAATAGCGAGGATCTGCTGTCCGTATTTGGCTAGTTTGTTCTCGCCGATACCGCTCACCGTACCGAGTTCGGCCAAGCTTGCGGGCGACTCGGCGGCGATCTGGCGCAGCGTCGCGTCATGGAAGATCACATAGGCGGGCACGCCCTGCTCCTTTGCGGTGGAGGCCCGCCACGCGCGGAGTTGCTCGAACACCGGCAGCGCCTCTTCGGGCATATCTACCGGCGCGGTGCGGTTGGCTTTGGCAGCCTTCACCATTCGCGCCGGCCGTTGCGGCTCGCGACGAAGCAATACCAACCGCTGCCGGCTGAGTACCTCGGTACTCGAGTCGGTTAGCACCAACGTGCCGTAGTCCCCTTCGACTGCAAGCAGGCCTTGAGCCAGTAGCTGGCGCACCACGCCACGCCACTCGCTGTCGTGGAGCTCGGTACCGATGCCGAATACCTTTAGCGAGTCGTGGCCGAACTGGACGACCTTCGGCGTCTGCCTACCGAGCAGGATGTCGACCACGTGGCCTACGCCGAAGCGCTGGCGGCGCTCGCGGTCGAGCCGGAACACCGCCGACAGCAGTTTCTGCGCTGCGACCGTGCCATCCCATGACTCCGGCGGAGATTGGCAGGTGTCGCAGTTGCCGCACGCGCCGGCCTGCTGGCCGAAGTAGGCCAGCATCTGTGCGCGGCGGCATTCGACCGTCTCGCACAGCGCGAGCATGGCATCGAGATGGGTAGCCAGACGGCGGCGGTGAGCGTTGTCGCCCTCCGAGTTGTCGATCAGTTTGCGTAGCTGGACAACGTCGGCCAGACCGTACGTCAACCACGCAGTGGAAGGCAGGCCGTCCCGGCCCGCCCGCCCCGTCTCCTGGTAGTAGCCCTCGATCGACTTGGGTAAGTCCAGGTGTGCGACGAAGCGCACGTCGGGTTTGTCGATGCCCATCCCGAACGCAATGGTGGCGACCATGACCAAGCCGTCCTCGCGTAAGAAGCGTGCTTGGTTGGCCGCGCGGGTACCGGCGTCGAGCCCCGCGTGATACGGCAATGCCTCGATCCCGTTGTCGATCAGGAACTGTGCGGTCTTTTCCACCGATGCCCGTGACAGGCAATACACAATGCCAGCGTCGCCGGAGTGCTCACTGCGCAAAAATTCCAGCAGCTGCCGCTTGGGCTCGGCCTTGGACACGATGCGGTATTGGATGTTCGGGCGGTCGAAGCTGGCCACAAAATGACGGGCGTCGCCGAGGTTGAGCCGCGCCGCGATCTCGGCGTGCGTGGCCTTGGTGGCGGTCGCGGTCAGCGCGATGCGGGGCACGGTAGGCCACCGTCTATGCAGCGCGGACAGGGCTAGGTAGTCGGGGCGGAAGTCGTGTCCCCACTGGGACACGCAGTGCGCTTCATCAATAGCGAATAGCGAGATCGTGCCGCGGTCCAGCAGGTTGCCGGTCGACTCCACACGCAGGCGTTCCGGGGCGAGGTACAGCAGGTCCAGTTGGCCCGCCAGGAAAGCAGACTCGACCTGGCGGCGTTGGAAGAGATCTTGTGTGGAGTTGAGGAACCCGGCCCGCACGCCGATAGCGCGCAGCGCATCGACTTGGTCAGCCATCAGGGCGATCAGCGGCGAGATGACAACGCCCACCCCCGTGCGCACCAGCGCGGGAATCTGGTAGCACAGCGACTTGCCGCCGCCGGTCGGCATGAGCACCAACGCATCGCCGCCAGCGATGACGTGGTCGATGATCTCCTGCTGGGCCCCCCGAAACGAGTCGTAGCCAAAGACTCGACGCAGCACCCGCAGTGCCTCGCCGGCACCAAAACCAGTTGCGTTAACCGCCATTTCGGCGATCCTATGACCGGCATCAGTCACCTCGGCACCGGTCTTGCTCCAGCCCGGTGCCAACTCAGCACCGATAAGGGGCAGTGCGTAGGCAGGAGATTCGCCATGGCACCGGAATCCCGTGACCACGCTGTGGTCTTGGGGGCGAGTATGGCCGGATTGCTGGCCGCTCGGGTGCTCGCTGATGCCTACCGCGAAGTCACGGTGATCGACCGGGACGCCATGCCCGAGATCGGGGCGCACCGCCGTGGTGTGCCACACGGACGACACCATCATGCGCTGCTGCCGGGCGGCCGCGCGGCGCTTGAAGAGCTGTTTCCTGGCTTCACGGCGCAAGCTGTGCAAGCCGGCGCGGGGGTGGGCGATGCGCTGAAGAACTGCCGCTGGTTGCTATCCGGGCGCCGGCTGCAGCAGGTCAAGGGTGGCGTGCTCGGCTTGGTCGCGAGCCGGGCGTTACTGGAAGGCCTGGTGCGAGCCCGGGTGCAAGCGCTACCTGGGGTGGGTTTCCTGGAATGCGCCGACGTCGCAAGTCTGGTCACCACGGCCGGGCGCCGGGTCACCGGCGTGAACGTGCGGGACCAGGCCGGCGATCACGTACGGCTAGCCGCGGATCTTGTCGTGGATGCGACTGGCCGCGGCTCGCGGACACCGGTCTGGCTGGCGGAGTGGGGCTACCAGCCACCAGCCGAGGAACGTATCCCCCTGAGGATGGGCTCAGCCACCCGGACTTACCAGCTGCGCCCGGGCGCTCTCGGTTCAGACGGGATGATCCTCATCAGCGCCACAGCGGACAACCCGCGGATCGGCATACTGGGCATGCTCGAGGGTGGCCGGCACATGCTTACCCTCGGCGGAATCCTGGGTGATCACCCACCAACCGACCCGATCGGCTTCGAGACCTTCGCGGCCAGCTTGCCTTTCCCGGACATCTCCGAGGCGATCGCGGGGGCGCAGCCCTTGGACAACCCGGTCGCATTCCGGTTTCCGGCCGCGGTACGGCGTCGCTACGAGTATTTGCACCAGTTCCCGGAGGGGCTACTGGTGCTTGGTGACGCTGTGTGCTCGTTCAATCCGGTGTACGGCCAGGGCATAGCCGTGGCCGCCAGTCAAGCCCTGGTGCTACGACGACTGTTGGCTCATCAGACTAATCCCGTGCCGGGCCAGTATTTTCGGGCCATCGCAAAGGTAATTGATCCACCATGGGATTTTGCCGTATGGTCCGACCTGGCCTTGTCCGGGGTGCCCGGAAATCGCACAGGTAAGATCCGGATAACTAATGCATACCTGCCCTGGTTGCTCGCCGCGGCCAGCTCTGACGCGGCCATGAGTATCGCATTTATCCGAGTTATGGGCTTGCTTGATCGACCAGCGACCTTGCTGCGGCCGCACCGGGCGTTGCGCATATGGTGGATCACCCGACGCAACGCCGATGCCGTCACGCAAAACGATGGTTCACGCGACAATCGAGAGGTTGTCGCCCAGCGGGAGGTATCGCCATGGCACTGAGTCTAAACTTCACCGCTCCGCTCAAGCAGGACCCGGAAACTCGGCAACGCGTACGGCAATTGGCGGACACCTTCGCCAATGAAATTCAACCGCAGATCGACGCCGCGCTGGCAAAATCGGAGCTGGTCCATTTTGCCCGGATTCTCGTCATTGACGACAAGTATCTACAGGTCTTGACCGAATTCGACGGTGATCCGATGTGTTACACGGAATTCTTCCGCACGGAGCTACCGTACGTGTTTGAGCATATCTTCTCCTTGGTGGAAGGTGCACCACCCTGGGAGGAGATCAATAATCCCAACGATTTCTACGAGTATACTCACTCCTTCAATCTCAAGGCGTTGGGAGAATCGCCGGATTCCGGCTACGACCACGGATACCTGTTTTCGGCGTTTGGTGACGCGACGGTGCGGGAGATTCGTGAGTGGCGTTCGGTGCTATAGCACCGAACGCCACTCACGAGCGCCAGCATGGGGGTACGACGA
>DATELN010000111.1:0-5515 GCA_035276605.1 Pseudonocardiaceae bacterium | reverse complement strand
ATACCGCAGGTCTTGGTCAACATTCCCCCTTGGTGAACGATCGACAGTGATCGAGCCAAGGACCCGCACGGCACCCTCATGGCAGCGCTCACGGCGCGACACCTCACTAGCCGGCTGCAGATCCAGCAACTGGCGGGGGCCGCCGTCTATGTCAAGGCCTGCCACGACCGGTTTCATCGCAGCGGTCACCCCGCCAGCGGCTCAACCCGCACCCTGCCGGTCCAACCCTCAGGATTTAGGCAGCGACACCCTGGCTCTCCCATGAAGTCTCATCGACATACCACCGATCGGGCATCAGACCCGATGGAGATGCCACCGAAGGCGTTGGTCAGCACATGGGCGGTCTTGCTGGCATAGGGCCAACACTTCGCCCAGGTCGGTGCCGTGGTAGCCAGGACAGCGAAGATCACTGCGGCGATGGTGATCGTGCGCCGTGATGGCCCGCTGCTCGCTACGACAGGAGCCGGAGCGTCGAGTTCGTGGGCCATGGAAACGCCCTTCGGGCAGGTCAGCGCAATCGGATCATGCCGCTGCCGCGGACGGCGCGTCCGATGACGGCGCAGTCGTGGCCGCAGGAGCGCAGCCGCGTGACGACGTCGGCGGCACGGGCCGCCACACCGAACAGCAGGCCGCCGGAGGTCTGGGCATCGGCGAGCAGGGTTAGCGTGACTTCATCGACCGGCCCGGTGTCCAGCCGATCGCGCACCCAGTCGAGGTTGCGGCGGCTGCCTCCAGGAACATAGCCGGCGGCGGCGAGGTCGCGGGCGTGCGCCAGCACAGGCACTGCGGCGGCGTCGAGTGTCACGTCGACCCCGGAAACCTGCGCCATTTGTGCCAGGTGACCGAGCAGGCCGAACCCGGTGACATCGGTTGCCCCGGTGGCACCGGCATCCAAGGCGACCGCCGCAGCCTCGGCGTTGGGGCGGCACATCGACGCGACCATCGCGTCAACAGCGGCCGCGGCGGCGCGATCGGCCTTGGCTGCGGTGGAGATCACTCCGGTGCCCAGCGCTTTGGTGAGCACGAGGGCGTCACCGTCGCGCAGCCCACTGTTGCGCAGCAACCGTTGGGGGTGTGCCTCACCGACGACCGATAGGCCGAACTTCGGCTCCGGGTCATCAACGGTGTGCCCGCCGACTGTCACGAACCCGCACTCCGCTGCCACCTCAGCCGCGCCAGCTAGCAGCCCGTCGAGCAACCGAGGGGGAAGCTCGGCGGAGTTCCAGCAGACGAGGTTGAGCGCGAACAGCGGCCGCCCGCCCATGGCGTACACGTCGGACACGGAGTTGACGGCCGCCACCCGCCCCCAGATGCGCGCGTCATCGACGATTGGCGTGATGAAATCGACCGTCGCGACAAGGGCTCGATCGTCACTGATCCGCCATACCGCTGCGTCGTCGCCGGTCTCGGTGCCGACCAGGAGGTCCGGGTGATCAGCGGTCACGTGGCGCAGGACCTGCGCCAGCTCGCTCGGGGCGAGCTTTCCCGCTCAACCGGCGCAGTGGCTGAACTGGGTAAGCCGCCGCAGCATCTCCTCCATCGACCCCCTTCACTACGGTCAACAGCGCGTCCTCAGATTACCCAGCGGGCACCCGAGGAGAAGGGACTGACGGTGGGCATCACGAACGAGACCACGGAGAAAGTCACCGTCGACGAGCTGGCTGGGTGGGTACGGGACGCGGCACAACGGCTCACTGACCTGGTAGCAGATCTTGACGACGAGCAGCTAATCGGCCCCCGGCTGGCAATCATCAACCCGCTACTTTGGGAGATCGGCCACGTGACGTGGTTTCAGGAGAGCTTCGTGCTGCGCCGCGCCCTCACCGAGCCGCCGATCATCGGACACGCCGATGCGATCTGGGACTCCGGCGCGATCCCGCACGACACGCGATGGTCCTTGCGCCTGCCCTCGCGCGAGGAAACCCTGCACTACATCGCCGAGGTCACCGACCGGGTGGCCGCCCGGCTCAACCGGCCGGAGGCGACAGCACAGTTGCGCTATATCACCCGCTACGCCGTGCATCACCACGACATGCACACCGAGGCGCTCACCTACACCCGCCAGACGCTCGGGTACCCACCGCCGGTGCTGCCGGGCATCGACGTCGTGCTGTCCAGCGAGGCGGGAGGGCTGCCCGGTGATGCCGAGGTTCCCGGCGGACGCTTCCCGCTCGGCGGCGACCGCGGCGAGGGATTCGTCTACGACAATGAGAAGTGGGTGCACCCGGTGGAGCTCGTCCCGTTCGCGATCGCTCGCGCGCCGGTCACGCAGTCCGAGTATGCACGCTTCGTTGACGACGGTGGGTACGCCCGGCGCGAGCTGTGGACTGACGAGGGCTGGGCGTGGCGTAGCTGCAGCGCCGCGGACATGCCCGTGTACTGGCAGCGCGGCACCGGTGGCTGGCAACGCAGGGATTTCGACCGCTGGGTGCCGCTGGAACCGCACCGACCGGTCAGCCACGTGTGCTGGTACGAAGCCGACGCGTACTGCCGCTGGGCGGGGCGGCGGCTGCCCACCGAGGCGGAATGGGAGGCTGCGGCCATCGGTGAGCCCGACGGCGCGGGTGGGCTGAGCTCCATGCGGCGACGGTTTCCCTGGGGTAATGAGCCGATTGGTCCCGGCCATGCCAACCTGGACTGGAAACACCTCAGCACCGTGGACGTGGCGGCTTACCCGGCCGGCGACAGCGCCTTCGGCTGCCGTCAGTTGATCGGCAACCTCTGGGAATGGACCGCCTCGACGTTCCTGCCGTACCCCAACTTCGAGCAGGACGCCTACCGCGAGAACTCGTGGCCATGGTTCGGCAGCCGGAAGGTGCTGCGCGGTGGCGCCTGGGCCACCCGGTCGAGGTTGATCCGCGCCACGCTGCGCAACTACTTCACCCCTGAGCGCCGCGACGTGCTGGCCGGATTCCGCACCGCTGCCCCGAACTGATGCGGATCTGCCTGGTCACTCCCGCCCCAGCGCACAGCTACCACGGCAACCGGGTCACCGCGGTGCGCTGGGCCGATATCCTGCGCGGCCAGGGACACGAGGTGGCGGTGGCGCAGGATTACCATGATCAGCCCGCTGACCTGCTGGTGGCGCTGCATGCCCGCCGCAGCGCCGAGTCCCTCCGGCGATTCCGGGCCCGCCACGCCGATGCTCCGGTGGTGCTGGCGCTCACCGGCACCGACCTCTACCCCGAGCTGACCGAGGCGGATCAATCCGTGCTCCAGCTGGCCGATCGGCTGGTCGTGTTGCAGCGGCTCGGTGTCCGCCAGCTACCCGCCGAGCTGCGCGCCCGCGCCCGCGTGGTGTACCAGTCCGCGCCGCCGCTGCCGTCTGCTCCTCCACCGTCACATGACCACTTCGACGTGGTCCTCCTCGCCCACCTGCGTCCGGTCAAGGATCCGTTGCTCGCCGCGGCGGCCGCGAGGCTGCTGCCCGCCGGCTCGCGGGTCCGGATCCGCCACGCCGGCACGGTCATCGACCGCGAGCTAGGAGAACGCGCCGCGCGAGAGAACCGCGACAACCCGGGCTACCGCTGGGTGGGCGAGCTGCCGCGATCAGAGGCGCTGCGGCTGCTGGCCGGTAGCCGGCTGCTGCTGCTCACATCCCGGCACGAGGGCGGCGCCAACACGATCTCCGAGGCCCTGGCCGCCGGGGTCCCCGTCCTCAGCACCCGCATTCCCGGCACGGTCGGCATCCTCGGCGCCGACTACCCCGGCTACTTTCCCGTCGGCGATCCCGCTCGGCTCGCCCAACTGCTGGTACACGCCGAGACCGACGAAGACTGGTACCAGAAGCTGCACCACCAATGCACCGCCCTGCGCACCCTGGTAGCGCCGGAACGCGAGCGAGAAAGCTGGCAACAACTCCTTGCCGAGCTCGCACCCCCACGATCCACTGGTAAACCTACGGGTCCCAGCTGCCTTTGACGAGCTGGTCAGGGTGATCTGACCAACCGCGATTAACGACCTCGGCTGCACTGACTGCGCCCAACGCAACAGACCCCTCACATATCAAGAGGTCTGAGCATTGCTGACGCGCTCTCAGCTGCTGCGCATGGCCATGGTCGAAGCGGTCGAGACCCGCAGCCCTCCTCTCGGTAGCAGCTATCTCAACTGCCTTACAAGAACTAGCGATCCTCAGTCGTCCTCACGGCAGTTGCCTCCAGATAGCCCACAAGCGTCTGGGTTGGCACCTGCACGCTGTGCACGTTCGTCAGATGATCAGCGATCATCTTCCTCAAAGTAGAGCTGTCGTGCGAAGTAAAGTGCGAACTGCACTCGTCATGGGCTCAAGTGAACTCGTACATCGTCATTCCGTCACTCCCTCTCCGACGTCAGCATTAACCTAACTGGCTACCACTGACCCGATAAACCTGTTCTGCTAAACCTGGTCTGCCATCGTTCGTAGCGGTGCCGACGCAGTGGCTCTAAGTGTACGCCTAGGAAGTCACCCAGGCGCAACCCCGAGTCCCTGAGCTAACGCGGCATGGCTCGGCTCGCGTTGTGCCCGGCGGATTGTTACCATCGCTGTCACAGTGTCCCGTCGCTAAACCGTCGTACCGCGTCCCTGTTGCACATCTGTCTTGGCTGCTAGCGCTAGCCATCGAGGGGACTGTTGCATTAAGCGATCGGCCCACCCGATCTCTTACACCTGACGGCCCAGAAGCCACGCAGCGGGCCGTCAAATGCCCGGTTTGTTACCGTTCTGCAGGTGCTTGAGGAGTCTGCCGCCCTGCTTTGGTACATGCCGAGGACGGTCTTCGCGTTGATGTAACAGTGCCGCAGCTGGCGCGAGCACAAGCGTTGATCGAGCGCCACGGCCACGTGGTGGCCGAGTTTTTCGATATTGGGCAGTCTCGGTCGATTCCGTGGAAGCGACGTCCGCAAGCGGCCGCGCTGTTGGACAGGCTAAAGCGTCACGACCGTGGTTTTGAAGGCGTGGTGATCGGTGAGCCGCAGCGGGCTTTTTACGGCAATCAGTACGGGTTGACCTTTCCGGTGTTTGTCCATTACGGCGTTGCGCTGTGGGTTCCTGAGGTCGGGGGAGCGATCGACCCAGAGTCCGAGGCGCATGACCTGGTGATGTCGGTGTTCGGTGGCATGAGCAAGGGGGAGCGTAACCGGATCAGGATTCGGGTTCGCACCGCCATGGCCGCCCAGGCGCACATCGAGGGCCGCTTTCTAGGAGGCCGCCCACCGTATGGGTATCAATTGGTAGATGCCGGCCTGCACCCCAACCCCGCCAAAGCTGCCGACGGCAAGCGGCTGCGCCGGTTGGAGCCTGATCCGATGACCGCAGCGGTGGTGCAGCGCATCTTCGCCGAATATCTGGGCGGTCGAGGGATCTTTGCCATCGCCGAAGCCCTGACTCGCGACGGGGTGCCCTCACCGTCGGCGCAGGAGCCAGCCCGCAACCGCCACCGGTGCGCAGTGGCCTGGTCCAAGGCCGCCGTGCGCACGATTTTGTCCAATCCGCGCTACACCGGCCGGCAGGTGTGGAACAAGCAACGCAAAGACGAAG
>DATELN010000110.1:0-21824 GCA_035276605.1 Pseudonocardiaceae bacterium | reverse complement strand
ACCGACGAGATCGGGTCGCTGCAGAACACCGGCAGCGCCAGCCACTTGGGCAGCAGCGTCTCGCCCAGCCGTGCGCTGGGCCGCGGCCGCCCCACCAGCAGGCGCTTGACCACCTCGAACACGACACGAGCCTGACAGCCTGGCGCCGCTCCAGCACCGATCTTGACGCATTCTTAGCGCCCCGACATTGGCGGTGACTAGGGTCACTGGGTGAGGGGAGTGACTGGAGGTCAGCGATGGTCGTCGGGTTGCTCTGGATGGCGGGCATACTGATCGCGATGGGGTGGTTTGCTATCGGCTGGGTCGCCCGCGGTCACGAAAACCGCAAGTACGCCGAAAGCCGCTTGAAATATCTCGCCGATCAGGCGATCGAGGATCAATGGGAATTGGTCGAGGCCCGGGCCCGATGGGAGGCCGAGCGAGTCTACCGTCAACGCCCGACCGTGATGAATGTGTACCTGGCCCCCCGGGATGTCCCCGCGCCGCGTCCGCAGGTGATCGACGGCGAGGTCATCTCTGCGCCGCGTACCCAGCCCAGGGCGATCGAGCCCAGCCAGCGCACGTATAACTAGGCTGACCTTGGGACCTCCGCCATGAAGGCGGACGAGCACCTGGCGCTCCAGGGCCCGTCCGCCTCGATAGTCCCGCTCGTCTACGCGGCTTCTTGACTTCCGTCGAGCGCGCCAAAACCGACGAGCAGGCTCACGACAGCGACCGCCAGGTTGAGAAGGTTATTCCCGTTAATACCGGCGGAGATAGACAGCAAACCCCAGTAACCCATAAAGCCCAGCACGGTTAATATCGCAAAGATAATGCCGAGTGCGACATTCACTCCCTGATTGCCGGCGGGGGTCAGGGTGAATGCTCCCATCAGCCAAAACAGCCCACAAATGACGAAGGCGACGCTGTGGAAGCCGTTCCACTGCAATATTCCGAAAATGTAGTGGTCCGTCATCTCGGCAAAGCAGCAGTGCAAGGATCCTGTGCCGATGCCTGCCAGGGCGAACCCGATAATCCCAAGGACTACCGAGACGATGCCGATGATTAACGACCAAGTCTGGCCGGGCGACCTCGGCCCCGGCCTACTGCGGTACTTGATTCCGAATTTCTGCTCTGGGCCAACGGTAGTCATGCCCATTCCCCTTCGCTCGACTTGGCGACTCGCTGCCCGTCAGGCGCGCCGACGGGATGACTAGCGGTCCATGAACCCGACCGTCCCGGCAACCAACGCTCACCACGCCGACCGCATCACCCGCCGCGAGGGCCAAGCCAACGCGTGGGTTCGGTGATCAGATGCTAGGCGTGGTGGAGCATCAGCTTCCCAGCCTGATCGGGTGCAGCGATGCTCGTACGCTCGGACTAGCGCCGAGCCGAGCCGTCGGTTATGGACTGCTGATCATCACTGGCCTCCCCCGCGGATCAGAATTGACCATGTTAGTTTGGTGTTATTGATCAATCGTGTCAATCCAGACGCGACTTCGCGCGATAAGTTTCGACAAGGAACCGGTCCGATAAAGTGGTGTGATGGTTCCGACGTGCCCGGCTGGGCCTGACCACCTGCCGGAGCCCGCCGTTCTGATGGCTGCGGCCGCGCTGAGCGATGAGTTGCGCCGGCAGATGTACGCCTATATTCGCCGGGTCCACCGCCCGGTCAGCCGTGAGGAGGCCGCTGAGAGTGCGGGCATCTCCCGCAAGCTGGCTGCCTTCCATCTGGACAAGTTGGTCGAGGTGGGGCTGCTGCGGGCGCATTATGAGGCCGCCGGCGGGAGCCGCAAGGTGGGACGGGCACCGAAGCTCTACGAGCCCACCGACGCCGGGCTGCGGATCAGCATCCCGGCCCGGGAACACGATCTGCTGGCCGACATCCTCGTGGAGGCCCTACTCGCCGAAGACCCAAACGCGACTGGTCGTGAGGCAGCTGTCCAGGTGGCCCGTGCGCGCGGAGCCGAGCTCGGTGCCGCCGAATCCGAACGGGCCCGGCCGGGGCGCCTTGGCGCTGAACGTGCGTTGACGTTGGCCACCGGGGCGCTGGGTCAGTATGGCTTTGAACCCGAGAGGACCTCGCCCACCCGGCTTCGGTTGCGCAACTGCCCGTTTCACCCGCTGGCAGCCAAGGCGCCCCAGCTGGTCTGTGGCATCAACCACGCGTTTCTCAGCGGCTTCCTCGACGCGTTGGGCGCGTCCAGCATCACTGCCGTACTAGCTCCTCGTGCCGGTGGGTGCTGCGTCGAACTCACCGCTGACTAACCGCCTGGCGTGGTTTGCAGGCCGCCGCCTGTTGCGGGCAGTCGTCTCGGCGCCGAGTTCGACGCGGTGACGCCCGGTGAGATCCACCATTTGGATAGCTTCGTGGGGTGAAACCGGCACTTGACAGGGCCGGAGACAATATAGCTAAGCTTTGTTGTCTTAATGGTGCGCTGGAGGTAGTGCTGATGGGCGCAGCGTCGCTCGGTGCTGCACCGCCTCACGAGGAGATCTCAACATGACCACCACAACCCTCAAACCGAAGCCATCGCTGCTCAAGCGTGTCCGTGATCGTTTCCGCAGGGACTATGACCTCTCCAAGCCGACCAGCCCGCAAGCGCTCTCGCTACAGCTAGCACTGCGGCGCCTGTGGGCAGATCACGTCATCTGGACCCGGGAGTATGTGGTCGCTGCCATCGCCGACGCGCCGGATGCTGGGACCGTCGCCGGCAGGCTGCTGAAAAACCAGGAAGACATCGGCAATGCCGTGGTTCCCTTCTACGGCGAGGAGGCCGGCCGCAGGCTCACCGAGCTGCTCAAAGAGCACGTCATGATTGCGGTGGATCTCATCGCCGCGGCCAAGAGCGGTGAGCAGGCCAAGTTCGAGAAGGCCGACGCGGCGTGGGACCGCAATGCGGCCAACATCGCTTCCTTCCTTGCCGGTGCCAACCCGAACTGGCCGGAAAAAGACGTCGCTGACCTCCTTGGTCAGCACCTGGCGCTCACCAAGAATGAAGCTGTCGCCCGGCTCAAGGGCAACTGGGATGATGACGTCCAGGCCTTCGACGAGATCTTCACGGAGATCTTGACGGTGGCAGACGTGCTCGCTGCGGGCGTCGTCAAGCAGTTCCCGGACAGGTTCTAGACGCCAGTGGTGACCACACAGCGCAGTGCACTGCCGGTTGCCGAGTTCGGTGCCCTTCGTGGCGTGGACGGTAGGCACCATTCGCTGTCCTCGTTGGCGGGAACGCGAGGGACTGTCGTTGTCTTTGTCGGCAATGGCTGCCCAACTGTTCGCGCTTACGAGGACAGGCTGATGGCGATGGCGAGAGCCTGGCGGCCCAGCGGAATCGAACTCATCGCCATCAATCCCAACAACGCCAGCCTGTCGCCACCCGATACGTTCGCCGAGATGATCAAGCGCTCCACCACGCGGGCGTTCAACTTCGCCTATCTGAAAGACGAGGACGGATCGGTGGCGCGACGCTTTGGCGCTGTGTGCACTCCGCACGCTTTCGTTCTGAACGCGGATCGCCGCATCGTCTATCAGGGACGAATCGATGACTCCCGGATGGGCAACACCATCACCAGCCGCGATCTGGAAAACGCCGTCGATGACATTCTCGCTGGCCGGTCCGTCAAGGTGAGCGAGACGGAGCCGTTCGGATGCGCGATCGTGTGGTAAAAATAGGGCCCCCTGTCGGGGGCCCTCACCGGTGCTAACGGATCCCCCGCCGAGCGTAGGCTCCTGCGGCGATGGACACCCCGATCGCGGCGACGATGACCTGGAGGATGATCACGATCCAGGGTATGCCCCCACTGGCGTTGCGATAGCCGAAGGCCAGGGCGATGTACCCGCCGATGAATGACGCGATAATGCCGATGATAATGGTGAGCCAGATCGGAATTGCCTGCTTTCCGGGCACGACTAAGCGCCCGAGCGCACCGATAATAAGCCCTACGACGATCGCCGAGATGATCCCCGTAACGGTCATGTCCCTACCTCCAGAGGGTGCGAAAAGCGTCGAGCGCCGGGATACCCCGCCAGCTAAAGTGTCAAGCCTGCGAGGCTTCCGCGATAGCCTGCACCCGGGGATCAATGTCGGTGGCGAACCCGACGATGACCTGGTCGATGCGGCGCAACAGGCGAGCGATGGACAGCGCGTCGGCTCGCCGCTGGGTGCTCTCAGTGCGCGCCGCATACGCCTCGGCCGCGTCGACGGCGACCTCGGCTGACTCGATCCGGCCCGGCGTCTGGTGCAACAACAGTTGGCGCAGCGCGGCGAGGTTGGCCCGGACCTGATCGGCAGCCGGTTGCAGGATCGTTGCCCATCCCGGATCGTGTACCAGGCCCGAGGCTCGAGCGAGGTCGCGAGCGTAGTGATCTACGCCGGCGAGCACGGCTACCGCACGCTGGTAACTAGTACGTCCACGCCGGCGTGGCAGTGGAATGTCCAAAGGCTTCATCCTGGTCCGCAAGGTGTCCAGCGCGGTGTGCATGGTCCGGGCCAGCGCCACGGGTCCGGTGGCACTGGGCTGTCCCAGGATCCGGGCGATCGACGCGGCCAGCACCGCGTCTGCCGCGTCGACGAAGTCGTCGAGCGCTTGGTCGAAAGCTTCCCGGGTCCGCGTGGGCAGGATCAGGTACGCCGCAAGAATGCCCAGAGCGGCCCCCACGGCGGTCTCCTCTCCCCGCAACACCAGCGTCTGCACGCTGAACTGGCCGATCAGCCCGTACAGCAGCGCCAGCACCCCGGTGACCCAGAACGCCATCAGCGCCTGCGAGACGCGGACCAGGTACAGCGCCATAAAGGCACAGCACAACATCAGCGCCAGCGCGACCAAGTGGTGCGAACCGACCACCACCGCTAGCCCCATTCCTGCGATCACGCCGCCGACCGTGCCGATGACGCGCTGCATCCCACGGCTGAGAATGTCGCCCCGGCTGGTCGTGCCCGCGAAAATGACGAACGCCGCGATCACCGCCCAGTACCAGCGCGCGGGCGACACGAGCTCGCCGATGATGATCGCCAGGCTGGTGGCAACACCGACCTGGATGGCTTGCCGGGTGGTCTGCGCAAGCTCGCGCGGCTGGCCGGCTTCCGCAGTGACCGTGCGGTCGCCCGTGGACGGGTTATCGGAGTTGGGGCCGGGCGAGAGCGCGCCGGTGCCGGTGCGGGACTGCAGCGCGTCGGCCAGCCGGACCACCGCGAAACCCACCCGCTGGGTCCGGTCGCCGTATCGCTGGGTCTGGTCGACCAGCTCTGCCACGCTGTGCCGGGCGCCGTCCAGCAGGCCATCCACCGACCCTGCCGGCGTGCCGGTGGCCGACGCCGCGCCCAGTTGCCGCAGGCCGGCCAGCAACGCATGGCGATCCGGTTGCGCCAGCGCGACGTGGCTGTGGGCCAGTCGCAGGGTGGCCACGGCGAGGCGTTCTGCCGCCAGTTCGACCTCCAAGATCCACAGCGCGAGTTCGTCGTCCTGCTCCAGGCGCCCGGTCACCTGCAGCGCGGTCTCGTTCAGGCGGATGCGGCGGCGGCGGACATCGCGCAGTTCCCGCTCGATCGCGTCGGGCTGACCCCCCGCGGCCACCAGCACGTCGGCGACCGCCTTGATGACCGCATACACGTGCGCGCGGAATGCCTGCACCAGCCGCCCGAGCGTGCGTTCGGGCCGCTCGGCGAGCAGCCAGCCACTCAGCAGCGCGGTGACGCCGATCCCGATCGCGGCCGCGACTAGCAGCCACCCCAGCTCTGTAGACTGGCGCGAGCCTGCGAGCAGGAACTGGGTGAAGAAGTACGGCATGAAGGCGGCCATGCCCAGCGCGAAGCCACGGGGACCGAACCGCCGGACGTATACCGCGATCACGATCACCACGACGAACACCACGTCGGCAATGACTCGGTACGGTGCGAGCAGTGTGCCCGCCACCACCGAGGCCGCCGCGGGCAGCGCCATGACCACCGTGGTCACCCGGCGCCGGTGCAGGTCCGGCTCGTTGACCGCCAGGTTGGTGATCATCGCCAGGGCGGCGGCGAACATCACTACCGTGACCGATGACCCCGTGAGCACGCGCAGCCCCGACATGATTCCGGCCGCAAGCGCCATCGACGCGGTCGCCACCGCCGCCAATCGCAACCGGACCAGTCCTGGATCCACCCCGGTCAACGCCGTGCGCAGGGCCGCCAGGCGTAGCCGCCACCGCACCCGCCCAGCTTCGCACGCCGCGGCGGGATGACCCCGACGGCGGGGTAAACCATTGGGGTACAGGGTTGCGCGAAACAGGCTGGAGACGTCACATGCCCACCGAGGATCGTTCAGGCGGTGCTGGCGAACCGTGCGTGAGCCCCACCGCCCGGCGCATCATGCTCGGCGCGCGGCTCCGGCGGCTCAGAGAGGCTGCCGAAATCTCGCGAGCGGAGGCGGGCTTCGCGATCCGTGGTTCCGAGTCAAAGATCAGCCGGCTGGAACTGGGCAGGGTCAGCTTCAAGGTTCGGGACGTCACCGACCTACTCACCATGTACGGGGTGACGGACCCGGACCAACGCGAGGAGTTGCTCGAGATGGTCCGCCGGTCCAACGAACCCGGCTGGTGGCATCGCTACACCGATGCGGTGGCTGACTGGTTCACCGACTACCTCGGCCTGGAGGAGTCGGCCTGCCGCATCCAAGTCTGGGAACAGCAGTTCGTCCCCGGCCTGCTACAGATCGAGGACTACACCACAGCGATCGCGACCTACGGCTGGTCTGCGCTGGCCAGCCAGAGCGTGTCTCGCCAGGTTGCGGTGCGGATGCGCCGTCAGGCGTTGCTGACCCGGCCCAATCCGCCCCAGGTATGGGCGGTGATCGACGAATCGGTGCTGTACCGCCCAATCGGCGGCAAGCGGGTGCTGCGCTCGCAGATTGACCACCTTCTCGAGCTCACCGAGCGGCCCGACATCACCGTGCAGGTCCTGCCGTACCAGTTCAGCGGGTATTCCGCCGAGGTCTCGTTCACCGCGCTGCGGTTTGCTGAGCCAGAGCTGCCGGATGTTGTCTACCTCGAGCACCTCTGTGGTGCGCTGTACCTGGACAAAAAATCTGACACCGAGGTCTATGGTCGGGTCTTCGACCGGCTTACGGTCGACGCCTACACCCCCGAGCGCACCCGGCAGGTGCTTGCGAAGGCGCGCACCGAGCTATGACGCGATTTAGTTACCTGTTAGTTACTCAGTTTGGTGCGTGCATAAGGCAAACACAGCAATCCACACCTTAAATTGACACCACGGAAGGTGCACGCTAGCTTGCCGCGAGTGCACGAGCCTGGTGTGCCCAAACGAGGGGTGCGTGACCCTATGTCCCGGTCAATCCGCAACGGTATGTCGGCTGCGGCTCTGGCCGGGGCGACGTGGCGCAAGAGCCGGCGCAGCGGCCAACTCGGCAACTGTGTCCAGATCGCGGCGCTGCCTGGCGGCCACGTGGCGATGCGTAACTCACGTGATCCCGGTGGCCTAACGTTGATCTTCGGTCGAAATGAGATGAGTGCTTTTTTGACGGGCGCGAAGGACGGCGAGTTCGACGACTACACCGGCTGAACCGAGTTCCCGAGAGACGGGCTGGCGGGCAAGATTAGGTGCCGGTGCGGCGATGCTGGCCGACCAACCCCTGCTGCTGGTCCGCCACCAGACTGGTGTGCTCGGGCATAGCGACCGTACTGTGCACCTGCTTCCGGCGCCCGCGGACGGCGCGACCGGTGTGGTGGCTGCCCTGTGCGGCGGGCTGCTGGGTCTTGACGAGATCGAGACTGTCGAACCCGACCAGGGCCTGCCGTGCCAGGTGTGTTTGGCCAACCAGGCCACGGCTGCCGAGCTGGGAGTCGATGGTCACGCTGCGGTTGCGGATGATTTCCCTTACCGCGCGTGGGACTGGCCGGTGATCGAGCACCATGGTCTGGTACAGCTGAGACTAGATGGCGACGCGTCGGCCATCGCGATCCCAATACCGCTCAGCGCCCGGGTGGCAGAGGTCCTCATTGACCGGTTCTGCCTGCCGGCGGTACTCGCTCATCCGTACGCCCCCGAACATCATTTGGTGCTCACCGGGGAACGATTTGGCGCCCCGCTACCCTGGCCATCCGGCGCCTACCAGGTCACTGATGCGGTGATGCTGCCACCCACCATGACCATCTGTGGCCCCATCACCTGGGTCCGGCCGCCGAGCAAGGACTCGCTGCGGTTATCCCGGGAGATCGACGTCTTCGGTGCCCTACGCACCGTATTGAGCAGCTAGCCCGCCGACTGATCCGCTACCGGCGTCCCGGCATGGAGACAGATCGGTGTTATCGACCGTCTCTAGAACACCGGTATGTCCCCATGTCGAGGTGCTTTCGTATGAAATCGCTCGAGTTGTGAGCCAGGCCTCTTTGTTGCATACTGTCACCGATCTGAACACATAGTGTAAACGTTCTTGCATCGGTACTTGCTACCGTAAATTGCGCCCGCACGACCGGCGTAAAAGTACACATTCGTGCCTTTGCTCTTGCCCCGCTGCGGACGCTTCTGGAACGGTGAGGCGACGATATGCCGATGAAGCCACCCGGTGCTCGCCAAGTACTAGGGGAGGCTGCATCGAGGTTTCTCCACACACCGAAGCGACTAAGTCCTACTTATGGGGCCACTCATGGCGAGGCGTGACGCGGTTGGATCGCGAGCTGGGCTTGCTTTGCGGGCAGGTGCAGCGGTGGTCGGTCCGTGAGGCCGCATCAGTTACGGCTGCGCCGGGACTGTCCGGTCGGCACATCGGGAGTGTGGAGGTGGCCGGTGCAGGCCAGTCCAGGAGCGCGTGAGGTGATCCAATGCCGTTGACCCCTACCGACGTCCGCAATGTCGCGTTCAGCAAACCGCCGATTGGCAAGCGGGGCTACAACGAGGAGGAAGTAGACGCTTTCCTCGATCTCGTTGGCGCGGAGCTGACCCGGTTGCTGGAGCAAAATAACGATCTTCGTACTCAACTCGAACAGCGCGATCGACAGCTTCGCGCTGCGACAGTGGAGCCGGCACGTCCTTACGGCGGCGCGATGCGGCCGTCGGTCCAATCGCCGAGCCCGCCATCTCGTGATCACGATACGCAAGCCGCCAAGGTGTTGGGGATGGCCCAAGAGATCGCAGATCGGCTGACCGGCGACGCCAAGGCCGAGGCGACGAGGATCTTGGGTGACGCCCGAACCAGATCCGATCAGATGCTTTCCGAGGCGAGGGCGAAGGCTGATGGCATGGTGCACGAAGCCAGAACCCGCGCTCAAACGGTGATCCATGACGCCCACGCCAAGGCCGAGACTTTGCAGCAGCAGTCCCAGGAGAAGGCCACATCGCTGGAGCGTGACGCGGCGCGTAAGCACGCCGAGATCATCGGCTCGATCACCCAGGAGAAGGTCGTCCTGGAAAAGAAGGTCGACGAGCTACGCACCTTCGAAAACGAGTACCGCACCCGCGTGATGACCTACCTGAAATCCCAGCTGCGAGAGCTGGAGCTGCGCGCGTTTAATGCGCCGGCCAGCACGACACGCGCGCAAGCCGGCACAACCCGCTCGCAACAGGACTTCACGACCGCCGCGTTCAGCCCGCCCACCGATACCGGCGCCCACCATGTTGATCCGATGGCTGATCCGATGATCGGCAACGGTGCTGAGGTGACGAGAATTCCAACTCCTCGCAACGGTTCTTACAGCGGCGAAGCCCTCGACGAACCAGGCGTGGGCGGAATGCGTTGGGAGCCCGCGGTGTGACGATGCAGCGGCGACTCGACCGCTGCGGCCGTGGCGGTCGAGTCGCATGCTTGCGACCGATCCCCCCATACCGGACGAAACCGCCAAACGGGTGATATGGCCCGTTATAAGGGTGCAGTAAGCTGATCAACTAGAACGAGGGGGAGGTCAGCTTACAACCCAGCGTGTATCCAACGTATTGCCTTGCATCGGGCTCCAGCCACGGTGGTCGACGGCGTCATACAGACGGCTTCCGCGCCAGTAGCCGCGCGGATTAATTCGCCACTATCGCGCTAAACCCTGTTTATCTGCATGGCTCGTGGGTGTGAGCGTTTTCGACTGTATCACGGTACGGGGGGACGGGATACGTGAATTTAAGAACGGTGCAATCCATAAGCGCGTGCGCGACGGGCAGCGCGCCTGCTGCAGGCTTGGGAAAGGATTTGCAGATCACGGCAGGAGAATGGTGTGGGCGCTAGTCGGCCCAATAATAACCCGGCTGGTAGTCAAGCTTCGATACGATCCCAGGGGCCTACTGCGCTGCGTATCGCGTTAGGTACTCAACTGCGTCGCCTCCGTGAGGCCCGCGGGATCAGCGCCGAGGCGGCCGGCTACGCGATCCGCGCGTCCCATGCCAAGATCAGCCGCATGGAGCTTGGCCGGGTCGGTTTCAAGGAACGTGACGTGGCCGATCTGCTCACCCTCTACGGCATTACCGACGATCGTGAACGGACGTCGTTTCTGGCGTTGGCCCGGCGGGCCAACCTGCCAGGCTGGTGGCATCAGTACAGCGACATCTTGCCGAGCTGGTTTGAGACGTATCTCGGTTTGGAGCAGGCCAGTTCTGTCATCCGTAGCTACCACCCTCAGTTTGTGCCTGACCTGTTGCAGACGCGGGAGGTCGCTTCTTCCGTGCTCCGGCTTGGCTACCCAGAGGCATCCACCGACGACATCCAGCGCCGGCTCGCACTGCAGATGGCACGTCAGGAAATCTTGACCCAACCTGGGGCTCCGAACCTGTGGGTTGTGATCGACGAGGCGGCACTACGGCGGCTTGCTGAGGGCCCGGCGATGCAGGCACAGCTGAAGCATCTCAGGACGATGGCGCAGCGTCCCAATGTCAGGATCCAGGTGATGCCCATCAACTTCGGTGCGCAGGTAGCAGTCGGTGGTCCCTTCACGATCCTGCGGTTCTCCGAACCCGATCTGCCCGACATCGTCTACCTCGAACAGCTCACCGGCGCGCTGTACCTGGATAAGAGCCAGGACGTTCAGCACTACCTGATGGTCATGGATCGGTTGTGCGTCCAGGCAAAATCGCCTACTGAGACAGTCAAGTTCCTCGCCCAGACGGTCAAAGAACTCTGATTCCCCTCGACTCGGTGCAAGGCACCCGGCCGGGACGCGGCGGCCGGGGCGCGGCGGGAGGTAGGGGTGTAACGCTGCGGTGCCGGGCGACGACAGACACAGCGAGAAGCCTCGCGACGTAGGAACCCCCGACCCTGCGTCTCGGGGCTTCTTCCGGTGTTTCGGGCAAGCTGTGAGGTGATGACGGCACCGCCAGTCGAAACCCCAGTTGAGCTGCCCAAGCCGGTGGCGCCGATGCTGGCCTGCGCTGGTGCACCCCCGTCCGGCGCGGGATGGGCGTTTGAATTCAAGTGGGACGGCGTGCGCGCCATCGCCGCGGTCGCCTCCGGCCAGTTGCGGCTGTACAGCCGCAACGGCAACGACATCACTGCCGGGTACCCCGAGCTGGCCGCGCTCACCGGTCTGATCGGCACCCGGCGGGTGCTGCTCGACGGGGAAATCGTGACCCTCGGCGCAGCCGGGCGACCGGATTTTGGCTTGCTCCAGCAGCGCATGCATGTCCGCTCACCCAGCCCGGAGCTGGTGGCCCGGGTGCCGATCGCCTACTACGTATTCGACCTGCTCGACCTTGACGGTCGCCGGCTGCTGGCGCAGACCTACCAGCACCGCCGGGACGCGCTCGCCACGCTCGACCTCGATGCTGGGTCGCCGCTGATCCGGGTACTGCCCAACTACGTGGACACCGACGGCCCTCAACTGCTCGAGGTGGCCCGCCAGCATGGCCTGGAAGGCGTCGTCGGCAAACGGTTGCGCTCCCGGTACGAACCCGGTCGCCGGTCGCCCTCCTGGATCAAGACGGCGCTGTTCCATGCCCAGGAGGTCGTGGTCGGTGGTTGGACGGCCGGTCAGGGTGGCCGTGCCGGCACGTTGGGAGCGCTGCTGCTGGGTGCTTACGACGAACACGGCCGGCTGCGCTATCTCGGCGATGTCGGTACCGGGTTCACCGAGCAGATGCTCGACGATCTGGTGGTGCGACTGACCGCGTTGGAACAGCCCGGGAGCCCCTTCGACGAGCCGGTTCCCCGTGACCACGCCCGCCGGGCCCGCTGGGTGCGTCCCGAGCTTGTCGGCGAGGTCGAGTACCGGGCGGTGACTTCTGACCGCCGGCTGCGCCACACCGCCTGGCGGGGGTTACGTGCCGACAAGGACCCAGCGCAGGTGACCTTCCCGTAGAGATGCCTCTAGGCGCTCCGGGAGGCGATGATGGACGGGAGTTGACCCGTGCGGAGGAGCCATGCCGAACACGTCGTTTGCGGCCGGTGTCCAGGGCTGGGTGGGTGAGCTCGGCTTGCTGCGCGGGGTGGTGCGCCAGCATGTCGTCGCCGCGCAGCTCGCTGTGATCGTTGGCCACACCCGCCCGCTGCGGGTGCTGGACGTCGGATGCGGCCAAGGCACTCAGGCGTTGCTGCTGGCGCGCAACGGTCATGACGTGACCGGTCTAGATGTCTCTGCCGAGCTACTGGGTCATTTCGAGCAGGCCTTGGCTGGCGAGCCGGCCGAGGTCCAGGCCCGGGTCCGGCTGGTCCAGGGTCCCGGCGAGGCTGCTGTCGATCTGGTTCCCGGCCCGTTTGACCTGGTGTTATGTCACGGGGTGCTGATGTATCTCGATGACATCGGCCCAATGCTGGCCGCGCTGTCGGCGGTCGCCGGCGAGCACGCCGGCCTGTCGCTGCTGGTCCGTAACGGTCTCGCGCTGGCGATGCGCGACGGGCTGCGCGGCGACTACCCAGCGGCGCTGAGCGCTTTCGGCACCCTCGAGTACACCAACCGGCTCGGCCTGACCGCGCACGCGCACACGCCCGACATCATCGACCGCGCCCTGGCGTCCTTTAACTGGCAGCGGCAGCGCTGGTACGGCGTGCGGGTCTTTACCGACCACTGTGACGAACCCGCCCCGGCTGCCGCCGAGCTGACCGACTTGCTGGCTGCCGAAATCGAGGCTGGCACCCGGGACCCGTATCGGCAGGTCGCTGCGATTGCGCACCTTTACTACATCCGCGATGCCTCTGGGCGCCCCGATGAGTGACCCGCAGGAGAGGTTGCGCACGTACCGGGCCAAGCGCAACTTTTCGGTAACGTCCGAACCGGCTGGGTCCCCGGAGGCGGCGGCCGGCTCCAGCCGGTTCGTCGTGCAACGCCACCGTGCCCGCCGGCTGCATTACGACCTGCGGCTGGAAGTCGAGGGGGTGCTGGTCAGCTGGGCTGTGCCGCGGGGACCGACCCGGGATCCCAAAGCCCGTCAGCTGGCGGTGCACGTCGAGGACCACCCCATCGAGTACTTCGACTTCGAGGGCGTCATCCCAAAGGGCGAGTACGGCGGCGGCGACGTCATCGTGTGGGACTGGGGAACCTGGCAGCCGTCGGGAACCGACGACCCGGCCGGGGCCATCGGGCGCGGGGAGCTGCACTTCGACCTCTACGGCGAGAAGCTGGCCGGCCGCTTCTTGCTGGTCCGCACCGGTGAGGCTCGGTCCAGCGGCGAGCAGTGGCTGCTCATCCACAAGAACGACGACCACGCCGAGCGCGGGTGGAACCCAGAAGATCATCCCCGATCGGTCAAAAGTGGCCGCACCAATGATGAGGTGGCCGCCGCGCCGGAGCTGATGTGGCGCGGTGACCTGCCCCCGGACCAGGCCGCGATCCCCCTGGTCACACCGCCGCGACCGGTGTGGGATCCGCCGACTGATGACGAGCTGGCCGCGCTGGATGCGTTGGGAACCAAGGGCCGGTGGACGGTGCAGGGCCGCGAAGTCGCCCTGACCAACCTGAACAAGGTGCTGTTCCCCTCGCGGGATGGCCAGCCGCCGGTTACCAAGCGCGATCTCATCCGCTACCACGCCAGAATCGCCCCATTCATGCTGCCCTACCTCGCGGACCGCCCGATCAACGCGCACCGGTATCCCGACGGTGTGCAACGTCCGGGGTTCTGGCACAAGGAGGTACCGGACTACGCGCCGGACTGGCTGACCCGGTGGCACAACACCGAAGCCAGTTCGGACAAAACCCAGTGCTACGCCGTGATCGACAGCGTGCCGGCGCTGATCTGGATGGCCAACCACGCGGCGGTGGAGCTGCATCCGTGGACGTCGGGTCTGCCCGATGTGCACCAGCCGACCTGGGCGCTGATCGACGTCGACCCCGGCCCAGCCACCAGCTTCGACGACGTGCTGGTGCTGGCCCGGCTTTACCGGGTGGCGCTGGAGCACCTCAAGGTCGCTGCGATGCCGAAGGTCACCGGTAAGCGCGGCGTGCAGATCTGGGTGCCCATCCGCTGTGGCTATTCCTTTGAGGACACCAGGGTGTGGGTCGAGAAGGTGTCCCGCGCTGTCGGCCGGACCGTGCCCGAACTGGTCAGCTGGGAATGGCAGAAAGATCGTCGAGAAGGCCTCGCCCGCCTGGACTACACCCAGAATGCGATCAACAAGACCCTGGTGGCGCCGTTCAGCGCTCGACCTGCCGCCGGCGCGCCGGTGTCAGTCCCCATTTCTTGGGACGAGTTACAGGATCCCGACCTCACCCCGGACCGCTGGACCATCCGCACCGTCCTGGACAGAGTCCACGCCGTCGGCGACCCCCTAGCCCCCCTCATCGCCCAGCAACAGGACCTCCCAGCCCTCTAGACCACCCGCGTGTCCCCGACAGGGGGCTCCGAGTCAGGGAGCAAAGTTGAGGGTGTAGGTGATCAGGGTTTGGAGGACGTTGGTGGCTGATCGTGGGTTGCGGGCATCACAGGTCAGCAGAGGTAGCCGCGGGTGCAGTGCGAGAGCTTCCCGGACCTCGTCGAGCTCGTGGGCAGGTGCGCCGTCGATCATGTTGACGGCCACGATAAACGGGATACCGGAGCCGCTTTCGAGAAAGCTGATCGCCGGGAACGCGGCCTCGATGCGTCGGGGGTCCACCAGCACCACAGCGCCCAGCGCATCGGCGAATGCCGGCTGCCCCGGCTCCGACGTGCCGAACAGGTACAGCACCAGATCCGCGTTCAGGGTGATCCGGCCGAAGTCGGTCGCGGACTCGACGGTGATCGGGTGGGTATCCGAGACCGCGCCCAGGAAGGTGGTCTTGCCCACCCCTGCACCGCCGGTGACGAGAATTTTTGTCGGCGGCTTGGGCACCCCGTGGGAAGCCGGTGCGGCCCGGGGCTGAGATTCGAACCGGCTCGGCGAGGTGGCGAACAGGTCGCGTAGCTCGTCGAAGATCGGCGTTCCGACCACGGTCCCCCCTCGCGCGACCGCGAAATTCAGCCGCTGTGCGCCGCGGTCACCGAGGCGAGATACTGCGCGGCCTTGTCCGGGTCAAGGAACCAGTGCTGGTAGTCGGCGGGATCGGCGAAGCCGTTGACAAACCGGTGCGCGATCTCCGGGTTGGTAGCCGCGGCGCCGAGCAGGTTCATGACGTGCTCGGGAGGTGGCGCGAGCATGGCGTTGGTCCACATGGTGGTGTGCTGGGCATCGGACCAGTACCGGTCGAAGGCCTGCTGCATCCACGCGCCGTCGAATGGCTCGTTGCCGCGCTCAAGGATGCTGGCCAGGTAGGAGGCCGCGCATTTGCTCGCGCTGTTGGAGCCCTGCCCGGTGATGGGATCGTTGGCGACCACGACGTCGGCCATGCCCAGCACCTGCCCACCAGAGGGCAGCTCACCGACCGGTCGCCGCACTACCGGCGGGTAACCGCCGGTCAACGTAGCGTGGGCGTCGGTCAACTCGACGTGGTGGCACCGCTCGTACTCCCAGGGC
Source organism: Pseudonocardiaceae bacterium (assembly GCA_035276605.1). GTDB lineage: Bacteria > Actinomycetota > Actinomycetes > Mycobacteriales > Pseudonocardiaceae. The sequence continues at coordinate 6,014 of DATELN010000110.1, read as the reverse complement.
ACGAACTGGCGCATGAGATCCAGGGTGCGCGCCAGGTGCTCGGCCGGCGGTGGGCGATCATCCCAGCAATCCAGCGGACCACCGGGAATACCTTCGAAGAACAGGATGTCGCACGGACCGCTGATGGTGAAGCACGGCATGATGAATAGCTCGCCAACCCCCGGAACGGCATTGAAACGTACCGCCTGCACGGTGGGATGTTCCGGTCGTGGCGTCATGCCGTGCACGTACACCACGGCGAGAATTCGTTGCGTGCTGGTGTAGGGCGAACGGCTCGGGTCCCGGTCGAACAGCCCAACGAGCTCCCCTTTTCCGGCCGCGATGACGACGAGGTCATAAAAATGAGTCAATGCGTCGACATCGTAAGTGGTGACGCCGTGGTAGACCACTTTGCCGCCCCGATCCTCGAACAGCTCCAGCCACCCGGACATCTTCACTCGCTGGTCCACTGACTGCGCGTAGTCGTCGAGCTCGCCGAGCCAGTCCAAGGCACGCTCGTGACGGGGGCCCGCGATGGAAAGACCGAGTCCCTCGATATCGGGCGTTTGCCGCTCCCACAGGTTCAAGCCATAGTCGCGTTCATGTTGCAAAGCGGGGCCGAACATGCATTGGGTAGACATCACCCGTCCGCTGCGGATTTCCTCCGGAGTGCGGGCCGACATGACGGTGACGTCGTAGTCGTGGCTTTGCAGGCTTAGTGCCAACTGCAAGCCCGCCTGACCGGCGCCTACAATCAGTATTTTCCGCATCCGCGTTAGCCCTCCTGCTATCCCCAGGTCACATCAGGACCGTAAGAGACGGTGCAGCTCATGGTGTAAGACACCAGTTCCTGTAGCGCTTTCGATGTCGACCCGGGGTCCCGGGCATCACACGTCGTCAGCAACACATCCGGACTCAAAGTGAGCGCTTCGCGCACCTCGTCGAGTTCGTAGGCGAGTTTTCCATCGAACTTGTTCACGGCTACGATAAAGGGGATGTCGGAGTCGTTTTCGAAATAGTTGATGGCCGCGAAGGAATCCTGGATCTGCCGAGTGTCGACCAGGATGACCGCGCCGAGCGCACCCCGGCACAGATCGTCCCAGAGAAACCAGAACCGGGACTGGCCCGGCGTACCGAACAGATACAGCACCAGATCCGGCTGCAGCGTGATCCGACCGAAGTCCATGGCCACCGTGGTGGTGGTCTTGCCGCTGTCCGGTGCTGGATCGACACCCTCCCCGGCCACGGTCATCCAGGCCTCGGTGTTGATCGGTTTGACCTCCGACACCGAACCCACGAACGTGGTTTTACCGACTCCGAAACCACCAGCGATCACAATTTTCGCTGAGATGGTCAACGAAGAAGCATCAAGCGGGTAGCTTCTTGAGTCCATCGAGGATCCTCTCCAGAATGATCCGGTCATACTGGTACGTGAAGCCGGTGGGGTGAATAATCACCGCGTCTTGTGCCGCCAGATCGCTGATTAACACCCGGATCACCCCCAACGGAATAGTCAAGTGAGCGGACAGCTCCGCGATGGACGTCGTTTCTCGGGCAAGTTCATAAAGCGCCTGCGACTCCGGCATCATCGTTTTGGCCAGCTGTGGATCGTACTGTGGCGCTGATACCAGGGTTTCGACCAAGAGATGATGTCTCGGTCTGGTCCGCCCTCCGGTGAGCGCGTAAAGGCGGATCCTTCTGCTGCGCATCTCAATGTGTTCCACCGCCGCCCCTCCTCCGCCTGCTCAGTCGGCTCGCCGAGCGGTGATGACGCGCCGCAGATCGGCGCGAGCCCTGGGAGTCAATGCGCCCGCGGCTGCGTCCACGAACTGTGTCATTTCGTAAGCGACCGCTTTCATATTGCAGCGAGCTGCCGTCAACACTGCCAAGCCGGCGCATTCCCCGATCCCCATGAACAGGAAATGCCCACGCGACAGTCGAACCATAATGAGCTCGCAACTGCCTTTGCCGAACAATGCCGCGCTGTTGCGCGCCAGACCGAGCAGGCCGCTGGCGATCGCCGCGAGCTGCTCGGCGCCGTCGTTGCTCACTGACGCGGACGCGGTCAGCGGAAATCCGTCGGCGGACAGCAGCAAAGCATGAGTGATGCCGGGGACGCGTTCGACCAAGTCATTGATCAGCCAGGTAAAGTCCGCCGGATTCTCGATAGCATGATCGGCAGCCATTTACGTGGTCTTTCTTGGCTTTCCGGCTGGACGTTGCTGGCGAGCAGCCTGCTCCCCTGCAGAGAAGTCGCCGATATCCGCCATCAACTGCTCGCGCGCCTCGCTGGCATCTCCCTCGGCGAGGCTGGTGTCCGGATCACCCCGGGGACTGGGCACCGACGCGGGGAACGCGCCGAACTCGCGCAGGCTCTGCGGGACTCGCCGCGGTAAGCCGTTTCGTGTCGTCCTCGGCGTGGGTCGCGGCTTATCCTGCGGCGCGAGCACGGGCGGTGGACTCGTCAGGGCACCCACCGGCGCTGGCGCTGGCCGGGGAACCGTCATCGTTGGGGTGTCAGCGAACCAGGGAGTCGCCGGGGCTTCCCGCACCAGGTTCGGGGGGCACAGCACCGTGGCGCAGGTGCCGCGAGTCGCCAGGTTGTCCAGGCTTACCTGGATACCGTGCTTGCCGGCCAGGCGGCCAACGACCGCGAGGCCCATCTGTTCGACGGAGCCGATGCCGGAGTACGTGGCGTCAAGCTGGGCGTTGAGCGCCTGTAGCCGATCTACCGGCAGGGGGTGCCCAGCGTCCTCGATTTGGATCAGCATGGTGCCTTGGTCGGTGAGGTGCACGCTGACGGTCACCTTCGACATCGGTGGTGAGTACCTCGTGGCGTTATCCAGCAACTCCGCGAGCAGCCGGCTGAGGTCATCGGCGACGACATCCACCACAGCCAGTCCGGCGACCCGCTCGATTTCGATCCGGCGGTAATGCTCGATGGAGGACATCGCTGCTCGGATCACATCGACGATGGGCGACGGCGCGCCGGACCTGCTGCCGGCGTCCTGCCCGGCGAGCACCCGAAGATTCTCGGCATTGCGGCGCAGCCGCGCGGCAAGATGATCCAGCTGGTATAGCCGGGCCAGCGCATCCGGATCGTTCTCGCTGGCCTCCATGTCCTCAAGCCGGGCAAGCAGGGAATCGACCAGGTTGAGGTCCCGCCGCGCGACATTGGCAGACACCCTGGCCAGCGCTTCCTGCGAGTCGCTGCCCAGGCTGGCCACGGGCTTGTCGTCCATCACCGATCGTGGCGCGGTGTCCGGCGGAGCCAACAGCCGCGCCGCGGCGGACCGCGCTTTGTACACCAGCGCGCGGGTGGCCGGGCTACGGCACTGCTCCACAACCCACCGCACGCCCCGCTCAACCCGGACAAGTAGGTTCGAATCGGTCGTTGGCACGGTTGCGTACCGTACTCGCGCGGTTGCGTCGACCTCAAGATTAATGACACGCTTTAGTGCTATGTCGCTACACTTAGTAATCGATGACGGTCCGGTTAGAGTAGGACAAACTTCACAATTAGGCCGCTCGTGACGGCCCTCGAACACGCCCCGTGCTGTCCAGGCTGTCGCCTCTCTCCCACCATGTCGGATTCACGGGGTGGCTAGGGGCAGGAGGATGCGGAAGACTGCGCCGGCGCCGGGTGAGGTGTCAAGTTCTGCTTTGCCGCCGTGCGCTGCGGTGAGCGCGGCGACGATGGACAGGCCCAAACCCGTGCCGCCGCTACGCGACCTGGTGCGTGCGGAGTCGACGCGGTAGAACCGTTCGAACACCCGCTGAGCCTCCTGCGGCGCCAGCCCCGGGCCCTGGTCGCGGACCGAGAGCACCGCCCAGCCGGGTTCGGTGGCCACTTCCACGGTGACCGGGGTACCGGCGGGGGTGTGGGTGAGCGCGTTGGTCATCAAGTTGCTCAGCACCTGCCGGAGCCGGGCCTCGTCGCCGAGCACCACGGGTACGCGGCCGTTGTGGGTCACCTCCAGGGTGACCGGCCGATCGGGCGACAGTGCGCGGGCGTCGTGCACCGCGTCAGCGGCCAGCGCGACCAGGTCGACCGGAGCGCGGGCCAGCTCCCGCTGCGCATCGAGCCGGGCCAGCAGCAGCAGGTCTTCGACGAGCAAACCCATCCGCGCGGCTTCGGACTCGATCCGGTTGATCAACCTGGGTACGTCATCGGCTGCGCCCTGCCGGTACAGCTCGGCGAACCCCCGGATCGACGTCAAAGGCGTCCGCAGCTCATGGCTGGCGTCGGCGACAAACCGCCGCATCCGCTCCTCGGAGCTGCGCGCGGCCGCCTCTGAGGCCTGCTGGGTACGAAACGCCGACTCGATCTGGGCGAGCATCCCATTCAGTGCGCTCGACAGCTGCCCGACCTCGGTGCGCGGCGGGTGCTCGGGCACCCGCCGGGTCAGGTCGCCCGCCGCGATCGCCTCCGCGGTGTCCTTGACCTCGGCCAGCGGCCGCAGGCTGCTGCGCACCGCGAGGTAGCCAACGCCGGCCAGCGCCACCAGCACCACCCCGCCGATGGTCAGCTCGAGGAACGTCAGCCGGGTCAGCGTGGCATCCACGCTGGCCAGGCTGGTCGACACCAGCAGGGTGCCCGAGTCATCCGGCAGCGGAAGTGCCAGCAGCCGCCACTGCCCATCGCCGCCGGTCGCCGGAACGGTCACGGCGCGGCCGTGCCGGCCTGCGGCTTGCGCCGGGGTCCATTGTGGGAGCGCCGGCCCCGGCTGGCCGGACCGCAGCGGGGATTCCAGCGCCCCGACTAAGGAGCCGGTCTCGTCGGTGATGGCCAGGGAAAACGAACTCGGCAACCGGAACCGGCCTGGTCCACCCCGTTCACCGCCCGGACCTAGCGGCGGCAGTCCAGCACCGTGGCGCAACCCGCGCACGAGCGGCTCACCGACGGCGCGCAGCTGGCTGTCCACCTGGTCGAGCAGGTCGCCGTGCAGGGCGGTGACCGTCGCCACCCCGGCGGCACCCAGCGCCAGAGCGACCAACGCCAGCACCGCGGCAACCAGCCGCGCCCACAGCGGCGTCGCGGCCCACAGGCGCGCTGCGGTCATGGCTGGGTCGTTCCTGTAGTCACGTTCGAGGCACACGCAGCACGTAGCCCACGCCCCGCACGGTATGCAGCAGCCGTGGCTCACCGGTGTCGAGCTTGCGCCGCAGGTAGGACACGTAGGACTCGATCACGCCGGTGTCGCCGTTGAAGTCGTAGTTCCACACGTGCTCGAGGATCTGGGTTTTGGACAGCACCCGTCCGGGGTTGCGCATGAAGTAGTGCAGCAGCTTGAACTCCGTCGGGGACAGCTCGACCAGCTCGCCGGCCTTGCGCACCTCGTGGGTGTCGTCGTCGAGCTCGAGGTCGGCGAAGCACAGCTGGGCGGTGGCCGTCTCAGTCCGGGATCCGGCCCGCCGTAAGATCGCTCTGATCCGGGCGATCACCTCCTCCAGGCTGAACGGTTTGGTCACGTAGTCGTCCCCGCCCAGGGTCAGGCCAGTGATCCGATCGGCGGTGGCATCGCGCGCGGTGAGAAACAACACCGGCATCTGCAGGCCCTCGCCGCGCAGCCGGCGCACCATGTCGAAGCCGTCCATGCCGGGCATCATCACGTCGAGGACCAGCAGGTCGGGCCGGTGACGCCGGGCTTGCTGCATCGCGTCGAGGCCGTCGGTGGCGGTGACCACCTCGAAACCGACGAAGCGCAGGCTGGCGGACAGCAGCTCAACGATGTTGGGCTCGTCGTCAACGATAAGCAGCCGGGCCTCGGGGCTTGCTGGGGCGCTCGCTGTGCCCACGCGCATCACCTCCTCCGACAGCAGTGTGGGCGGCGAGCCTGCCACATCCCTGGACGTTGGCTGGGAACTGCCTGGGAATGCCAGGGCTGGCTGTGGTGGGCAGTCATTCGGCGATCATTCACAGCTAACTCGGAGGAAACTGGCAGCCTGCCCGCAAGGTGGTCGGCGAAGGTAACCACCGTGACCGCAACAGCCAGCCGCAGCGCTGCGCAGCGCACGAGCCTTGACATGACGCT
>DATELN010000109.1:0-5002 GCA_035276605.1 Pseudonocardiaceae bacterium | reverse complement strand
CGTTCGGCCGGACGAACAATGTGGTGATTGAGTTCGACCGTGCGGACGACGCCTCCTGGCAGGAGGCTGAGGTCGCGGTCCGCCGTGGGCTGCTGCGCCTGGCAGTGCACCTCGCCGATGCCGCCGTCGATGCTCCACCCGACGTGATCGAGGAGCTGGCACCGCCGCACCAGCCGGGCAGGCCCACCGGCGGGTTGCCCCGCGTCGGCGTGATCACCAACCTGCAGACCCAAGGCGCATTCAAAGACGTCTTCGTCTACGGGCGCAGCATGGCGGGCAGCCTGCCGACCCTGTTCGACCCGGTCGAGATAGACGACGGGGCCGTGGTCAGCGGGCAGTACGGGCATCCGGCGCTGCGCAACCCGACCTACGTCCACCAGAACCACCCGGTGATCGCCGAACTGCGTGCCCGCGACGGTAAGGACCTGTGCTTTGCCGGGGTGGTGCTGTGCCCTGAGCCGGTCGAGCAAGCCGACAAGGAGCTGGTCTCCACGCACGCCGCCTGGCTGTGCCGCGCCGCCGGCTTTGATGCCGCCATCGTCACCAAGGAAGGCGCGGGCAACGCCGACAACGACCTGATGCTCAAGGTCGACGCGCTAGAGGCAGACGGCCTGACCGCGGTGGCGCTGTACGCTGAGTTGTCCGGTGCTGACGGCACCGGACCACCGCTGGTCGCCGGCCCGCGTCGAGGTGCGGTGGTCAGTACCGGTAACTACGATCAGCGAGTGAAGCTGCCGGCCGTGGAGCGGGCGTTGGGCGGCGCTCGACTGAGCATCGCTGATGCGGAGGCGACTGCGGCGATCGAGGTGCCGACCGCAGCGATTCTGGGTGCCTTGAGCCCGCTGGGGGCCGGGTGGCTCACCTGCCGCTCGGAGCAGGAGAGGGCCGACCAGCAGTCGGGAGGCACGGCCTGATGCGCATCGTGCATTACGTCAATCAGTTCTACGCGGGGCTCGGTGGCGAAGCGGAGGCTGGTATCGGCCCCCGCGTGCTCGAAGGAACGGTCGGCCCTGGGCGATTACTGTCCCAATTGCTGGGCGACGGACACGAAATTGTGGCCACGGTCGTGTGCGGCGACGACTACGCTGCCTCGAACACCGCCGTCGCCGAGGAACTGGTCGAGATGGCGCGTGCGGCTGGTGCCGAACTGCTCGTTGCCGGGCCTGCCTTCGGCAGTGGGCGCTACGGGCTGGCGTGCGCTCGGCTGGTCGCCGCCGCCGACGCCGCTGGGTTGCCGGCTCTGGCCTCGATGCACCCAGACAACCCCGGGATCTCTGACGCGGGTACTGCACCAATCGTGGCCGCCGGTGCCAATAGTCGACAGATGCGGCCGACATTGCAGACAGTTGCCGCCGCTATCGGGAAGTTGGCCACCGGCGCGAAGCTGACGGTGGCCGACGGCCGAGTCGCCCGGGCTGCCCGACTCGGCCAGCTGGTTGAGCAGCGCGCCGCGGCACGGGCAGTCGAGCTCGTGCTGCGCCGCCTGGCCGGGGACCGGGAGAGGACCGAGATTCCCGTCGGTGGGTTCGACGTGGTCACCCCGTCGGCACCGGTCGACAAGGTGGCCAGCGCAACCGTCGCACTGGTCACCGAGGGCGCCTTGGTGCCAGCCGGAAACCCAGACCGGCTCGAGTCCGCCCGTGCCACCCGCTGGCTGCGCTACCCCATCGAGGGGATGGATTCGCTCGCTTCTGGGGAGTGGGAATCCGTGGACGGCGGCTTCGCCACCACCGCTGCCAATGACGATCCAAACCGGATCGTGCCCCTGGATACCCTCCGCACGCTGGAAGGTGAGGGCGCAATTGGCCGGCTGCACAACGAATTTTTGGTCACGGTCGGCAACGGCACGCAGGTAGCCGCCGCGCGGCGCTTCGGCGTCGAATGGGCCGCGGAGCTGCGCAAGGCGGGCGTGCAAGCCGCAATCCTGACCGCCACTTGAGGAACCGGGACGCGTTGCGGGTCAACGCTTGCCAAGGAGCTGGAACGGGCCGGTATCCCCACAGCTGTGATCACTAATCTGGTGACGATCGCCGAGCAGGTCGGCGCGCCGCGGATCGTGCCGGGTCGCGGCATCCCCTACCCGTCCGGAGACCCGAACATCCCGCCGCCGGCCGAGCAAGCGTGGCGGCGGCAGCTGGTGGAGCGGGCCCTGGAGGCGGTCGCGACCGCGGTCGAACGCCCCAAGATCTTCGAGGTCCGTGCTGCGGAGGAAACCCATGCCTGAAGCCGCCGTCGTCCGTGCAGCAAGCCTCGTTCTCGCCCACACTCCGGGCCTGGCCCGCCATGGCTCCAAGCCGATGCGAACCCTCGCTGGCGACGCGGAGCTAACGGCTAGCTTCCTGGACAACCTGCGCAGTTTTGATGACGCCGTCAAATACCCACCGCACCAGGCGTTCCTAGGCACCTGTCACCCTCGCGAGCTGCCGTCCCGCCCGTGGGTCAGGACTGGCTTGCCCGGTGCGGACCGCTTCGCGCCGTTCGGCGAATTGATGCCGGAGGAAGAGTTCCTCGGGTTGATGGCTGCGGTCGACGAGTTCGACTTGCTCAAGCTCGCCCCGGAGGTCGCCGAGCGGACCGCCAAGCGGTTGGCTGAGCACCCGTTGGCAGCGCATCTGGACCTGGAACGGATCTCCGCGGCGACGGAAGATGTCGCCGCTGCCGTGGCCGGCGGCGCGCTGCCGGTGCACCTAGCGCCCGACTGCCTCGCCGGTGCGCTGCGCGGCGCGCACGCCGAGGACGAGTCGTTGGCCTCGTACGTGCTGCTGGAGAACCTGGCCTGCAAGGCCACCGGCACGCTGGCGCTGCTGCACCTGCTGCACGATCATGGCGTTGACCCGTCGGGAATCGGCTACACGATCTCGTGCTCGGAGGAGGCCGTCGGCGATCGCTACCAGCGCGGCGGGGGCAACATGGGTAAGACGATCGCGTCGGTAGCAGGCTTGACCGAGTCGTCCGGTGCGGACGTCAAGAATTTCTGTGCGGCGCCGATTCCCGCGCTAGTGATTGCCGCCAGCCTGGTGGTGGCCGGAGTGGTTGACCAGGTCGCGGTGGTAGCCGGCGGTTCGCTACCCAAGCTGGGAATGAAGTTCGAGGGACACCTGCGCCACGGTCTGCCGGTGCTGGAAGACGTGATCGGCGGCGCCGCGATTCTGGTCACCGCCGACGACGGTGTTTCACCTCGCATCCGGCTCGACGCCGTGGGACGCCACAAGGTGTCCTCCGGCGGCTCCAACGCGCAGATCTTGCATGACCTGGTCGTGCAACCGCTGGAGGCGATTGGCACCCGGCTGACCGACGTCGACGACTACGCCACCGAGCTGCACAATCCGGAGATCACCGAGCCGCAGGGTTCGGGAGACGTCGCGGCGCGCAACTACCGCACGATCGCAGCGCTGGCCGTCCGCCGCAAGGAAATGGCCCGCGACGTCATTGACTCGTTTGTCGCCGAACGTGGGATGCCAGGTTACGTGCCGACCCAGGGCCACATTGCCTCAGCGGTGTGTTACCTGCCCCATGCGCTGAGCCGGCTGACGGAGGGATCGGCGCAACGGGTGTTACTGCTCGCGAAGGGCAGCCTGTTCCTCGGGCGGATGAGTCAACGCTCCGACGGCATGAGCGTGCTGCTGGAACGCAACGGAGGCTGACATATGACTGTGGTGGATGCGACGAAAGACAACTTCAACGAGCTCGTTGAGTCAGGCTTGGTGCTCGTCGACGTGTGGGCCGAAAGCTGCCGCCCGTGCGTGGCGCTCAGCCCACACATGGAGAGCATCGCAGATGAGAACCCAGACCTGACCGTGGTCAAGGTGGATGCCAGCAAGGCCCGGCGGCTGGTCATGTCGCTGCAGGTGCGTGGACTTCCCACCGTCCTGCTGCTCCACGACGGCCAGGAGGTGGCCCGCATCTCCGAACCCAACCTTACTCCGGAGCAGCTGGATGAGTGGCTGAGCACGGCGTTGGCTGAGCTACCGTAATTATTCGCAAAGGAGGCGTAAATGTTCGACGGCAAGCAGGTCATCGCGATCGGGGAACGCGACGGGGTTTCGGGAACCGCGATTGAGGCGTGTGTCAAGGCCGCGGGTGCCTCCGTGGCTTACGTTGCCACCGAATGCTTCGTTTGAACGGCTGCCGGGGCCATGGACCTGTCCACCCAGGAGACGATCAAGCGCCTGGCCGATCAGCATGGCGCGGATGCGCTGCTGGTCTTGCTCGGCGCGCCGGACGCGGAAAGCGCCGGGATCGCCGCCGAGACGGTGGTGCTCGGTGATCCGAGCTGGGCAGGACCGTTGGCCGGGGTCCAGTTGGGCCTCCCCGTGTACCACATCCTCGAAGACGAGGCGCGCGACGCAATCCCTTCCGAAGTATGGGAAGACCAGGTTGGGCTGATGGTCGACGTCCTGGAGGTCGACGAGATAGCCCAGGCCGTCCGCGAGTTCCGCGAGCAAGCGTCGCAGTAGTTGCCGGGTCGCGCCGTGAACTCGACGCCATCGACGGTGGCCAGGCCCTGCGCAGGTCGGTCCCGTCGAGTTCACGGCGCGTCGGCCGATCAAGCCAACTCAGGGCGCCGAACACCGCCGGAGAACGATGGATCGGAACTTCCAGGTCGTATCTTCGGGGAGTCCTGGGCCGACACCGGCCTACCGGCTAGCCGGGCGCGTAGGGCGTCGGCCAGTTGGTGTGCCACCGCGTCACCAGCGGGGTTGCGCGTTTCGTGGGCCGCGAGGACAACGGTCATCGGCGGTGTTCAGGATCCAGAGCTAGCCGGTAGCCACGCTTGATCACGGACTGGACCATCCGGGGATGACCGAGTGCGGCGCGCAGCCGGGCCACTGCCGTCTCGACGGCATGCTCGTCGTCGCGCGCCGCGGGCATTACTGAGAGCAGCTGGGCACGGGGTAGCACCTGGCCGGGACACGCCGTCAGTAGTCGCAGCAGGGCCATCGGGGTGGGCGGCACCGCGCGCAGCACACCGTCGACCACCGCGGCATGTCCCCGAAGTTCG
>DATELN010000108.1:0-37434 GCA_035276605.1 Pseudonocardiaceae bacterium | reverse complement strand
GAGCTGGACTGCGAAGGGGATACCCGCGACACGTTCAACGCCGCGGTAGCCCAGGCTGCTCAGCACGTCGATGAGCTCATACCGACCACGATCGACCCGCTGCTGGAGGCCGGGGAGTTGCTCTACCACGGACCGTGGGTCGCCGAGCGGCTGGCCGATCTGGAGACGTTCTTCGCGCAACACCCCGACGACGTGCTCCCGATCATCGGCCAGGTGATCGAGGACGGCCAGCGGTTCACCGCAGTGGACACCTTCCGGGCCGTTCACCGGCTCCAGGAGCTGCGGCACTGGACCGATCAACTCTGGCAGCGCGCGGACATGCTGATCATGCCTACCGTGCCGACCACGTTCACCGTCGAGGAGATCGCCGCAGAACCCCTCCGGCGCAACGCGGTGCTGGGCCGTTTCACCCAATTCGTCAACCTGCTCGACCTGGCGGCAATCACCGTGCCGGCTGGACAGACCGCCGACGGGCGGCCGGCCAGTGTCACGTTGATCGGTCCCGCGTTCTCCGAACCGGCGCTGCTGTCCCTCGCGACCCAGCTGACCGACCCGTAGGAGGAAGATTCATGACGGATACCCTCGCGCGCCTGGCCGCCATCGGCCCGGTCGCCGCCGACCCGTACCCGTGGCCCTACGACGGCACCGTCACGGCCGACCGGATCGCGCTGATCTGCATCGATTGGCAAGTCGACTTTTGCGGCCCCGATGGCTACGTCGACCGGATGGGATACGACATCGAGCTGACCCGAGCCGGGCTGCCCGGCGCCGCGCGGATGCTGTCCCACGCCCGGGCCACCGGCATGCTGGTGATCCACACCAGGGAGGGCCACTGCCCCGACCTGTCCGACCTGCCAGCCAACAAGCGATGGCGCTCGGCCCGGATCGGCGCCGAAATCGGCGGTCCCGGGCCGCAGGGCCGGATCCTGGTCCGCGGCGAGCCAGGCTGGGAGATCGTGCCGGAGGTAGCGCCACTGCCCGGTGAAGTACTGATCGACAAGCCGGGTAAAGGCGCCTTCTACGCCACCCAGCTCGACCTGGTGCTGCGCACGAAAGGCATCACCCACCTCGTGCTGACCGGGATCACCACCGACGTCTGCGTGCACACCACCATGCGCGAGGCCAATGACCGGGGCTACGAGTGCCTGATCCTGTCCGACTGCACCGGCGCCACCGAGCTAGGTAACCACACCGCAGCGCTGCGGATGGTGACCATGCAGGGCGGGGTCTTCGGCTGCGTCGCCACCTCCAAGGCAGTGATCGCAGCAACCGCCACCGGGCCAACCGATGGCAGCTGACCAGCTCACGGTGCCCGCCGCCCCGAACCCGTTTCAGTTCGCACCAGAACACACGGCGCTGCTGGTCATCGACATGCAGCGCGACTTCGTCGAACCAGGGGGATTCGGCGAGACCTTGGGTAACGACGTCAGCCTGCTACGGACGGTGATTCCACCGCTGCGGCGGGTGCTGGCGGCCAGCCGGGCCGCCGGAATGACCGTCATCCACACCCGGGAAGGCCACCGGCCAGATCTGACAGACTGCCCGCCGGCCAAGCTCAACCGCGGCAACCCGACGCTGCGCATCGGCGACGCCGGTCCCAAGGGCCGGATCCTGATCCGCGGCGAGTACGGCCACGACATCATCGACGAACTCGCTCCGTGCGCCGACGAGGTCGTCATCGACAAGCCGGGCAAGGGCTCGTTCTACGCGACCGACCTGAATGAGGTGCTGGCCGTCGCCGGTATCACCAGCCTGGTCGTCACCGGGGTCACCACGGAGGTGTGCGTGCACACCACCGTCCGGGAGGCCAATGACCGCGGCTACGAGTGCCTGGTGCTGTCCGACTGCGTCGGCTCCTACTTTCCGGAGTTCCAGCAGGCAGGGCTGGCCATGATCGCCGCCCAAGGGGGGATCTTCGGCTGGGTCGCTGCCTCGGCGGCCTACCTCCACGCCCTGAGTGGACCCGAACGGAGTTGATCAGCAATGAGCATCCACACCACCAGGCCACTGCCCTGGTGGGTCGGCGGCGACCTCAACGCAGCTTTCGGTCTCGGGTTCAACGTGCTGGTCAACGTGCTGGTGCTGACGTCGCTGTGCGTCGGTGTGGTGCAGATTCCGCCGGCTGCCGTGTTCGCCATCATCCTGCCCGCACTGGGCATCCAGCTGCTGATCGGCAACGGGTACTACACCTACCTGGCGCGGCGGCTGGCCCGCCGGGAAAACCGCACCGACGTCTGCGCGATGCCGTATGGCCCGTCCGTGCCGCACATGTTCATCGTCACCTTCGTGATCATGCTGCCGATCTTCCTGACCACGAGGGATCCAACCCGAGCCTGGGAGGCAGGGCTGGCCTGGTCGTTCATCATCGGGTTGATCGTGCTGATCGGGGCGTTCGTCGGTCCCTATATCCGCCGGTTCACCCCGCGCGCGGCGCTGCTGGGCACGCTGGCCGGGATTTCGATCGCGTTCATCTCGATGCGCCCCGCGGCGCAGATGTGGCAGGCACTATGGATCGCCCTGCCGGTGTTCGCGATCATCGTGATCGGCTTTTTCACCGGCCGCAAGCTGCCCGGCAATATCCCGATCGGGTTGGCTGCGCTGCTGGTCGGCACCGCGATCGGCTGGATCGGCGGTTACATGTCCACCCCGGATGTCGTCGCGGCTGCCAGAGACATTGCCGTCGCTGTGCCAACATTCAACTTCAGTCGGTTGGGCCACGGCCTGTCAGCGGTCGCGCCGCTGCTGGCCACCGCGATCCCGCTGGGCATCTACAACTTCTGCGAGGGCATGACCAACGTGGAAAGCGCCGCGGTCGCCGGGGACAGCTACAACCTGCGCAGCGTGCTGCTGGCCGATGGCACCGGCGCGGTGGTCGGCGCGGCGCTAGGCAGCCCGTTCCCGCCTGCGGTCTACATCGGGCACCCGGGTTGGAAAGAGGCCGGTGGCCGCACCACGTACTCGCTGGCCTCCGGTGTGGTGATCGCGCTGATGTGCTTTTTAGGGCTGTTCGGGCTGCTCGGTGCGTTGATTCCGCTGCCGGCCATCGTGCCGATCCTGCTCTACATCGGGCTGCTGATCGGCGCGCAGGCTTTCGTGTCGGTGCCCAAGGCCCACGCGGTGGCCGTCGTGCTGGCGATCATTCCCAATGTCGCGGCGTGGGCGAGTGGGCAGATCGACAACGTGCTCAACGCGGCCGGCACCAGTGCTGCCAAGATCGGTAGCGACGCCCTGGCCAAGGCGGGGGTGGTCTACGACGGCCTGAAGACGCTAGGCGGCGGAGCGATCCTGGCCGGCATGCTGCTCGGCGCGATCGCCGCGTTCCTGATCGACAAGCGTTACTACTGGGCGGCCGGGTATTGCGTGGCCGGTGCGGCGCTGTCGTTCATCGGCCTGATCCACGGCGACCAGGTCGCCTGGGCCGCGAGCCCCGGTATCGCGCTGGGCTATCTGTTCACCGCGCTGGTCTGCCTTGCCTTCTCCGTCGGCAGTACCCCAGCACCCGCGGAGCTGCCCGACGAATACCCCGCAGCGCGAGTCACCGCCGGTCGGCAACCCACCGCAGCAGAGGTCACCACCGAGCCAGCCCGCTAAGCGCGTGTCGCGTCCTCGTGCCCGGTGTGTCGCGCCCTTGTGCGCGTCCGTGGCAGTGATCGCCACTATCGCTACCCCAGCAAGCCGGCGCCCAGGATGGGAGCTACGAAGCAGGGAGTCCGGACCTGCTTGGCTGTGTTGCCACGGCCCAGAGCTATGACTCGTACGCGGCTCTCCCGGAAATCATGCGCGAACACAGTGATCCGATACCGATCGAATCTACAGGTTGATAGGCGTTAAACCAGGACTGGCACATTGCTGACGCCCCGCCGGTAGCCAATTCACCCACCGCGCTCCGGTGCCGGTGCACCGCTCGTCAGTAGCCGAGGTATTCAGTAAATCGAGCGGCAGGTGGCTGGCTACGGCCACTTACCGCCTACATCCCGGTAAAGATGCACAAGCGCTCATAAGCCCCCGATCCGTGTCGCGTGAGGTGTTTTTAGATAAGCGTTAGTCATCCGGCACGAACGCCCGGCTGCTGCCACCATGGCGTGCATGGACACTGCGCTGGAGAAGCTTGCCGCTGCCCATGGCGTCGCCGCCTGGTACCGGGATGCGCAGCGCCGGCGGGTAGACGTCGACCCAGACGTGGTGCGCCGGGTCCTCGGGTTGCTGGGCGTCAGTGCGGACAACCGGGCGCAGGTCCGCGACTCGCTCGCCGCAACGAGAACAGCGACGCCGCCAGGCACCGTGGTGCTGAATCGGGGCCAACGCCGCAAGGTCAGCAAGCCGGGCGTCCTCACCGCTGAGGACGGCACCGAGCTACCGATCACCGACGCGACCCCACCAGACCTGGCACCCGGCTGGTACACGCTGTCCAGCGGCGATCAGCACACCACTGTCCTGGTGGCCCCGCCGGCGCTACCGGAGCCGCCGCGCACCTGGGGCTGGATGCTGCAGCTGTACGCGCTGCGCTCGAAGAGCTCGTGGGGTCTTGGAGACCTCGGCGATCTGCGGGAATTCATCGCCTGGACGGCCACCACGCACGGCGCCGGCGCCGTGCTGGTCAACCCGCTGCACGCGGTGACCCCGATCCACCCGGTGCAGGCCTCGCCGTACAGCCCGTCCAGCCGCCGTTTCGTCAACCCGCTGTACTTGCGAATCACCGAAATCCCCGCCTACCGCCGTGGCGATCCAGGCTTACGAGCCGACATCGACGCATTGCGGCTCGGACCGACCAGCGAACGCATCGACTATGACGCTGTGTGGCGGGCCAAGCAGGCGGCGTTGGAGTTGCTGTGGCGATCCGAAGGTGCCCCGCGTCCGGTGATGCCAGAGGGTTTGCGTGACTTCGCGACGTTCTGCGCGCTCGCGCAGCGCCACGGCCCGCGATGGTCACAATGGCCCGCCGAGCTGCGCCACCCAGCAACAGCCAGGGCCAGCCAGCAGGAAGTGGCGTTCCACGCCTGGGTGCAGCAGCAGTGCACCGAGCAGCTGGCCGCGACCAGGAACGCCGGGCGCGGGATGGCGATCGGCGTGGTGCACGACCTCGCCGTCGGCGTCGATCCCGAGGGGGCCGATGCCTGGGCGCTGCAGGACGTGCTGGCCACCGGCGTCACCGTTGGCGCCCCACCGGACCTGTTCAACCAGAAAGGGCAGGACTGGGGGCTGCCGCCGTGGCGTCCGGATCGACTGGCCGCCACCGGATACGCCGCTTACCGGGAGATGTTGCGCGCCGTGCTCGCGCATGCCGACGGGCTGCGCATCGACCACGTCGCTGGCCTGTGGCGGTTGTGGTGGGTGCCGCCGGGGGCGTCCCCGGACCAGGGCACCTACGTGCATTACGACGCTGCGGTGATGCTCGCGGCGCTAGCGCTGGAGGCGCACCGGGCCGGCGCAGTGGTGATCGGCGAGGACCTGGGCACGGTGGAACCGGAGGTTACCGAGACGCTAGCCGCGCAGCGGATGCTGGGCTGCGCGGTGCTGTGGTTCACCCGCGACGAGGACGTTCCCAGCACGCCGCTGCTCGCTGCCCGGCGCTGGCCAGCACGTGCCGCAGCCAGCATCTCCACCCACGATCTACCCACCGCACTCGGCTTCCTGCGGGGCGAGCATGTGCGGGCCCGCGCCGAGTTGGGCTTGCTCAACGACGAGGCCGCGGAGTGGATCCAGGCGCGAGAAGAACGCGCGGAACTGGTGGCCCTGCTGCGTGCCGAGGGCGTGCTGAGTGCTGACGGTGAGGACAGCGAGGAACAGATTGTGGTGGCGATGCATGCGCTGCTGGCTCGCACGCCGTGCCGGCTACTGCTCGCCTCCCCCTACGACGTGGTCGGTGAGGTTCGCCAGCCCAACCTGCCCGGCACCGTGGATCAGTACCCGAACTGGCGGCTGCCCCTGCCGGTGACTCTGGAGCAGCTGCAGCGCGATCCACGGGTCGAGCGGGTGCTGGCCGCCCTACGGCCGACCGGCGGCACGATCCGCAGCGGCATGGAACCATAGGCGCAAGGGGCGCGGCTTTCGCTTCGCCAGGAGGTGCCATGAGCGACGACTCTCTCGAGGAGATCCGGCAAACACCGGAAGGATGGGCACTCGAGCAGGAGATGGAGGTAGCCGCGGAGGTCTACGGACCCGAGCAAAAAGGGATTCGCACGGATTGGTCCGAATTGAGCGATGAGGAGCTGGTCGATCGATACAAGCGCCTGCTCGGTTTCGACGTGAAATGGGAAACCTGACCTACTGCCGTGAGTGTGGCCCTGGCTGGCAGCGCGCGCAGTAATAGGTGTGCCGAGCGTCGATGTCGTCTTCCTGGACAGCGCGGACCCCATCAGCTCCACAGCAGCGGCACGGTTTGCCGCTCCGCTCGTACGCCAGTGCTGCTCGCCGCGCGCCAGCTCGCCGGTGGTGGACTGCACGGGGCGGTTGGCGTGTATAGGTTCCCGACCCCGATCAGTACTGGGTTAGTACATCCATTCCGACGTGCCAGAACACCACGCACGACGGACTGAGCAACGTCCCCGCAACCACGTTCCGCAGGTGAGCTGCGAAGTACTCGCCGACATGTGTGCGGTCAGCATCACGCCGCCGCTGGCAATGGATTTAGCGGGCCCAACGGCATCGTTGCGTCGGCGAGTCATGAGGTCGGCAGGCTGTGCCCGGGCCAAGGTGTTGACCGTCGTGGTCCTGCACACTCTGCGGGGTGCAGCCATGCCTGGTTCGGCTACTGTTTATCGGGTCATTCCGGGTCGCTGCGCTGTTCGACCTATTCCACCGCGCCGTGTTGAGGTAGCTGTGCCGGAAGGTGACACCGTGTATCTGGCGGCAAAGCGGATGGCGGCGGCGCTGAGCGGCAAACGCCTTACTCGGGGGGAACTGCGCCATCCGCGGCTTGCTGAGCATGACCTCGCCGGGCTCGCCGTGCTGGGGGTACATAGTGTCGGCAAGCACCTGATTACCCGCTTCGATGACGGGCGCAGCCTGCACACGCATTTCCGGATGGACGGCTCCTGGCACCTGTACAGGCCTGACCAGCGCTGGCGACGACCACTCCACCAAGCCCGCGCCATCCTGAGCACGCCCGACCGGATAGCCGTGGGTTTCTGCCTGCACGACATGGCGCTGGTGCCCACCGATGACGAGCAGCGCCTGGTGGGACACTTGGGTCCCGACCTGCTCAGCCCGCACTGGACCGATGACACTGCGGCCATTGCGGTGCAACGACTCCGTGCTTGCCCGGAGCTCGAGCTGGGCCTCGCCCTGCTCGAGCAGCGGATCATGGCGGGCATTGGGAATCTATATAAGACGGAGATGTGCTTTCTGCTGGGCATCTCTCCGTGGGCTCCGGTCCGAGTCGTCGATCCGAATGCGGTGGTGGCTCTGGGGCGACGGCTGCTGCTGGCTAATGCAGAGCGGCCGGAGCAGTCCACCACCGGAGATTTGGCTCGAGGGCGCCAGCACTGGGTGTATCAGCGGGCCGGGAAACCGTGCCGCCGCTGTGGGCAACGAGTAATCCGGGCGGTGCAAGGAGAGGGAGTATACGCCAGGCACACCTACTACTGTCCGTGCTGCCAGCCAGGTCCCCATCCAATGCGATAGTTCAGATCTTGCGCACAAACTCCGCGGCCACACCCAACTGGATTGCCAGCATCATCTAACTAAGCGGGGTGGATATATTGACCGCCATCAGCATCACCTGGTAAGGGTTTGCGGTTGACATTGTGAAGTAGATTTGCACTCCATTGCCTGACTGGCGAGCATATTGTGGGATCTGATAGGGGCCATACATCCCTCCCAGATCGGCGCTACGATCAAGGCCGAAGCCTTCCTGTGTATGGTCGGCACCGGGCAAGTGCATGAATTTCCCGAGCCCGTCGTTGACGGAGAAGACTAGGTCGCCCTGGGACCAGGGCCCATAAGGACGTCTCGCCCAACGCATCACAATCCCACCCGCGGCCATTCTATCCGCTGGCCAATCTGCGTTATAAAGACACACCCAGGAGTTGAGCAACGGATTCCAGCGTACCGATAATTCGCCGACGCAACCCTCGCCAAAGAGCGGAACCGCGTCTTCCTCGTCAGGGCTCCAGGCCGGCTTATCGAGCCCGCCGGCATAAAACAGGAAACCGCCCGGTTCGTCAAGTGCGGTCGCCGGCTTGACTGCAAGATAGACATCACTGGAGCGGTAGCGACCGCTGCCAAAGACGACCAGCTGTGGGCCCTCGCCCGGCAATCCATGTTCGCGCGGGTCCACGATGGTCGTGGACACGTTGATGAACTTGTAGCGCGAGATCCCATAAAGGAGCCTGAAATCCAGGCCATCACTGTTTGACCGGGCCACTATCGAGCTACCCATTTGGGCGTATTTTCCCACTTGGCGATGATTAGTACTGAAGAAGGCATACATGTTACCGTCCCAGCTGACCCCGTCGAGGGGCACCTCGAAGGCGCGCTGGGAAATGCCAGGGACCAATGGCGGCCGGGGAAGAAAAGTCAATCTTATACCACCGTCAGCATTCTTGTCCGAGGAGTAAGCGATCGCGTCCAGATCGTCGTTCGGTATACTATGGCCGACCCGCCAGGTGTCGCCAAACAGGAAATACATACGGTCGCGATGGGTAAAGGATACACCGAGGTCTGTACCGATAATGCCAAACCTAGTTTCGGTTTGGTTGAAAGCGCGTTTTGGCGTTCCCCTTCCACGCCAACCTTCACGATCGAATTCGCCGGTGAGCTGAACGACCTTCTGGGCGCGGTGGGCGCGCAAGGGGTGCCGTTCAAGAATCGTGAAGCGATTTGTCCTGATCCAAACCTCTCCGGCAGGATGGTGTGGATGCCAGTAATGAACGACCGAGCCACGACGCTCCTCGACAAGGACCTCGAATCCGGCATTATCTACTGAGGTGAAACTGGATTGGATGATCCCACCAAACCCCGCGCAGGACTGCGTGATGAACTGCCCCGTGCTCCACGACCCGGGGATGTCACTTCTGTCCTGGAAGAAGTGGCGAAGCTCTATTGCGTCGTCTTCTAGGTGGAGGGGCACTACTACATCAAATCTACTGCGCTGCTGTGTTCTGAAGGCGGATTGGATGATGCAGCCAGGTCCGGCAACATCACCTGATGCGCCAGTGATGCCCTGACCGCGTATCCAGGGTGTGTGCACACTCATGGTCAACCTCTGCCGTAGCGGAGAGGGTAGATGAGCGTTGCTGTTGTCCCGGTAAAAATGGCGTAGCTCCACGGTACCGTTGGTTTGGCGTAACGGCACCACGACTTCAAAGTTGCCGGGCAGCCCTGTGCCGAATGTCGATTGGATGATGCAGCCGGGTCCAGCCACGTCATCCCGGTCACCTGTAATGCGTTGCCCGCGGACCCACGGCAACCGACCATCGCTGTTGTCCCGGTAAAAATGGCGCAGCTCCACGGTACCGTTGGTTTGGCGTAACGGCACCACGACTTCGAAGTTCCCATGCAGTCCGGTATTGGCCGCCGATTGGATGATGCAGCCGGGTCCGGTCACGCGATCATGGTCACCTGTGATGCGTTGGGCGCGAATCCATGGCAAACGAATTGCGCTGTTGTCGGGAGTCCAGTCGAGCTCAGCATTGCTGTTGTCGCGATACCAATACCACAGCTGTTCTCCTTCTGCGATAACCGCCTCAAAATTACCATGGAGACCCCTTCCAAGATTGGATTGGATGAGACTGACATAAACTCTGGACATCCTCGACAGCCTTTCCAAATCCAGTAAGCGAACAAAACTACGGCACGGTTACGAGTTGCGTATGCCTGCGGCATGATAAACCACCGCGTCGGCAAGAAGCGCACCGGTCAGCACTGCAGGTGATCG
This sequence comes from Pseudonocardiaceae bacterium, assembly GCA_035276605.1. Taxonomy (GTDB): domain Bacteria; phylum Actinomycetota; class Actinomycetes; order Mycobacteriales; family Pseudonocardiaceae. The sequence goes on along the minus strand of DATELN010000108.1, from coordinate 27,557 downwards.
CCAACAGTGTGCACTGTGCGAGCAACGGTCCCTGTTCCCGAAATATAACGCCAGATGTAATGACCTGATGATGAAGCACCGCGGCTAAAGATCGAGTACTGCACGCAACGTGTTTGCCCTGACGCAAACCATTTTCGAACTGTGATTTCGACGTCTGGCGAGTTCGGCTAGCCGTCTCGTCGCGCCGCCACGGTGAGCCCGGCCAGATCGTGCTCCACCAGCCGCGGATGCCGTAGCTGTCCCCGGACCAGCCGATTACCCGTCAATGCGGCCCCCAGCCGCCGACCCGCCCGATAGACGGTGTCGCCTTCAGACACGGCTCACATCCACCGAACCCGGGTCACTAAGCACGTGACGGTGAGTTTGGTGCAGGAGCGCCGCGAAGGAAACGGCACCGACGATGAGGTAGGTGTGCCAGGTGTGGATCGCGTCCCACACGGCGTGCAGGGCCACCACGAACAGGAAGGTGCCGACCACGGTGGCCAGCCCGCGTAGTCGCCATCCCTGTGCGGAGGCCCACCACAGGGCGGCGGCAGCAAGGCCGGTCCAGGCGGCGTGCCCGGCGGGGCTGAGCACCCCGCGCAACAAAATCTGGGTTTCAGCGTCGGTCAGGTCACCGCCGGTGGCGAGCAGGGTGACAAACCCGTAGCCCAACGTTTCCAGGACTGCGAAGCCCATGCCCACCGCGACGCCGACGAGCAGCCCATCCGCCGGGTTGGCCCGGTATCGGGTGAAGATCAGCACCGCGATCGGAACCAGCAGTTTGGCGCCTTCTTCGATCAACCCGATATACACCGTGGGCAGTGCGCCCAAGCGTCGCATGACGTCGAACTCCGCAATGCTGGCCAACGCGGCGCCCAGCACCCCGCCCAACAACGCGCAGCTGAGCAGCACACTGAGCGGCACATAATAGGCCGGGCTGCGACCATCGAGGTAGACCACAAAGCTCACCGGGATGAGCAGCGTTCCCAGCAGCAGCAGAGACGGCACCAGGGTTGGGTTTCCGGTGATCACCAGAGCCTGCTGGACGGCGATGAACAGGCCGATACCCACTCCCAACACCGGCAACCACGCCCACCGCCTGGCCCGTGCCGGGCGAGTCCGCACCTGCGTTGCTGTCCCGTATCCCCCGGTGGCCACGTTTTCTCTTCTACCCCATCGGCCAGGCGTAGGCACCACTTCTTCGGTAACACCTAGGTGACGCGAGGGCTCAGCTGTCGGCGGCTGACCAGCTCGACCAGCGCGCGACGTTGATCGCCAGCACCGGACCGCGCGGCGGGCGCCCATGGTACGGGCAATAGCGCTCGACCAGCCGCGCAACGGCGTCGCGACCCTCGGGCTCACCGGCCTCAAGAATCCGAGCACTGCCGTCGGCACGCACCCACCACAGCTCGTTCCAGTCATCGTCGTAGTGGTCGACGAGCACGGCGACGCGCGGATTGGCCGCGATGTTGGCCAGCCGGCGCAGCGATGTCGAGCGTTTGGGCTTCGCATCGACGGCGCTGTAGATCGTATCGCCCGCCAGCGCGAAGACCATCGGCACGAGGTGCGGGCGCCCGCTGGCGTCCGCGGTGGCCAGCCGCGCGACGCGCGCCTGCGCAAAGCGCCAGCGCGCCTGCTCCGGCGTCATCCGCCGGTGAACTGGCCGATCGCCGACGACCACCGTTCCAACGCCCGCTCGACCGTGCTGCGCGACCCGGACGGAAGCCAGTGGTTGGCCCGCCGCACATCGGCTCGCGCCAGGCGTTCCAGCGCCGCAGGATCGCACGGCACGGATAGCATCTGCACTTCAATCGGGCGGTCGGCGCGCAAGCGCAGTTCGGTGATGCGCTTGAAGAGCGCCTCGTCATCAGCGTAGGTGGGGAACCACCCGTCGCCGAAAGCCAGGACCCGATCCAGGACGGTGGGACCGGTGCCACCGACGAGAACGGGTGGGTACGGCCGCTGCACCGGCTTAGGGTACGACCAGATGCGCTCGAAGTGCACGAACGTGCCCTTATAACTTGCCTCGTGCTGGGTCCAGATCGCTTTCATAGCCTCGACACGTTCGGCGAGCAGCCTCATCCGCTGACGCGGGTCGGTGCCGTGGTTGCGCATCTCCTCGCGGTTCCAGCCGGCACCGATGCCGAACTCGAACCGGCCGCCGGACAGGTGATCGACACTGGCCACCTCGTTGGCGGTGATGATGGGGTCGCGCTCCACTACGAGGCAGATCCCGCTGCCCACGCGCAGGGTCGAGGTCGCGGCGGCGGCCGCCGTCAGCGCCACGAACAGGTCGTAGCAGTGCCAGTACTTGCTCGGCAGGTCGCCGCCGTCGGGCCAGGGGCTTTCCCGCTTGGCCGGGATGTGGGTGTGCTCTGCGAAGAAGACCGCATTCTGCCCGCTGTCCTCGACCAGTCGCGCCAGTGCGGCGGGATTCATGCCATCGTGAGTCGGAAAATATCCGACGCCGAAATCCATATCAGTGCGATAGCGTCACCTTTGCCGGAAGTTGACCCGTTTGGTGGGCCCCTTGCCGTCTTCGAGTTGGGCAGGGCGCAAAACGTCGTCGTCGGCCAGCGCCCTTTCGGTGCCGTCCCGCAGGTTCTCCTCCACCACCTGAGCGCCCGTGGGCATGTTGGCGAGTTCCCGGATATCACTGACCGAAATGGTGTCCTTGTTCCACGGGTAGGCTTTGCCCTCGATCATTACCTCGTAGCCAGCAGCGTGCGTCATTGTTGATCCAACCTCCTCTGACGCGGAGCAGGTCCGGCTCGTCGCTGAGCCGGACCTGCTCGGAATACCCGCTGCGGGCCGATTCATGCCCGATACTGCACCTCAGGCCACCGCCGCGGCCGCAGCCATCGCCGGTTCCAGGGCCAGGTCGATCACCTCACGGACGTCGCCGACCAGGTGCACAGTGAGCTCCTCACGTACCGACTCGGGCACGTCGTCGAGGTCGGGCTCGTTGCGCCGGGGCAGCAGCACGGTGGTGATCCCGGCCCGGTGCGCGGCGAGCAGCTTCTGCTTCACGCCGCCGATCGGAAGCACCCGCCCGGTCAGCGATACCTCACCGGTCATCGCCACGTCGGCGCGAATCGGCCGGCCGGACAGCAACGACGCCAGCGCGGTGGTCATGGTGATTCCGGCGCTGGGCCCGTCCTTGGGCACCGCACCCGCCGGCACATGCACGTGCACGCCCCGCTGGGCCAGATCACCGACTGGCAGTTCCAGTTCGGCGCCGTGCGAGCGCAGGTAGGACAGCGCGATCTGGGCGGACTCCTTCATCACGTCACCGAGTTGCCCGGTGAGCGTGACGTCGGTCGACCCGGTTTCCTTGTCGGCCAGCGAGGCCTCCACGAACAGCACGTCGCCACCGGCCCCGGTCACCGCGAGCCCAGTCGCCACCCCCGGCACTGCGGTGCGCTCTGCCGATTCCGGGGTGTGCTTGGGTCGGCCGAGGTAGTCGCGTAGCTCGTCGGGCCCGATGTGGACATGCCGAGCGCGCTCGTTCAACGCCAAGCGGATGGTCACCTTGCGCAGGATCCGGGCGATCTCCCGCTCCAGCTGCCGCACCCCGGCCTCCCGGGTGTACTCGCCGGCCAGCCGGTGTAGCACGGCGTCATCAATGCGAACGTCCTCCGCACTGAGTCCCGCTCGGTCGAGCTGGCGGGGCAGCAGGTGATCGCGCGCGATGGCGACCTTCTCGTCCTCGGTGTACCCGTCGAGGGTGACCAGCTCCATCCGGTCCAGCAGCGGCGCGGGTATCGACTCCAGCACGTTGGCCGTGGCCAGGAACATCACATCGGACAGGTCCAGCTCGACTTCCAGGTAGTGGTCGCGGAAGGTGTGGTTCTGTGCCGGGTCAAGGACTTCGAGCAAGGCAGCCGTCGGGTCACCGCGGAAGTCGGAGCCGACCTTGTCCACCTCGTCGAGCAGCACGACCGGGTTCATCGTGCCTGCTTCGGAGATCGCCCGCACGATCCGGCCGGGCAGCGCGCCGACATAGGTCCGGCGGTGTCCCCGGATCTCAGCCTCGTCCCGCACGCCTCCCAGAGCGACCCGGACGAACTTACGGCCCATAGCCCGGGCCACCGACTCACCCAGCGACGTCTTACCGACCCCGGGCGGACCAACCAGCGCCAGCACCGCTCCGCTGCGCCGGCCGCCCACAACTCCGAGGCCCCGGTCGGCCCGCCGGCGGCGCACTGCTAGGTACTCGATGATGCGGTCCTTGACGTCGGTCAGCCCGTAGTGATCGGCGTCGAGCACCTCACGCGCGCCGGCGATGTCGTAGCTGTCCTCGGTGCGGTCATTCCACGGCATCTTCAACACGGTGTCTAGCCAGGTGCGGATCCAGCCAACCTCCGGCGAGGTTTCGGCGGTCCGCTCCAGCTTGTCGACCTCGGTCATCGCGGCCTTGTGCACCTGCTCAGGCAGGTTCGCGGCTTCCACCCGGGCCCGGTAGTCCTCCTCCTCGGAGGCGGGCTTGCCGTCCAGCTCAGCCAGCTCCTTGCGAATCGCGGCGAGCTGCTGGCGCAGCAGGAACTCCCGCTGCTGACGTTCCATGCCTTCCTTGACGTCCTTGTTGATCGTCTCGGCGACGTCGAGCTCGGCAAGCTGGTCCTGGGTCCAGGTGACGAGCTTTTCCAGCCGCGCCACCACATCCGGGCTCTCCAGCAGCCAAAGCTTCTGTTCCTTGGTCAGGTAGGGGGCATACCCGGCGAGATCGGCCAGCGCGCTGGGCTCGTTCACCTGCCGGAAGGAGTCGATCGTCTGCCAGGCGCCGCGGCGCTGCAACATCGTGATCACCAGGCCCCGGTACTCCTGGGCCAGCTCTTGCGCGCGGTCCGGCGCTCCCGTGTCATCCAGGACGGTGGCCTCTACCCACAAGGCCGCACCCGGACCCGTCGTGCCGGCGCCGATCCGCACCCGGGAAGTACCCTGCACCACCGCGGCCTGCTCGCCACCGGGCAGCCGGCCGATTTGCTCGACCACGCCCCAAGTACCCACAGAGGCGTACTTGCCGTCAAGCCGCGGCACCAGCAGGATGCCAGGCTGCACGCTGGGGTTTCCGGCAGCGGCCCGAGCGGCATCGATGGCCGCCCGGACCTCGGCGTCGGCCAGCCGCATCGGAACCACCATGCCCGGCAGCACCACGACGTCATCGAGCGGCAGCACCGGCAGTTTCACAGTCTCGGTCAAGATTGCCACGCTTTCGATCCAGAAGGTTGAGTTCAGTGGACTCAACCACGGCGAAGGCGGCGGTATTCCACGTTAGGCAGCACCTCAGGCGCACGTCTCGGCGCCCACGGCCAAGGGCCGCCGGCGACCGGACCTCAAGCTGCCCGCCCGCCGACCTGCCACTCAACGCACCGAGCTTACGCGCCTAATGGGGGTTAGTTGCGCTGACCGGTAGTTTGGCGTGCATAAGCGACACGTTGTAGCGGTCATACTGGGTCATCGTGAAATAAATGTCAGTGCCCCGGGAGTCTGGGTTCAAAAAGCCACCGTACAAATGGGGGTACTGACGGGAGGTGGCTACCGGAATCGGTGTGCCCCACGGCCCGGTAGGCTGGGGGGCCAGCCGGACGACAATCTCCTCGCGGGCCTCATCGAGGTACATCATCTCCCAGCTCCGCAGAATGTCATCGTAGCGAACCGACAACTCACCGATCGGCCCGTCCACGATGGGGGACGCCAGCGCGCTTGCGCCTAGGCTCCAGGCTGTTCCGGTCCAATACTCGTAGGCGAGTGGGTTTAGCAGCTGCTTTTCGGGCACTCGGGCGACATACGCGTTGCCGAAACGCCCATTAGGCGTACCGAAGGCGTAGACAAAACCATCCCGCCGTGCGAACGCAATCATTTGAAATTTATCGTCTGAGGTCGGGGTGTTCGGCCGCACCGTAGCGGGCGCCGCCACCCAGCTTTGCCCACCGTCGTCGGAGTAGGCGATGCCGCTGTAGTTCGTGATCCAGCGTCCCGGCTGGCCGAAGTGGCGCACCGACATGTAGGCCAGGTAATTGCGCCCACCCACGTTGACGCCACCGGTCGGAATCTTGCTGACTTCGATGCCGTCCCGCTTGAGCGAGGGCAGTAACTCCTTGGCGTGGCCTGGGCGGTCGGCGACGAAGTCGGTGAACGACATGCCGCGGGCAGGATTCCGGTCGCTGCTGCGAGCCAGCGTGTTCGAACGCCAGTCAATGGTTGCCGGATCTCCGAATCCGGTGCCTGGACCGGCCCAACCGAGCCCGAAAGTATCTCCGAAGGCCGCCAGAATCTGTCCCCGATCATCGGCCCACATGATGCCCAGATCGGTGCCCTTCACCTGATACCGCGCCTCAGTGGCGTTGATGGAATCAGCACCGGTAATGACCGCAACCCGGCTTGCCTGGCCTTGCCGCGCCGTTTCAGCCTCGCCAGGTGGCGCCAGGCCCGCCATCGCTGACGCCATCAGAACCATCAGCGCAACCCCGACCCCAGCTCGATGGCTCAGCATCGTCTTCTCCCTCACGCAAATGAACATGCATGGGGGTGCGCGGGCATAGACCGCGCTACGCGACAAGAGGCCCCCCGAGGGCTAAACGCACATCACGGGTGGGAAGTAACGCCCTCCGTGAGTGATGATGGGCGCTATGGCCGGAATCGCCACGCACAGGGGCGCAGCCCACCACTACCGTCGATGATGTGGGCGAACAACCGGATGTTGTGGTGATCGGCGGGGGAATCGCCGGAGTGTCGATCGCCTACGAACTCGCGGCGCACCGCCAGGTCACCTTGCTGGAGACCGAACCCAGCCTGGCCACCCACTCCAGCGGGCGATCGGCGGCGATGTACGTGCCCAGTCACGGCGTCCCGCTGGTGCGGTCCCTGATCAAGGCGAGTGGCCCGCGGTTTGCGGCCTTGGCCGAGCAGCTTGGCGCGCCGCCCTTGCTACGCCCCCGCCCGGTGCTGTGGGCCGCTTTCGACGAGGAGGGTGAGCGGGCGTTACGTACCGAGCTGGCAGATCGGGCCGGTGAGCCGGACAGTCCGGTTGAACTGTCCCCGGAGCAGGCGCTGGCGCGGTGCCCCCTGCTGCGTCGGGACGTGGTGCGCGCTGCGGCGGTCACCGAAACCGCGTGCGATCTCGACGCGATGGCCCTGCATCAGGCGTACGTCCGCGGGCTGCGTCAGCGTGGCGGCTGCGTGCGGCTAGCCGCACCGGTCACCGGGTTGGCCACGGTATCCGGCGGCTGGCAGGTGCGCTGCGGCACGGGAGACGTTCTCCGCGCCGCCGACATCGTGGACGCGGCAGGAGCGTGGGCCGACATGGTGGCCGGTCTGGCGGGCGTGCCCCGGCTGGGTCTGCGGCCGCTGCGCCGCACAATCGTCATCGCGCGGGTGCCCGATTCGACGCGCTTGAGCGCGTCGCTGCCGATGGTGGTCGAGGCCCGGGAGCGCTACTACTTCAAACCAGAGGGACCCCACCTGTTGCTGTCACCCGGTGACGAGACGCCTACCGAACCGGGGAACGTCCGGCCCGAACCGATTGACGTGGCGACGGCCTTGCAGCGCGTCGAGACCGTTACCGGGCTGGGCCTGCGTTCGGTGCAGTCGAGCTGGTCAGGGCTGCGCTCGTTCGTCGCCGATCGGGCTCCGGTCGTCGGCGCCTGGCCGCAGCATCCCGGTTTCCATTTCTTCGCCGGCCAAGGTGGTTCCGGCATCGAGACGGCCCCGGCGTTGGCGGCGCTGGGGGCGGCCATCATCCTCGGCGACTCCCCACCGCCGGACATCCCACTGGATCCCGTCGTGCTGGCTCCCGCCCGCTTGGCTTGAGCCCGCCCCGCACTTTCCCGCACCAGCGGGCACCTGGCTAGTCGGCCGGACCGGGCGCGCTGTGCCGGTAGGTCAGGCTGATCCGCGGTCCACCACGGACCGTCTTCGGCACGGTGTGCTCCCACTCGTGCTGGCTGCGACCGCCCATCACGAGCAGGTCGCCGCTGTGCACGGTGAACCACCGGCCAGCACCACCGCCGCGCGGTCGCAGCCCGAAGCGCCGGGGGCTGCCCAGCGACAGGATCGCCACCCGGGGCTGTTGGAGCGCAAACCGCACTCGGTCCCCGTGCCAGGCCACGGAGTCGTTGCCGTCTCGGTAGTAATTGGCCCAGAGGGAGTCGAAATCGACGCCGTAGCGCTGAGACAGCATGCGGCCGAAATCGTCAAGCGGAGGTGACGCATCGGCCGCCGCCCACCCGCAGGTCAGCCGGGGTTCAGCGACTTGATGGTCATACATCCAGCGGGTTCGCTGTTCCCAAGGCACCGCTTCGGCCAGCGTGGTGAACAGGGTGTCGGCACCGCGCACCCAACCTGGCGCGACATCAACCCACGACCCGGCGTCGAGCTGCACGCGGTACATCGTGCTGAATGACGGGTCAGCCATCGGATCACCGAAACCGAACAGGGACGGCTGAAACGTCACGGCGACCGTCGACCTCGAGTCATCACCGGCAGCGGCACCCGCAGCCCATCGGGAACCGGCCTGCGCATGGCGTCTTCGATGAGCGGATCGGGTTGCTGCACTCCGAGTTCGCCTTCCACGAACCGGGCGGCCAGCTGCGCCCAGTCGTGCGCCCGGCGCAGCATCGCATGACCGTCGCCGAGCACGTCGAAGCGGCACACCCGGGTCGTGACCTGCTTGGCACGCACTGCAAACAGCAACGACAGCCGCGGGTCGGTAGTGTGTTCACGGTCGCCATGCGCGATAAGCACCGACCGCCCGGCGAGTTGGCGTACCGGCTCGTCCTCGGTGGTCCATGGCGCCAACGCACATACTGCGGTCACCGCAGCATGGTCGGCCACCCGCAGCGCCGCCCGCCCGCCCATGGAGTGGCCCAGCAGCGCTATCGGCACATCCCGGTGCCGGGCCCGGAGTTGCGTCAAGGCCCAGCTGGCGTCCTGCACCGGGTGCCGGTGCGGCTCATCCCATCCCCGGAAGCGATACCGCAGGATGCGCACGGACATCCCGTGGCGGCCATCGCGCTGGTGCAGCAACCGAGCGAACGGCACCATCCGCAGGTAGCTCAACTGTGTCCGCCGCCGCAGGGTAGTGGGGCTGCGGGCCTGTCCCCCGTGTAAGACCAGCACGATTGACCGGACCTTCGCCGAGTCCATAGGCCAGCGATCTTCGATCCAGGGTTGGGGTTGTTCCAAGTGTTCGGCGCCTCCACTGCAAAGATAAAACATCGGGCCACCGCACGCTGACTCGTCTATACGCTCTCAGTTCGCTTCTGGCGCAATTACTTGTGTCGGAAAAGGAGCTCGAGCTGTCGGGCTAACCCGACAGCCGCACTTTCGCTGTGAGTGCCGATTCGGTGCCGGTCATCGGATGATGGTGGATGTGATCGCCAGTTCGGCGGGCTTGGTGGCGACTGGGTACCCCGACCCACGGCTGCATGGTCGCCGTCTCGGGGTTGGCTAAATGATCATGCTTCGGTCAACTACTGCCCGACGAGGTCGCCAGCGGCGGCGCTGCTCGCCACTCCGCACCGGGGGCCGGCAAGGACCTCGTAGCAGCTTCAGCCCGCGTGGACACACAGAGGTGTGCCTTCTCGGAGCAGGACACGCTCGGCGACACCACGGGACTCTCATCGCTGCGCCCCTGGGCCGTGGAATGTGGCATGCCCCTGTCGGTGTCTGCCAGATGTCGATCAGCAACAAATGCTGCGCCGACCGACGCATTCGTAACCGCTCGACCGGGCGTTCCTCCGCACGCACAGCGGTAGCATCCGGCTTCCCTTACGCGGAAGTTGGTTTATCGAAAACGTGATGGATGAACGCTAGGGCGGCGGGTCGGTTCTCCTTCCATGTTGGCTAGATTTGGCTTGCCGGCAGGATAAATCCGCCTTCGGCGGCGGCGTCGGGTCGAACTTCGCTTGTGAACGAGGGAATGTCATATTCGCCGTAGGTCCAGTCGGTGGTGTCTCCCGCCGTGGGATACAGCTGTGATGATTGCTCGACGGTGTATCCGTGGCGAGGTCTTCCGTCTCACGATGATCGTTGGGATCGACGACGGAGCTTGGAGGCTGCTTTGACTTATGCGACGCATGATCACTTAAGCTTCGTGAGCTAACAGCAGTGACCAGTTCGTCAACTCTAGTTATCCACCGATCCGCTGCCCACGGACACCACTGAACCGTTCCCAATCTTGTAGACGGTCGGTCGGAAGCCGCCGCTGAGCAGGCGATGGACCGCCTTGGCGACACGCCGACGCGTCGCCCAGCAACGTCACGACCAAGCCGTTAGCCTCGTGCCATTCAGGCCGGACGATTCGCGATTTGCGATGTGGCAAGCGAGCGCGTTAAGGTGCGCAACAGCCTAAACACCACCCGAGGAACTGGATTCACCCATGGCGCAGAAAACCGTAGTCATGCTGGTCGACGATCTGACTGGCGAGGTGGCCGAAAACATCAGTACAGTCGAGTTCGCGCTTGATGGCAGGACCTACCAGCTTGATCTCACTGACGAAAACAGTACGAAGCTGCACGATGCGCTGTCCCCGTATGTCAACGCAGCTCGAAAGATCGGTGGGCGGCGTCGCAGCGGTGCCCGCCCAGGTCGAGCCATCAAAGCCAGTGGGCGCGCCCCTGGCTATAACCGCGAAACGCTGAAGTCGATTCGTGAGTGGGCTAAGAAAAACGGCTACCAGGTGAGCGACCGCGGTCGACTGCCTGCCGAGGTGTTGCAGGCCTGGGAGACCACTCAGGCAGGTACGCCCAAGGCATAGTCCACCCCGTGCGTCGCCGTGTGACTTGGCCCGAGGTCTGACCATAGGTTTAAGGTGCTGCCCGGACGGGTACGCAGTAATGCAACATGGGGCAAGATCACAGTAAGATCACCGGTGACCAGGGCAGTGTCGGGTCGGCGGCTGGTGTGTGTCCCAGGACGGCGAGCAGGTAATCCGTATCTGGTGACGATGGCCGACGAGATCACCGACCTGCACCTGCTCATGCAGCGGCTGAACTACCAAGCCCTACATGATTTGCAGACCGGTCTGCCCAACCGGCAGTATCTGGTGAGCCGTCTGGAAGAGGTGCTCGGGCGGCTAGAGCCGTCGGCTGTTGTCACGCTGCTGCATCTGGATTTGGACGGTTTTTCAGCGATTAACAATGCGCTGGGACACCAGGTCGGTGACCGGGTGCTGAATGTGGTAGCCAGGCGACTAGAAGCAGTAGTCGCCGACCAGCAAGCAATGGTTGCCCGGCTCGGTTCCGACGAGTACGCCATTCTCCTCGAAGCTGGGGAACCAGTCCCAGACGTCGGCGCGTTCGCCGCCATCGTCAACACCGAGCTTGCCGAGCCTTGTTACATTGACGGAATTGGGGTCGCGGTCACCGCGACGATCGCCGTGGTGCAGCACCGGGTCGGCGGAACAAATCCCGAGGAGCTGATGCGCGCTGCCAGTGCCACGCTGAGCCGTATCCGCGGCCGTGGCAAGCGCCAATGGGCCCTGTTCGACCCACACATTGATGCCGTTGACCGGGCGGAGGTCCGGCTGGCCGTGGCAATGCTCGGTGCCCTGGAAACCGGTGAGCTGACCGTGACGTACCAGCCGGTGGTCACGCTGGATGAGCGACGGTTGGTGGGCTTCGAGGCAGGGCTGAGCTGGGAGCACCCACGGCTGGGCGGGCTGTCCAACGAACACTGCGTACAAGCCGCCGAGCGCACCGGTGCCGTATATGACATCGGTCAGTGGTTGCTGCGCACCGCCGCTGAACAGGCCGCGTTCTGGCGGCAGCGCAGTGGGCCCAGAGTGCCCCCGGTGATGGTCAACCTCATGCCCACCCAAACGCAGGATCCCGATCTGGCAGCGAAAGTCGGAACAATTTTGGACCAGACTGGACTGCCACCAGTGGAGCTGGAGCTGCGGGCACCGGTGGCAGCTATCCGCACGGTCACCGGCGAACTCGCCGGCGAAGGCGGCGCACACGCCGAAGACAACCTGAAAGTGCTAAGCGGGCTTGGCCTGCGTGTCGGACTTCACGACTTCGTTGGTGGCATCGGCGGCTTTCGCTGCCTGGCGGACCTGCCCGTATCCGCGGTGAAAATCGCCCGGCCAATCGCCCAGCAGGTGGCCAACGATCCCTCGCGGATCCTGGCCCAGACCGCGCAGGCGATGGTTAATACCATCCGTGCCGCCGGGGTTGACGCGGTCGCCTTCCCCGTGGACAGCCCCAAGCAGGCCACATGCTGGCAGTGGATCGGCGCCAACTGGGCAGTCGGCGCGCTGTTCGGCCAACCAGGACCACCCCAGCACATTGAGGCACTACTCGACGCGCGAGGCGAGGTCGATAGTCCAAACGTGTAGGTAGGCGGCACCGCCTAGGCCTCGAGCACGACCGGGACCTGGCCTTAACGGCGGCTCGTTTCGATGTTGCACACTGAGGTGCGGTGCAAGCTCCTGGCGATGAAACGCTGGGCGAGCGCCACCCTGTGGCCCGGATGTGTGCTGATCTGCACCGCGGCGGTGGCCACAGGGGGATTACTGGCTGCTCAGGAGAGTTTGCATTTCGGTGATCTCACGCTGTTGGGTGTCGATAATGCGCTGGGCGAGGTGGCGGGCGTCGGGATTTTGCCCCGCGGGCAGCTCAGCAGTCTGAGCTATCGTGATAGCCCCTTGATGATGGGTGATCATCATCTGTAGGAACATCCGGTCGAACGCGGCGCCGGTGGCTTGCTCGAGCTGGTGCATCTGATCGTGGGACATCATGCCGGGCATGGCTCCGCTGGTGTCGTGATCCATGTGCCCCATGTCGCCTCGGTCCATGCCGCCCATGGGATCGTCCGTGGCGGGTACCGAGGCGTGCCAGGCGCGCAGCCATCCGCTCATCTGATCGATTTCAGGTTGCTGACCGACCCGGATGCGGGCAGCGAGATCCTTGACTTGGGCCGAGACCGCCTGCTGGGCGGCCAGTCGGGACATCGCGATGGCTTGGGCATGGTGCGGAATCATGTTCTGCGCGAACCCGACATCGACCTGGTTATGTGCCTGTGCCACAGATTGAGGACTCGAGCTGTGGGAGCTGGTACCGCAGCCGCCGAGCGTGGCACCAAGGATGGCCGCCGCAGCCGCAACCGCGGTGATCGTGCGCGTGGTCATGGGTGTATTCCCCTGCGTAGATGCGTTGGCTGAACCGGTCGCTGATCGATCAGCGACGGTCAGCGCCTCAGAACGTAGAGCTGGGTACATCGAACTGAACCGGTGGGCTGTGCCCGCGCCGCACCAGCGCCGACCCCTGCCCGCAGATGCCCCGGCCCCCCTGGTCGGAGGCCACGGCAGGAGGGCGTTCGGTGGGCGCCGGGCTCATTAAGAGCGAACCGACGCCTGCCGCCAGGGTCAACGGCGCATGCGCAAAGGGCCCTGCGCGGCCGCGGTGTTCGGCGACCAGGTGGTGCATGCCGACCAGGGCGGCTGCGATGGCGACAATCAATAACCACCGATTTCGAATCATGCCAGCGCCTCCAAAACCTGACCGACGATAGTCGACCGTCGTCCGGAGCTGCCGAGGGTCTGTTCCATCGATGCAGGCGCAAAATCCCGGGCAGGCTGGGGCGATGCATCATCGACATGTTCGGGTGTCAACCTCAAGATCGAGCCTTGTCGGGTTCCGGTTTCCGCCGGAGGTAATCCTGGTAGCGGTTCGCTGTTACCTGCGCTAACGCCCTTCCCACCGCGACGTGGAAGAACTACTCGTCGAACGGGGCATCATCGTTGATCACGTGAGCGAGTACCGGTGGGTGCACCGCTTACTACGCCGGAGCTGACCGGCCGGTCTGGAGCACCCAGGACCCCACCACCCGATTCGCCGGAGCCGACCTACGCCGCCATGTGCACGTTCGGGATCGGTTCGGTATCCACTCTGGCTGCCGCGCCAGCGCGCGCAGCGCCGACCTCGACCACACCCACGACCACGCAACCCGACGAGGATCGCTCACTGACCATGCGCGACGAAGCGGACCCATCCTGCAACGACCACCGCTCCCACCGAACCCCCACCCCCGCATCCGCCGCCAAGCACCGACTAACCGCCCCTGTTCTAACGTAGAGCGGATTGTCTGGCTGACCTGATATGGAAAAGGTGACCACGATCGCCGCAGCTGGGTCGACGATTGCGAACGGTCGCTGGCCACATTCTGTGATGAACTCAGTGATGAGTCGGATTAGGTCCGCCATCAGCAACCAGGGGTGATAACGACCAGCACAGGCGGGTGATGGCCGTGGTTGCCTGAGGCCAGGTGGCGTGCTGGGGGTAGGTGGTGAACACCACGACGATGCTGCGCTCGTTCGGACCGATCGTCCCGGTGGTGTGCAGTAGCGGGCTGAGCAGGTCGGGGCGCGCTTGTGGTTGTTCTTTCATGGCGGGAACCGGGCCGGCGAACTCTCCCATGTTGAGGCGGTCTTCAAAGCAGCGCTGTTCGAAGGGCACCGTCGAGCCCCAGCCGGACCAACCCTGCTTGATGCCCCAGGGCCTGGCGAAGGCATGAGGGATGCCGAAATACTGATTTCGGCCGTCCTCGGCGCATCGGGTGGAGGCGTGCAGGTTACCGATGATGAAGTCCCGATACTTGGCAGGCGTCCTTTCCAAAATGTAGCGATAGATGTTCACGACATCGGCGGCTGAGGTCAACGTGTAGCCCCAGTAGCCGCGCTGTTGGGGGGACGGAGGTGAGGTGTCGGGCAGATTGATCAGCGCGGTCATCCGGGTAATGACATCGGTAAAGCCACCGCGCACCCAAAATACGCTGGCTGCGTAATCCCAGCTGCCGCGCAGCATCGTGCGCAGCGCGAGAATGGTCATGCGCTGGTTGTCAGTGCTCGCTTGCTCGAGGTCCAATACTGGGTCGTGCTGGAGGAGGTAATCCAGCGCGATAAGTAGTTTGACCACCGAAGCAGCACGGAACTGGGCGTGCGGGTTGCGCACCGCGGTGAATTCTTGTTGCTTGCGGTCATACACGGCGAAGCTGGCCGTAATACCTTGTGGCACCAGTACCAGGGCCCCAAGGCTCTCAGCCTGAAGCGGACCCGCCGCAGCCGGCCACGACGCGCTGACCAGAACTGCAAGGCAGATCAGCACGCTAGCCATCACAGCGCCCAGCTGCTTCATGACCTGGCACGCTAAGTCATCGGCATGCACGAACGGCTGCGGCGCGCTGATGACTTGCGTCAGCTGGTTCGGCTCGGCGTGTTCGCTGTCGCTCGAGGTGCAACCAGGAGACCCAGTTGCCATACCAAGTTTTGCTGCCCAACAGTAGGAACTCAGAGTATCCTAGGTCACATGTCGAGCAGCCCGCCGGGGCTCCGGCTAGATCTCGTGCACCGCGTGGGAGCGGCGGTGCTCGGCATCGGGTTGTGCGTTTTCGGCGTACTCGGTGTTGCGGATCGGTTGGAATTTCTCGCAGTCCGAGGGAAAGTGGTCCTTGGACTAGCCACGAATGGCCTACTGGCAACGATCTCGCTTATCGTCGGCGGCATCCTCATCGGCGCTGCGCTGCGCGGTGGCCGCAGCTCCTCGACGATCACCGTGGTCGTCGGTGCGCTGTTCTTGCTCTCCGGCCTGGTTAACCTCGCTGTGCTCGACACCGCATGGAACCTGCTGGCCTTCCGGCTGCCGAATGTGATCTTCAGCTTCATTGCCGGAATGTTGCTGCTTTTCCTCGGCGCCTATGGCCGCTTCAGCGGCGGCTTGGCTGCGGATAACCCCTATTACCTGCAGCGGCACCGCAATGATCCGCCGCCGATCCCGGAGCAGCGCGCTCACCAGCACAGCGATATCGATGACGCCACACTGGCCGCCGCCGAGCTCGCGGTCGCCGAGGGCCATGCCACGCCGGAGCAGGAGTGGCTGGTGTTCGAGGATGCCCGGCGCCGTGCGCATGATGCGCACCTACACGCTTGGCAGTCTTACGAGCGGGTCCGTGCCCGCGAGGAAAACGCGCCCGTACCTCCCCACTGGCAAGGAGGGGCCTACCCGCCCTGGTCCCGTGGATCGAGGCAGAAGTCACGTCGTCGCGTCCGCTGACAACCGCCTTGTTGTCGCCAAAGCTTGCGTGCGGTGAACTTCGTCAGCGCGGCAAGGGGCATCCCGCGCGGATCCAGCCCACGGCAGTGTCTGTGGAGTATCCGGCCGCGACCCATGCGGCCAGCATCATCGGGTGCAGCCCGGCGCGGGCGGCATCGTCTCGCACCAGGTCCGCCAGCATGACCAGCTCAGCGTCGGCGCACGCGTAGCCAATTCTGTGCCGGCTGCCAGCGGGAAATTCGTCGCTAGGATCGCGGAACAGCCACAACCCGTGGGCAGCGAGCAGCTCTTGGGCCATGTCCGGCGCCGGCTGCGTCACGGACACGCCAGAGTTAATCCAGTCCACGACCGTCCCCAGCCCCGGACCACGGTTGAACTCACACAATTCCAGGATCCACACGCTGCGCAGCAAGCTGCGCCAGAACACGGTCAGTATCGGGGGTGGTACCACATTGGCCGCAGTGCTGGCTTCCTGATCAGCCAACTCGATCACAGCTTGGATGAGGGTGGGATATGTACTGAATGCTCCTAGCAGACCGGTGACCTCTACCGTACGCGCTACCACGCGCGTGATCAGACCCGCCAGGTGCAGCTGCACGCCACTCGTGAGGGCGAGCTCGCGGGCGAGCAGCAGGCCACTCAGCCCGCTGGAGCCTAAAAAGGACACCGGTTCTAGATCCAGAATCAGATGCGCCGGCGCGGCGAGGAGCTGTTCGCGGACGCGCTGCTCGAGCAGCGGCGCGGTTAGCACGTCTAGCTCGCCTTCCACTACCACGACGCAAATCCCCACCGCCGGGTAGTGCTGCACGCTCAGCCCCCATGGTCGTGCCAGGCCGTCGCCCGCCGCCCTATCACCCAGCGCAGCAGTTGGGTCTACCTCGCTGGCCAGTGGGTCTCCTTGCCAACGGGTTGGGCCGGCCGCGTTATGCACTGCCGCGTTCCTTCGCTTGGATAACGGCCAGGGCAGGCTGTCGGAGCCGCTGCACCGCCATGCTCATAACGGCACTCCCCACCGTTCGACCCACCCGACCGGCCCCGACTCTTGGCACGCGCTTCCCCTCCTCGTCACCTCGCTCGACACACCGTATTCCCAGCTTGACGCCCGTTCTAACCTAATCGCACCAGCTGGTATGGATTACGGCTCCCCGCCCGCGAACAGGCCACGCATGCGGCACCAGCACGTACCGTCGAGAAGTAGGTGGGCCGGCCAGGCGAACTGTTCGGTCCTGACCGAACCTGTTCCGTGCACCGCATCGAGCCAGACACCGGGGTTAGCGTGTGGTGAGCTGCGCCAGTCGACGGGATGCCAGGCCCGCTAGCAAAGTACCGCCCTAACTTTCACTACCTCTTGGCAATGGTTCCCACCCTCGCCGTTTTCATATCACCCCTCGGAGTTGTGCCGCAGATCCAAACATCGAACTTGTCGAACTCCGGCATGCTCTTCAGTTCCAACTCGAAGGTTGCCAGCGGCTTGAAGGAATCCATCCAGCGGTCGCTGGGCGGTTTGAAGTCGAACTTTTCGATCTCCCAACCGTTGCGCATGTCACTGACCCATGGGTAGCTGCGTGTGATCTCCGCAAAGATTTCGGCCTTGCTCCGGAGTTGAGCGAATTTCAGCATGCGCTTTCCTCTCTTGTGAGCGGGCAGCGGTGCAGGCCATGTACGTCATATGTGCGCGGCACGAATCGGGCTTGGCCTTGCTCACGGCCTCCGTCTACTCGGCTCGCCGAGCCCTGGTTGCCGCGGTTCCCCACCTGGATCTCCACCTCGCTGCGTCCAGCGTACTTGCAGATGTACTTGCATCAAAGGTAGCCCTTAGTAGCAGCCGGGTGCACCCCTAGCGCCTAAACGGAGCAACGGTCGGGTCACTCACCTGCGCACGCGCACTCCCGGTTACAGGCGGAATGACCCGGCTTGGGTGATTTGCCGCCGATCCGAGTGATGCTCAGCCCTGGTCGAGGTGGTGCATGAGTTCAACCGGATCGGCCAGTAGGCGAAATCATTCACCGCACCCGGCCCGTCACGACGCTGGAGCTGTTCGAGCGCATCGCCAACGGGCTCGGCATGCCCGATGACGCCCGAATGCTGCTCGGTCTCGCTCCGCGTCACCCCGCTGGGCTGGACCACCCACTTCAGCGCGTCGGGCCGTGCGGAAATCCTCGAGGTGTATCCCTCGCAGTCATCGGCGATGACGGACATGCGGGGCCTCGCGAACAACGCGCGAGCGATCGACGTGCTGGCGGTGCGCGCCCTGGGCATCATGGGACGCTGAACGACTCGCTGCTGCGCGCGAGCGTGCAGCTAGGCACCCCGACGGTGCGGGCATTGCTGCTCGATCCGGACTGCGAGGCCGCCCATCGCCGGGCCGCCGAGATCGGGGAGGGGTTCGAGTCCTTTGCCTCGGGCATTCGCCTGTCGATCGCGCCACTGCGTGAACTGAACGAGCAGACCGGCACGGTGCGCTGCTACCTGTACACCATGCTGCTCACCTGGCGGGTGATCTCCCTGGACGGCACGATGTTCGTGTCCGCTTTCGGCGAGAGCCACGAGGGACACACCTCGCCGATGTACCGGCTCACCCCACGGCGCGCTGCACCGGGGGTTTCGTCGGTTCGCCGACGAGCTACGCAGGACGGCGCGTCAGGTGGTAGGAGGCAATGGCGGTTGAGGCCGAGCTGAAGGCGATCGCGCGCAACCCAGAGTGCCTACATGCGGCGCTGTCGCAGCGGGCGGTGGGCCAGCACTCGATCTACACCGACCGCTATTTCGACTACCCCGATTGCAGTTGGACCCGCCAAGGCACCGAGCTGCGGGTGCGAACGATCACCGATGAACTCGGCCCGACCCGTGCGTTGCTCACCTTCAAAGAACCAGCTGTGGACCAAGCCAGTGGATCGAACCCGAGTACGAAACGGCTGTCGGAGACGCCGACGTGCTGACAACCGTGCTCACCGCGCTCGGCGTCGAGCAAATCATCGCGTTCGAGAAGCACTGCGTGAACTACCGATTCACCGCCCAGGGTTGTGACCTGCTCGCCACCGTGGTCACGGTCCCCGAGCTGGCCGGGCAAACATTCATCGAGCTGGAGACAAGCGCCGATCCAGGCGAGGTGGACGCTGCCCTGGGCGTCGTGCGGTCCGTGCTGCGCGAGTTAGGGATCGAAGACAGCGATCTCACCACCCAGGCTTACACCGATGCGGTCGCGACCCAAAGAGGTGCCTCCCAGTAACACCACTATCCGCCCGTGGTCGGGCAGCATGCCCATGTCGTTGCAATCGTCGAAGTGTTGTGTCCATAGGGCACAACCCCGTATGGGGTACGGGCGGAGGATGGTCATGACACCATCATGAGTCCTGGTCCGGGCTGCGTGGTGATCACCGAAAGGTACCGATAAAGTCTAGTTAGTGGGCGCTGTATCAATTAGTGACTGTCTCGTCCCGAATCCGGATTGGTTTTGTTGTTTAGTGACCCGTGGTTATGCATGGTGGGAACAACGCCCCTGAACTGGTAGTCCCGATCGCCACGACCCGGGCTCTCCACGCAGAGACGCGTGAGCCCCGGCACAACGAAACTTTGCCGCGAATTTGACGCAGACAGCCGGATCCGGCCAGTCCCAGCCGTGCACAGCAGGACATTGCAAGATCGCCGCTGTGACCCGGCCGAGCAGGTCATAGGCCAAGCATCACTGCGTGGCGGGTCAAGGATTCGAACCTTGGTAGGCGTACGCCGACGGATTTACAGTCCGCTCCCATTGGCCGCTCGGGCAACCCGCCTGGTGGCCGGACGCACCGGCCGCTGGCCACGATACACAGTCTGTGACACCGAGTGAAAACTGGCCTGGCGAGTATGGTCGGCACCGGCGCGCGTGAAAGGAGCACACGGTGGCAGATCCGTCGTTCGATGTGGTCAGCAAGGTCGATCGGCAGGAAGTGGACAACGCGCTCAACCAAGCGGCCAAGGAACTGTCGACCCGGTTCGACTTTCGCGGCACCGGTGCGAAGGTGACTTGGGCCGGTGGCGAGGCGATGACGATCGAGGCTGAGACCGAGGAGCGTTGCCGCGCCGCCATCGACGTGGTCAAGACCAAGCTGGTCAAGCGAGGCATCTCATTGAAAGCTTTCGACGTTGACGAGCCGGCCGTCTCGGGCAAGATCTACCGGGCAGGCGGGCGCATCCTGCAAGGCATCAGTCAGGACAAGGCCAAGGAGATCGCCAAGGCGGTCCGGGACGAGAAGCTCAAGGGCGTGCAGACCCAGATCCAGGGCGACCAGCTGCGGGTCTCGGGCAAGAAGAAAGATGACCTGCAGGCCGTTATCGCCCTGCTGAAGGGCCGCGATTTCGGCGTCGCCTTGCAGTTCACCAACTATCGCTGATATCCGCCGCTTGGAGCGCTCTGACCTGTATCGACGGCTCCCGCAGCGCTCCCCGTGCAGGTGGGGTACAACCCAGTATGTTGTTGACGAGTGAGCGAGTGCGATCGACCGCATCGGGCCAGTACCCGACGTAGGTGTTCAACTTGATCGCCAAGTGATCGTTGCAACGCCACCTCATCAATTAGTGAGTTACCCGGTGGATTGCTCTTCGCTGCCGGTCAGCAAGACGTGAGCGCAGCTATCGATTGTCACCGTGAGACTGATAGAAGGTGCGCACTGGTTCCGGCCATACCTGGAGATCGATCGAGTAGTCAAGGACAGTTCGGTCGGCCGGGATCACGATGTTAGCTACTTCCACAACGTGGTTACGATCCGGGCCGGCGAGCATTCGTCGGGTAATGGTCAGTACCGGTACACCCACCGGGATACGTAGCGTTGTTTCTTCTTCGGGCAGCGCCATACGCGCGGCCACCGACTCCTCCACTCGGCTGACAAAGACTTTCAGCGTGCCAAGCTGAGCGATAGTACCGCCAGGCCACGGCTCATTTGCCGGATCCGCCACCGGGGTGCCACCCACCAACGCAACTAACAGGTAGGACGTACTTAGCTGTTGAGGGACGCCCTGGGCGTAAAACACGAATCGGCGTTCCAACACAGGCTCCCCAGTCGCCACGCCAAACAACTGCGCCAGCTCGTCAGCACACGCGATCTCCCGGAAACTTTTGTCAAGCTGATATTCCTCCAGGGTGAGGCGATGATCCCGAGTAAACGACGTCGACGGGTCACGCGGTGACCCGCCCCTGGTGACGATTTGGCCCACGTCATGCTGGTAGCGGTCCGACGCGACGCGATGAGACGATGGCTGTGTCCTGATGATCCTCCGGTGCTGTGGAGGCACCGCCGGGTTACCCGTCATCCGTGTCCTACCCCCTGCGCACAGACAGGTTAGTGGGGTGTGGACTATCCCACCAGCCCCAGCAGTTGCATTTACGCTCGTCTCCACATCCCATCGGCTAAGCGCCGGACATGCTGCTTGCGAACAGCTGCCGTTGTGGGGTCATGCCTGGCCAGCAAGCGGCCGGCAGTACCACAGTCAGCGCTTATCTCCGTCGATCCCGTTGTGGCTGACACGAACAACGGTTGGTCACGTAGGGGGCGGTCGATGACGCTCGGGATGGCGTGATCGGCAGGCAACGAGCCAAAAGACGATCACTCTACCCGCGACTCGGGCGGTATCCCTCCCATGAAGGCATCCCGCAGGTGCACGAAAGCCCGTGGTGCTACTAGGTCAGGGGTCTAGCAGCACCACGGGCCACGCACTACTACCACACTGACCGCTTCGCCGGGGCCGGACACGGTCAAGCCGGTGACGAATTTCACACCTTTTGTGAATATGAGGCCCTTTACACGCTGCCATTATTGACAGCCACCGTTAGTCTGCCCGTGAACTCTACCCATCGCCACGTCATCGACGCCCGGCGCCCCATCCAGTACGGCGGTGGCGCGTGCAACTTGCTATTACTCAGCGACAACGACCGCGTCGAGCTACTGTTCCACGCCACCCCCCAAACAGGTGCGGTCATGACCCCAACACAGGCCATTGAACTCGCCCAAGCACTTATCACGGCCGCAGAAAACCACCAGTCCACCGCCCCACAACCGCCGCCGACACCATCGCCACGCGTGCTCACCAGACAACGTAGCGACCACCGGGATAACTTTGCTGACGTGCTCGAGGCGATGACATCAGAGAGGGTTGACAACCGCAGGCGGCGGACTTTCGTCACAAGGCACTTGACTGCCGTCGTCGGACAACAGGTCATCACGGACCCAGCCCTGCTCGCCCGTGGACACGTTACGCAGGAAAGTCCAGGTGCCCCCATCGCCAGGGGCATAACACAGGTACTGGGCACGCTGATCATGCATGCCCTGACCAGTTTGGATGCACGAATTGCTTGGGCCACTGCGCAAGGTCACAGTGTTAGCCGGGAAGCGCCGCCAACCACTGAAATCTCTCGCCGGATAACTAACCCCACAGGCAATGACCGTGGACGACCCCACCCCGGGATCCTTCGGCGATGGGGTCACCGGCTGCGCACCCGCAGGGACCACCGTGACTACCGTGGCAATAACCGCGACCAGCGTCCCACCGGCCACCCGTACGCTGAGCCACGGCATGCCAAAGTCCCCCTCTAGCCTCTGCCACTATTGCCCAACATCCACGACTAGATGCTGGAATCGACCTGCTGTCGTGCGATGGTCACTCTATGTGATTGGCGCGACTGGATCAAACAGGACAAGGCGTGTCGATCCGGATGGACCCGACGAACGCAACGTATCCGGCGAGTGAGGACCCCTGCGACTCCTTGGGCGACTAGCGCTACCGTCAACGACCGACTAGAGGTCAAAGGGCTGGGGCTCCCCATCCATGGCAGCCGATGATCTTCGGTAGAGCACGCTTGGGACACACCAGCTTGGAATGCGCCGCAAACACCGGCAAATGTCCGCAAGCTTCGCGCAGTCACCTCCGTCGCACCGCGTTGCCCCCAATTGTGGCTAAGTGATCAAGTGGCTCCTGGCTTGGGGAGGGGGTAACTCCGATCGGCCGCCAGACGTCCTGGGTACACATGGGGTACAAACGACGGTGGCTACCACCAGCTGACGACGGCAAAGGACGAGCATGGTTTGCGCAGCTCAGACACAGCGTCAAGCAGATGCGTCCTGGTCACTGTCAGCCTCGACGCAGTTCACCAACTATCGGTGAAAGGGATAGTGCTGGCCGGCGGCGCCGGCACCCGGCTGCATCCGATCACTCAGGCCATCTGCAAGCAGCTGCTGCCGGTATATGACAAGCCGATGGTGTACTACCCGCTGTCGGTGCTCATGCTGGCCGGGATCCGAGACATTCTGATCATCTCCACACCGACCGACCTGCCCCTGTTCCACCGCCTGCTTGGCGACGGCAGCACGCTGGGGTTGCGATTGAGCTACGCCGAACAGCCCCACCCCAATGGCTTGGCCGAAGCTTTCGTGATCGGCGCTGATTTCATTGCAGACGACGCTGTTGCGCTGGTGCTGGGCGACAACATCTTCTACGGTTTCGGTTTCTCGGCCCGGCTCCGGGAGTGTGTGGCCAACCTGGACGGTTGCGTGTTATTCGGCTACCCGGTCAAAGATCCGCAGCGTTATGGGGTCGCTGAGGTCGACGATACCGGCACATTGGTCTCCATCGAGGAGAAGCCGGCCATGCCCCGCTCGAATAAGGCGATCACCGGCTTGTATCTCTACGACAACGATGTCGTGAAGGTCGCGCGCTCGCTGACCCCGTCGGCCCGCGGCGAGCTTGAGATCACCGACGTGAACATGCATTACGTGCGGCAAGGCCGGGCCAGGTTGATCGACCTGGGTCGCGGCTTCGCCTGGCTGGACACCGGGACCCATGAATCGTTGCTGGAGGCCAGCCAGTATGTGCAGGTGCTCGAGCACCGTCAGGGCGTCCGGATCGCCTGCCTGGAGGAAATCGCGCTACGGATGGGCTTCATCGACGCCGACGCCTGCTACGCCTTGGGCGAGGCCATGACGGCCTCGGGCTACGGCCAGTACGTCATGGACATTGCCCGATCCCTGGGCTGACGGATCCGTTGGGACGACTAGCGGCGAGCCATCTCCTCCAGGCGCTGCACCCGCTCGGCGATGGGCGGGTGGGTGGAGAACAACCGCGCGGCACCCTCGCCCGGCCGAAACGGGTTGGCGATCATGAGGTGGGACTGCGCGGCCAGCTGCGGCTCGGGACGAAGCGGCGCCAACTGTGTGCCGCGCTCCAGCTTGCGCAGCGCGCTGGCCAACGCCAGCGGGTCACCGGTGAGCGTCGCGCCGGAGGCGTCGGCCTGGTACTCCCGCGACCGACTCACCGCCATCTGCACGATTCCGGCCGCGATGGGTCCGAGCAGGGCAATGAACAGCATCGCGATGGGATTCGGGCGATCCTCGTCGCCGCCACCGAACAGTCCGGCGAACATCGCCAGATTCGACAGGGCCGTCACCATCCCGGCCAGGGCGCCGGCAACGGAGGAAATGAGGATGTCCCGGTTGTAGACGTGCGACAGCTCGTGGCCCAGCACCCCGCGCAGCTCGCGCTCATTGAGTAACTCAAGGATTCCAACGGTGCAGCACACTGCGGCGTGGCGCGGGTCGCGGCCGGTGGCAAAGGCGTTGGGGGCCTGAGTCGGGCTGACGTACAGCCGGGGCATCGGTTGGCGGGCGTCGGTGGCCAGTTCCCGCACGATCCGGTACATCATGGGCTGCTCGGCTTCCGACACCGGCTGCGCGTGCATCGCGCGCAACGCCAGCTTGTCGGAGTTGAAGTAGGCATAAGCGTTCATGCCGAGCGCGAACACCAGCGCGATGAGTACACCATTGCGGCCGAATGGGACCCCGATCAGCACCACCAACGCCGACAGGCCGCCAAGCAGCAGCGCGGTTTTCAGCCCGTTGTAGTGGTTGTGCACTGCGGTCAGCCTCCCGTTGCGTGCGGGTTCTGATCGATGCAACGTGCCGGCGCGGTGCGGGGTTCCATGGTCGCTGCGCAGCGACACACCGGGCAGGCTAGCGCGACACACCGGGCACGGGGACGCGACCCAGCGGGCACGGGGGCTCGACACGTCGGGTAGGGGAGGTCAAAGCTCCAGGGTGCAACACTTGGGGCCGCCGCCGGCTCGGCGCAGTTCGGAGATGTCGACGAAGACCGGCTCGAAGCCACGAGCAGCCAGGGCGCGGCCGAGACCTTGGGCTTCCACCGGTAGCACCACCGAGCCGCCGTCGGATACCCCGTTGAGCCCGAGGCAGGCCGCGTCTGGCGCGCCTGCGATCACCGCGTCCGGGAACAACTGGGCCAGTGCCCGTTGCGAGCCGGGTGAGAACGCCGGCGGGTAGTAGGCGATCAGCGGGGTGGACGGTGAGTCGTCGAGCACCAGCAGGCAGGTATCGAGGTGGTAGTAACGCGGATCGACCAGCTGCAGAGAGATCGCCGGGACGCCGAGTACTTCCTGCGCTTCCTGATGGGCGGCCAGCTCGGTGCGAAACCCGGTACCGGCCAGCAGCAACTCACCGGTCCACCTGAGGTCACCGGCTCCCTCGTTGACCGCGCCGGGCATCACCATCTCGGGCGCGCCGTGCGCGACGAACCAGCGCCGGTAGTGCTCCGCCTCAGCGGCTCGCTCCGCGTTATGAAACCTGGCGCCCAGGACAGCGCCGTCGACCACGGTGCCGGCGTTGGCCGCGAACACCATGTCCGGCAGGCCCGGCTGCGGATCGATCACCTCGACGGTGTGCCCCAGCGCGCGGTAGGTCTTAACGAGCGCCGTCCACTGGCTCATCGCCCGCGCGGCGTCAACGGGCCGGCTGGGATCCATCCAGGGATTGATCGCGTAGCTCACCGCAAAGTACCGCGGTGGGCACATCAGGTACCGGCGCGGTGTACCGACCCGCGGCAGGCTCACGAGCTTCAACGCTGACGACATATCTCAATGTTATTTGCCGATAAGTTCGAGGTGCAGATAGCTTTTTTACCTTATAACCAACAGAATATTGCGCATGGATGGGATCGACCGGCAGATCGTTTCGCGCCTGGTTGCCGATGCGCGCTCTAGCTACGTGAACATTGGCAGTGTGGTGGGCTTGTCCGCGCCCGCCGTCAAGCGCAGGGTGGACAAGCTGCTCGACGCCGGAGTGCTGCGGGGCTTCACAGCGGTGGTCGATCCCGGCGCGCTGGGATGGGGCACCGAAGCCTTCGTCGAAGTGCACTGCCGGGGCAACGTGGCACCGTTCCGGATCCGCGATGGCCTGCTGTCACTACCTGAGGTGGTGTCGGCGTACACAGTTTCCGGCGCGGCAGACGCCATCGTGCACCTGCGCGCCGGCGGTATCGCGCATCTCGAGTCCGCGCTGGAACGATTGCGTGCGCTGGACTTCGTCGAACGAACGGTCTCCACGGTGGTGTTATCCACACTCGTGAGTGGCATTCGGTGCTATGACACTGTTACTCACTCACGAGTGTGAGGGCCGCATAGCGGTGCTCACGCTGTCCGACCCGGAGCGGCGCAACGCGCTGAGCCTGGAGCTGTCCGGAGAGTTAGCCGACGCCGTGGCGGAGTGCGACCGCGACGAGTCCGTGCACACCATCGTGATCACCGGTGCGCCGCCGGCGTTTTGCGCCGGGGCTGATCGCAGCGCGCTGGCTACAGCGGCACAGTCGGGCTCCGAAGCACAGTTGCGCGGCCTCTACGCGGGCTTCCTCGCCGTCGCCAGCGCCGCGTTGCCCACCATCGCGGCCGTCAACGGGCCGGCCGTGGGCGCCGGGCTCAACCTGGCGCTGGCCTGCGATGTCCGCCTGGTCGGGCCTGGCGCGCTGTTCGATGCACGGTTCCTGCAGCTGGGCATCCATCCCGGTGGGGGCATGACATGGCTGGCGCAGCGCGCTGTGGGCTGGCAGGCCACAGCCGCGATGGCGCTGTTGGGTGAGCCGCTGGACGCTGCCGAGTCGGTACGCACCGGGCTGGCGCACCGCCTGATCGAGACCGACGGCGACCCGCGCTCACGCGAAGCCCACGAGGCGGTGGTGGCCGCCGCGGTAGAGCTTGCGCGCCGAGCTGCCGCCGCTTCCCGCGAGCTGGTGATCGCCACCAAAGCCGCCCTCCGCGCCACCGCAGTTATGTCCCACCACACCGACGCCGTCGCCTACGAACTCCTCCCCCAACTCGCCTCCCTACGCTCTCTCCCCCGGTAACCGCAGTCTGGATGCAGACTGCCCTTTCCCAGCCCTCAAAAGGGCAGTCTGCATCCAGACTGCCGTAGCGGAGGGGGACTGACCGGGCCCCTGGATAGTGGTCCATCTGTTGTGAGAGTCCGATGCCCGATGATGGGCGTGGGAGGACTCGTAGACGATGGCTTCGCGACGTCGGCGGCATACGCCGGAGCAGATCATCCGCAAGCTGCGGGAGGGCGAAAAGCAGCTCGGGCAGGGTATCGGGCTGGCGGAGGTGTGCAAGCATCTGGAGATCACCGAAGCAACGTGGTACCGGTGGCGTAATCAGTACGGCGGAATGAAGGGCGATGACGCCAAGCGGCTCAAGGAGCTGGAGCGGGAGAACGC
>DATELN010000107.1:0-16878 GCA_035276605.1 Pseudonocardiaceae bacterium | reverse complement strand
CGGCCTGTGAGATTGCGCTGGGCGAGACCCCGGCTAGACGAGCTAGATCCGATTGGCTTAGTTGTCGCTGGGTTCGGAGCGCGCGAAGCGCCGCGCCGATGCGGGCGACGACCGGTGCGGGCGTCAGCGCGGGAAGGCCATTGACGTCACGGTAGCGAAAAACGCTGCCCTCGATGCCGGGTGGGCGACCTTCGGCCTTGGCGATCCGCAACCGGGAGTCGCCCACGACGAGGACGCATTGGGTGATCTGTTCGATAGTGCGCCGCAAGGCGGGATAGAGCTGACCTGACGGCACGGACCAGTAGGCGATCGCACCAAGGTCGAGAAGTTGCGGACAGCAGTGGGCGAAAAAGCGGGCGGTGACGTCAGCGCCCCAGCGCTCGATCATTGTCTGCATGGCTTCGAACAAAACCAAGTTCCGCTCGCCGCGTCGGCAGCGCTCGACGATCGCGCGCAGCAGCGG
Source organism: Pseudonocardiaceae bacterium (assembly GCA_035276605.1). Lineage (GTDB taxonomy): Bacteria > Actinomycetota > Actinomycetes > Mycobacteriales > Pseudonocardiaceae. Next base: position 16,415 of record DATELN010000107.1, on the reverse strand, counting down.
CACCGGCTGTGATAGCTCGCTGCTGGGACCGGCGTGGATGAGATCGATGCTGTGGACCTTTGTGGGCTCGTGGGAGAGGGTGATGTAGAGGCGTTGGTCGTAGTGCTCCTCGACTGCGGCGACGGCACGGTAGAACGGCTGGGCCGCCGGTGGATCGGTGACCTCGAAAACGACGTTGTCGCCCCAGAACAATCCGCTGAGCACGTGGTCAAGCTCCGCGATCCCGGTGCTCGCCACGTCAGGAACCGGTCCAGGCGTAGTGGTGAGCGGGTCGGTCATGTCGTAAGCGTTGCTTTCTGTCAAAGTGATTTTTGTTGCCGTCGCTGTACCGTAGCCCATGTCTTGACGCGGACCGCAAGGTGTGGAGAAGCGATGGCAGCAAAAAGGACGCGCAGCACACCAGCTGCCGATTACTACCGAGGCGACTCGTCGGCTCCGCGACGCGGACGATGGCACCCGCACCACACTTGTCACGCGCCTTGATGACTACCCCGGGGACAACCGTTCCATCCTGTGGCCGCGACATTCGTCATCTGCACCACGGCAAGACCAGGCCACGCAACGACGTACTAGAGGTGACGAGGCGGTCGAGGTAACGAACCTGTGGGTCCCCTCCAGGTAGACCGGGGTACCTGGCCTGACACCTAGTTCGCGCGCTGGCTGGGTCTGTGGATCTCCACCGTCGGCTAGCAGTACGCCCGGCGAAGAACAAAGCCCGCCATTTCAAGCCCATGCGGATCGCCGGCTCGATTGGCCAGCGCGTGCGGAGAAGCCAGCTCCGGAACTCATCACCGTCCAGCACCCATCACCGGAACAGAGATATCCATGACCATCACCGTCCCATTCCAGCCGGAACCCACGCCGACCGCGGCGCCGCTGCACGCTCGTGTTCTGCGCCGAGACAGGCTGGTCGAGCCGGCTTACCACCAGAAGGAACAGCCCGTTTGTGAGCCCACCGGTGAGAGGGCGAGGCTCCGATCCAGGGTGGCCGGCGCAGATGAGGCGGAGCTGGGCGACCTGGTGCGTCTACACGCGCCAATTCCGGACGTGGTGATCGTGCGAGTGAGCGGCACCGTGAACCGGCGGGGGGCTCAGCTGTTGGCCGAGCTGGCGCGCAAGCAGCTCAACCGGGCGCCACACGTTGTCATCGACTTGGCCAACGTGAGTGTTCTAGGTCCACAGGGTGTCGCGGCGCTGCTCAGGTTGCACCAGGAGGCCATGGCGCTCGGGACGGACTTGTGCATCGTGGGAGCCGACCACGATGCGGTACACCGCCCGCTGCGGGTCACCGGCCTCACGCAGCTGCTTAGCTTCGACTCAACGGCGGACGCGGTGATCGCTAGCTTGCCGGTGCGCCAGGTCCGGGGCCGGCCTCTCGATATCGGAGTTGATCCGCAGGCCGTAGATCCAGCGGGCAACCAACACGATCGACAGTCAGCGCGAAGTCGGCCTCGGCTGCGCCACCTGGGGTTCAGCTGGCGACGCGTCGGCTCATCGCGTGACCGACCGCCGAACCCCGAGTCTAAAAACTATGATTGTTGACTAAACAGCCGGAGAGGTTCTACCATCAACATGTATCGATTTTAGAAGGTTTGAGGCCAGGAGGCTGGGGTGGGCAAGGCGCTTAGACAGGTGCCGGTCGCCACATCGCGTCCTTTTCGACACGCCGGGTCGGTTGAAGGCCTCAGAAGATGAAAGAGAGGATGACATGAGGATCACGGAGATCTTCGAACTTGGTGGTTTTGGGCGTGGCCATGGCGATGACTGTGGTAATAGGGGTCACCGGAGTCATGGAAATCACCGGGATCACCGAAACCACCGGAATTTCGGTGATCATGGGCGTTTTAGCGGCTACCGAAGTGGCGGCGACAGGGATGGCAGGGGTGGGTACTAAGCCCTTGCCCAGCCAGGCTCGATCCCAGGGCTCGTGGCTTAGCACCCGCATTTGAGGTCCCGTTAGACCCGCGACCGCCACCACGATTCCAGCGCGCCGGCCCACGATTCTGCTTCCGCTATTGGTCGCCGTGCTGGGGCTCGGGGTGGCTGCCGCGGGCAGCGCTGCCACCAAAGCGAGGCAGCCGGTCGCCGCCCTGACCCGCCCGACAGCGTGTGATCAAACATTTTGCTCTCCAGGCTGATCCTTCGGCGGCGCTGGACAACAGGCGACGGGACAGGCGGTAACTACTCACGTCCGCCAACCAGTGTCACGACCGTTCTAAACCTAACACTGTCTTCAGAAAGAGGATTGTCATGGTTACCGATGTTTCTCGATTGAGAACCGCCATCGCAGTCGCCCGCTCTGACCCGGCATATCAGGCATTTTTGCTGCTGCGCACGGTATTCACGGTGGCTCCGATCCTGTTCGGGTTGGACAAGTTCGCCAACCTGCTCGTGGAGTGGCCGGGTTATCTGGCTCCGTGGATCGATGGCCTCGTGCCCGGCACCGCGCAGCAGGCGATGTACGCCGTGGGTGTGATCGAGGTCGTGGCCGGGATCGCGGTTGCGGTGGCACCACGCTTCGGTGCCTGGCTGGTGGCCGCCTGGCTGGTCGGGATCATCGTCAACCTGCTGAGCTTCCCAGGTTTCTTCGACATTGCGCTGCGTGATTTCGGGTTACTCATCGGTGCGGTAGCACTGGCCCGGCTGGCCACCCGCTACGCACCCGGGTGGCGCACCTTCTAATACGCATCACCGTGCCGCGACCGCACACCCGCAGTCCCCAACTCAACCAAGGACCAGCCTGATGAGCATCGTCGAGCCAACGAGCAATCAAACGTTTGCAATTGTGGGAGCGAGCCTGGCGGGAGCCAAGGCCGCTGAGGCGCTGCGCCAGGCGGGCTTTGAGGGGCGCGTGTTGCTGCTTGGTGCCGAGCGTGAGCGACCTTACGAACGCCCCCCGCTGTCAAAGGAGTACGTGCGCGGGGATTCGCCTCGCGAGAAGGTGTACGTCCACACCGCCGACTTCTACGACGAGCACGGGATTGAGCTGCGCACCTCGACGCCGGTGCAGGCGATCGATACTGCTACTCGGCAGCTCGCGCTGCAAAGCGGCGAGCGGGTCGGTTTCGACCGGCTGCTGCTGGCGACAGGTGCTGAGCCCCGGCGGCTGCGCGTGCCGGGATCGGACCTGGACGCAGTGTTCTACTTGCGCGATCTGAATGACGCCGACGCGATCGCCGAGCGGATCGAGCGCGGTGGAAAGCTTGTGGTGATCGGCGGCGGCTGGATCGGCGCTGAGTTGGCGGCCTCGGCCCGTGAGAAGGGCCTGGAGGTGACGATCATCCAGCGGTCGCTGCTCCCGCTGGAGCGGGTGCTCGGAGTAGAGCTCGGTGCCATCTACCGCGATCTGCACCTCGAGCGTGGCGTCGAGTTGCGTTCCAGCGCCGCGCTGGAAGCACTCGAAGGAGACGGGGTTGTTGAGCGAGTACGCACGGCCGACGGAAGCACAATCGACTGTGACTTCGTGGTCGTCGGAATCGGGGCCGCCCCGCGGACCGCGCTGGCCGAGGCGGCCGGCATCGAGGTTGACAACGGCATCGTCGTTAACGAGCGTCTCGAGACACGGCTCCCCGGCATCTTTGCCGCGGGCGACGTCGCCAACGCCTGGCACCCGTTTTACGGTCGCCGGATTCGGGTCGAACACTGGGCCAATGCCCGTCACCAAGGATCGGCCGCCGCCAGGGGCATGCTCGGGCAGAGCGTCTCTTACGACCGGCTGCCCTACTTCTATTCCGATCAGTACGACATGGGGATGGAGTACACCGGTTACGCGACGCACTGGGATGAGGTCGTGTTCCGTGGCGACCCGGTCAAGCGCGAGTTCATCGCGTTCTGGCTGGAGGCCGGTCGTGTGGTGGCCGGCATGAACGTCAACGTTTGGGGGGCCACCGATGCGATCCAAGCGCTGATCCGCTCAGGCAAGTCGGTCGATGCCGCGCGCTTGCGCCACCCGGACGTGGCGCTGGAAGACCTCGCCTCAACAGTGCCGAGCGACCGTGGGACTGCGCCTGCCACAGACCGCTCGAACGGAAATCGCCCTTGTCGAGCGCTACGTCGCCCCCGGGAGGAGACAACTGATGAACCGACTTTCACAACTGCGTGAGGCAGGGGTGTCGATCTGGCTGGACACATTGTCGCGGCCGTTACTGGAAACCGGCGAGTTCGCGCGGCTGGTACGCGAGCAGGCCGTCACCGGCGCGACATCCAACCCGACGATCTTCGCCAAGGCGATCACCGGCTCGGACCGCTACGACGACCAGCTGCGCGCCGCCGTCAGCAGCGGTATGCACAGCACGCAGGAGCTGTTCTTCCAGCTGGGACTGGAGGACATCCGCCGCGCTGCGCAGGTCCTGCGCCCAATTTATGACGCATCCCAGGGCACGGACGGTTTTGTGTCCTTCGAGTGCACCCCGGATCTGGCCGATGACACCGACGCGACGATCGCCCAAGCACTCCAGCTGTGGGCAAGGCTAGGGCTGCCCAATGTGATGATCAAGGTACCGGCCACCGCCGCCGGGATTCCCGCGATCGAGGAGCTCACCACGCGCGGCGTCAACGTCAACGTCACTCTGCTGTTTTCCGTCGAGCGCTACGAGCAGGTGATCGACGCTTACCTCGCCGGGCTGGAGCGCCGCGCTAGAGCTGGCGAGCCGCTTGCCGGAGTCGCGTCGGTGGCGTCGTTTTTCGTCTCCCGCGTCGACACCGAAGCAGACGCTCGTCTCCCCAGCGACTCCCCACTGCGCGGCAAGGTCGCCATCGCCAACGCTCACCGCGCCTACGGCCGCTACCTGGCGCGGTTCTCCGACCAGCGATGGGAAGCCCTGCGGCGCCAAGGCGCGGCACCCCAGCGCCCGCTGTGGGCAAGCACCGGTACGAAGAATCCGCAGTACTCTGACGTGCTTTACGTCGAAGAGCTGATCGCTTCCGGCGTGATCAACACGATGCCGGAACAGACGCTGCGGGCCTTCGCCGACCACGGCATCGTCAAGCCTGCCTTTGACACCGCTATCCCCACCGCGCAGCGCACACTGGCTGAGATCGCAGACGCTGGGCTGGACCTGACCGCGATCACAGCAGCGCTCGAGCGTGCCGGCGTGAACGCCTTTTGTGACTCCTACCGTCAACTCCTCGACTGCATCGAGTCCAAGCGTGCGGTGCTGCCCCACTTCGCGGCGGCCAAGTAGGGCTAATTCGAAGGACGAGCGCCGCATCGCCGCGCTCGACAAATACCTCGTCAACCGGCATCCGCCGATTCTTTACCCGAGCGCTGGAGCGCTGCCTACGCCCGAGTGCTCGATGAGCTGTTGCTCGCCGCGTGACATGTCCTAGAGCAATACGCGAACAATCTCATTGAATCCGATCATGGCGGCTCAAGGCCAGATTGGCCCCGATGCGCGAACTGAAATGGCTGCGCTCCGCCTGTGTCAGCGATCTGCTTAGATGATCAGACAACAGGCTTGTACTTGTGGACCCGCTTTACCCAGTACGCGCCGAGAAAATCGACTTTACTGCCATATCTGGAAAGTCATGCAGTTGACCGAAGCGAAAACGAAGGAGACCGATCGGCAACTGGGTCGCCCAGCAGGCTCGCAACTTCCCCCGCCGACCAGCGAGTACTCGACGAGCTGCTGCCCGCCGCCTGTCACGTCACCGAGCGGTACCGAAACAACCTAATCGAAGGCAGATTACGGCCGCCTGAAGGCCCGACTACGACCGATGCGCGGGCTTAAACGACTGCGCTCTGCCCAGTGATCAGCGCAGGACACGCCTTCATCCAAAACGTCCACTGCGTCCCGCACGCCTTCACCGAACTTGCCACCGCCATGTGAGCTGAGAAGCGCAGCGCCCATCCTGCTCACCACGCGACAACGCAACAGCGCCGTCTGTGACGGCTGACCGTGCTTCGCGAAACTAAATGGCCGCAGACGTCGATGTAGTTGAGGCCGGTGCGTGGTGCACCGGCTTCGGTTCGGCGGGGTCTAAAGCTTGGGGTGGCCCGTATCGCGGCTAGCAGGAGGGGCTCATGCTGAAAAAGCTGGTAGCGCTAGCCGGTGCGGTCGGGACCATAGTGGTCGGGCCGATGGCCGCCGATACGCGGCAGGTCACTCGATCCGGAGTGGCCCGGTTGTTGGGCCGCGGCGAACCGGCTCGACAGGCCGTGATCGGGGCTCAACGCGACGGGAATGCCGCCCTGGTGGCGATGGCCAGCGCCCGGAATGGGCGGACAGCTCCAGGACATGTCCTGCGTGGCCTCGGGCGGTCCGTGCCGGCGCGGCGAGTGTGCACCGGGCTGCTGCTGCTCGCGTTGGTTCTCCGGCTCATCGGGCTCACCGCTGACTTACCCTACATGCACCACCCCGACGAGCCGGTCAACTTACAAGTCCTCGACGCGATGGTGTCCCACGGCGATGCGAACCCGCACTTCTTCAACTACCCGTCGCTGTTTTTCTACCTGCACGCCGCGTTTCACCTCGACGGGCCGCTGCTGGGCTGGATCCCCGGGCTCACCGAGCGAGCACCCGTCAGCGCGTTGATGGGTGTCTCCTACGCTCCAACCACGGGCTCCGTCATGGTCCACCGCGGCCTCACCGTCGCGTTGGGCATCTTGGTCGTGCTGGTTGGGTGGGTCACGGCGCGCCGCGTTACCAACGGCGTGCTTCCCGCGACGGTGACCGCGATGCTGCTGGCCCTGTCCCCCACGCTCATCACAAACAGCCGGTTCATCACCCCGGACATGCCTACGGCGCTGCTCGTCGCGGTCGCGGTGCTGGCCTCGGTCCGTCTGCTGCGGTCGGGCAGCTGGCTCGCCTACGCCGTCAGCGGCCTAGCGGTCGGGCTAGCGACGTCGACGAAGTACACCGCGGTGTTCGTCGCCGTCCCAGTCATCCTCGCCGGGCTGCTGCGATCCACCGACCGCGCTGGTCTTCGCAAAGCGGCAGCGCGGCTGCCGATCGCGGGCGCCTGCGCGGTGTTGGCATTCCTGGCGACCACGCCCTATGCGCTGCTCGATCGGCCCGCGTTTCTTGAGGGGCTGCAGTTCGAGCGGCGGCACTACGCCACCGGCCACGCCGGTATGGACGGCAACGCACCCGGCTTTTACGCAGCCTATCTGGCCACCCACGAGGGGCTGTTGGTCGCGCTGGCCCTCGTCGCGGTAGTGGCGGTCACGGTGTGGGACCGGCAGCGGTGGCGCGTCGCCGTCGTGCTCGCTAGCTTCCCCGTCATTTACAGTGCGGTGGTAGCCCTGCAATCCGTGCGCAACGACCGCACCATCATGCTGGTCCTGCCTCCGCTGGCGGTGCTCGCCGCGCTGGCCATCGAACCGCTGTTAACGACGTACGCGCATCAACACCGAGCAGTGGGGCTCGCCGCCGCCACCATCGCGGTCGCGGTGCTCGTCGTCGAAGCCGTGGCCCGGCTCCCGTATCCAGGACCCTCTACCTGGAATGCCGCGCAGCACTGGCTTGACGAGCACACACCGTCCGGCACGACCGTCCTCGTCGAGCCCTATGCCCCGTGGCTCGACCCGGCCCGATACAAGGTGATTTCGTGCGGACGAGTCGTCGATTGCCCACCACCGCGCGGGGGTTATGTGGTGGCCAGTGAGGGGATGTACGGTCGCTTTACCGAACAACCCAAGACCTACCCCGCCGACGCGGCCGCCTACCAGCGGTTATTCCAAGAGTTGCCTCAGGTTGCAATCTTCGATGCCCCTACCAGTCCGGTCATCCGCATCTTCAAGGTTCCCGCAGGATAGGTGCGTCACCTAATCAGGACAGTCAGTGGCTAGAAACCAGTAACACTTTGCCGCAGGATTCGATGAAACAGCAATGAGGGGAACCGTCCTGACTGCCTGCAATGTTGGCTACACAACGCCGCGCGATAAGGCACTGTCACATTCCGACAACAATCACGACGAAGAGCATGTCGGGATGCCGCGACCACTTTCCGGCGATCCCTGCGTAGGACGGCGATGACGACCAGTGGACCTAGGCAGAGGGAGACTGACACCCCATTTGGCGGTGCGCTGCCTGGGTTGGTCCGTACTCTGCGGCCCCGGCAGTGGGTAAAGAATGTTGTGGTGCTGGCGGCGCCGCTTGCTGGTGGCATCCTGTTTGAGCCGCGTGTGCTGGCCGCAGTTGGGATTGCCTTTGTCGCGTTCACATTGGCTGCGTCCGGGGTGTACCTCGTCAACGATGTCTACGATATTGACGCTGACCGGGCGCACCCGACCAAGTGTCACCGTCCGATCGCTGCGGGGCTGGTGTCGCCGCGGCTGGCGTTGGCGGTGGCGGTTGTGCTGTTCGTGGGCGCGGTAGGAGTGTCGTTCCTGGCGTCGGTCGGGTTGGTGTTAGTCACCGTGGTGTATCTCGCGGTGCAGCTGTGCTACTGCTGGGGGCTAAAGCATCAGCCGGTGGTGGATATCTCGATTGTCGTGTCGGGTTTTGTGTTGCGGGCGATCGCAGGTGGCGCCGCAGCAGGGATTGTGTTGTCGCAGTGGTTTTTGCTCACGACCGCGTTCGGGGCGCTGTTCATGGTGGCGGGTAAGCGGTATGCAGAACTCCAGCTCGCTGAGCGCACCGGGGCGCATATCCGTAAGTCGCTGGAGCGTTACACCGCTTCCTATCTGCGTTTCGTGTGGACGCTGTCGGCCACCGGAGTGATCATAACGTATGGTTTGTGGGCGTTTCAGCTTAGCCAGACCAATCACTCACGTTGGCCGGTGATCTCACTAGTGCCCTTGGCTCTGGCCATACTGCGTTACGCCATGGAAGTCGACGGCGGCAACGGTGGCGAACCCGAAGAGATCATTCTCAACGACCGGGTACTCCAGGTGTTGGGCAGCGGCCTACTCCTCACCTTCATCGCCGCCACCTACCTGTAATCATCGGCTCGCCGACGTGTCAGGCCGGGTGTGTTGCATTAGGAGGCAGGCAGACATGTGAACCTGCTGTTGTTGTTTGGCCGACCGTCGTTCAAGCTTAGCCCTGAGTCCAAGAGTAAGGGTCGCCGAAAGCCGGGAATTCTTGACCTAAGATAGGCCGTCATTTCTGGGTTCACCCAGGCGAGCCAGGTCCGATTGTCTGAAGCTTGGCTTTGTCCAGTCGGCTTGGTGGCAGCTGTCATTTGTAGGCAGCAAAATCCTGATTTGGGCCTGGTGTTTGGCGCAATGCGCTCGGATCAAGGGGCCCTTTGGAAATTATTACCTGCGCCCGGAAATCTGAATTCACTGCCGCGGTGCCCGCGCCAATAATCAGCCCGGCTGTCGCCATGGTCATGATGACCATCCGCTTTATTTGACCACCTCTCGATGCAGTGGTTGCTACTATCTCCTTTTTAGCGGCTGCGATTACCGCGATATCGGACCAGGCCATCTGTTTGTTACAGCTGGCGGATCTATCAACATTTCAGGTGAGAAGACCATCACGGTCGTAACATTCGTCAGTGCACCCCCGATGGCGTCCGTGTGCAGTTCCACGCAATTCTTTACAGAGTATTGGCTTGCAAGCGGTGATGGTGGGGCGTGAGTATCCCGTCGAATCGGCGAGTCTGTTTCGTAGTGGGCTGGGGGATCAAGTGGTAGATGTCTGCGACCGGGCTCTGGGGAGAATTTGGTCCTGGTGCCAATCGATGAGGCTTGGCGTGCATTCACTCGGGGTCTGGCGGATTGGCCTTCTTGGTGCTCTCGCTGCTCTCGCCGGTGCGCTGGTGCTATTTGGCACGCGTCGTTACGGTATCAACATCAGCCCTGATTCCACGTACTACCTAGCGGCGGCACGGGGAGTTGTCCGAGGTGATGGGGTTGTTGGCTTAAACGGTGCACCGTTGTCGCTCTTCCCGCCTGGTCTGCCCTGGGTTCTTGCCGGAGCGGCTGCTGTGGGTGATCCGGTGACGGTTGCCCGATGGTTCAACGCCGTGTTATTTGGTATGTCGGTCTTTGGGGTGGGACTGTTTCTCGCTGCCCGTATTCGTTTCTGGCTTGCCGTCGGAGTCGCCGCGGCGCTGGCCGTGTCTTCGTCGTTGCTGACTGTCTACATGTGGTTGTGGTCTGAGCCGGTCTACATCGCGGTGTCGCTGGTGTATCTGGCGGTGCTGGTACGGATTGCTGGTGCGGCCCGGGCCGGCAGGGCCGCCATCGTGGTGTGCGGTGTCCTGGCGGGCGCGGCCACGCTGACGCGGTACTCCGGGATTTCGCTGCTCCCGGTGGCTGCCGTCGTGCTTGTCGGTCGAAGCCTTCCGTGGCGCAAGAAGGTCAGCGACGTGTTGGTATTCGGTATTTCGTTTGCCTGCGTTGTGCTGCCCTGGTTCGTCAGGAATGCTGTGATCACTGGGTACCCGGTAGGCGGGCGTTTCTCTAACAAGCAGTCTCCGGTCCAGATCCTGCTGGAGGCGGTCAAGGGCGTTATTGCCTGGGTGGTTCCGGGTTCGGCGCCGTGGCTGGTGCAAGGTCTGTTGAGCGTCCTTGTCGTTGGCGTAACCGTTGTCGTGGTGTGGGCATTTGTCTGGTCTTGGTTTACTCCTTCTGATCGGCGTGTCATCGTGTTCGCCGTCGCAGCCATCTCTGTGCTCTCGGCGTTTACTGCGCTTTATCTCATAAAGGTCCAAATTACTCTGGATCCACTGCGTGGTCGGCTGCTAGCGCCTCTGCTACCGCCAGCCCTGGCTGCGGTGGGTGCTGGCCTCGATCTGGCCATGGATCGTCTCCGCCGATCGGCCGGGATCACTTTGGCCTGCATTGCAGGACTGGTTTTAGCCGGCAACGCGCTGTTCTCTCCGCCGGGCAAGGTCAGTGCCGCTGACTACGGGCATGGTCTCAACACTCCTAAATTCGCCAACGCGCAGACCCGCGAGCTCATCGCGGCGCTTCCTGCCGAGAGCACCGTCTTTAGCAATCTGCCGGATCGTGTCAGCTATTTCGGCGATGGCCGGCCGGTAGCAGAGCCCAGCCTGCACCACCACGCATCTGATATTACTCACGACATTGCGAGACTAAGCGATGCGCTTGGCAATGGCCCGGTCTACCTCGTCTGGTTCGACAACGGCGACCACATCCCTTTTGCTGCGCTGGCCCACAACTTCCACCTCAACGAGGAGCGCCGCACGGACGCGGGTGTCGTGTTCAGCGTGGCCAAGCTGAAAAACATGGGCTGATCCAGAGGCTGTTGCCCGCAACGACTGCACAGCGAGGCGTCCTTGCCGCCCTGTGCGGTGTCAGTGCCGTCGAGGCGTCCACGGGCAAGGCCAGCGCGAGGAGATCTACCGTCAAGCCCATACTTGAGCCCCTCACAGCAGCAGATACAGCGCACCGCCACCATGATCATATCCGGCGGGAACCGAAAAGAAGCTAGACCGTGGCGCTGAGAGCCGACAGCGGTGACGACCCATCAACATAGCCTGCCCGAAGCGGCCATCGGGCGAACGCAACAGTGCCGTCGGAAGCGGTGAGTGGTTTATGAGTAGTGGCTGTGCATCGCTAGATACGAACTGTCCACCGGGTAAGAAGTACAGATCAGGATTGATTGAATTTTGCCTGCGGCTAACCAGTTTACCGCCGGACGGTAACCATGTGTTACCTAGCGTCTGTATCAAGAGCCCGCGCCTCGTCGGGTGTGGTCGGTGTCCACCCGCGAGCGGCGGCCCGAATGGGCGCCGCGGATGGTGTGAAGTCTGCAAGGGAGTGCAGGAGCTATGGGGGGACCAACGCTCGACGCACCAGCCACCTCGACCGTGAGGGCAGTCGATCCGCACGCTTACCGGCCGCTGCTGGCTGGTCGTGCGCGAGGCTCTGCGGTCGTCGTCATCCTGCTGGCGATCACCGTGATTGCAGTTCTAGGTATGCGGTATGCAGATCAAGAGGCGGCAGGACGGCTGGATCTCACGCTCGATACGTACATCCGCGACCGGTTTCAACGGGATAATCTCATCACTGCTGGCCTGGTCAGCCTCGGCAACCCGGCACCAGCCGCCCTCCTCACCGCCGTTGTTGCTAGCGCCGCTGCCGCTGCCAGGCGCTGGGCGGGCGTGGTGCTCACCCTCGGCGGCACCGTTACTGCGGTCGTGATCACAGAACTGATCCTCAAACCGCTTATCGGGCGACTGCGCTACGGGCATCTGTCCTTCCCCAGCGGGCACACCACGGCGGTGTGCTCGGTGGCCATCGCCGCTGTGCTAATGCTCGCCACAGCGCGGCGACCCGGCAGCGCCGTGCTGCGCCTGGTCGCGAGCCTCATTCCGGTCGTAGTAGCGGGCAGCGTCGCGATCGCTCTGGTCGCCCGGCACGTGCACTATGCGACCGACACTCTCGCTGGCTGCTGTGTCGCCGCCGCTACCGTGCCCGCGCTGGCACTGGTCATCGACTCTCTCGCCCTACACGCTCAATCCCGTCGCTCCCAGAAAAACTGACAGCTGTCGAGTTTGGTGGCTTCCCCGCCGCTTCGCTGTTTTCTACGTGCTTTCGCGTTAACAACCTACTGCGCCGGCCATAGGGCAGCGCCAAGGTGATCAGCTCGGGCGGAACCGGAACCCCATAAAGCTAGGCGAGGCGCTGACAGCCTAGAGGCGACGACGCGTCACCTCAGCCTGCTGAACCCATGCTCCGCCTGACGCATTAGTGCTAGCAAGGTCATGGAATGGTGACTTGGCCGGGTTCGGCTCGACCGGTCGAGAGAGGAGCAGCTGCGGTTGTGTATGTGGCCGGTCGCGGCATGGTGGCCCGTAGCACAAGTGCATAGACGCCGAGCGCCACGAGTCCGCCTGGAATGAGGATGGCTAGCGTGCTGAGCTGGCCACCGCTGTGGATGTGCTGGATCCACCACACGGCAGTGGTTACCGGCATCATCGCGAGCGTGGCCAGCAGCGTGGCGGCCAGGATTCGGCGGTCGAGGAAGGGCTCGGGCTGGATCGCCCGACGTAGCCGAGGCAGCACGATCCCGGCGGCGACGAGCTCCCCGGTCAGGATGGCCCCTGCCAGCCAGGTTAAGCGGGAACCGTCCGCGGGCAGCAGCAGCGATGCGGTGGCGGAGAGGAGGATTACGCCGAAAGCCGCCCCGCTAGCGCGGCGGGGAATGTGGTCATCTAGCCGCGCGAACAGCGCTTGGCGACCGATGTCGTGCACCCCACCGACCAGCTGAGCCATCGCCACCACAGCCAGGCAGGCACCGAGTGGCCCGATCAAGGCGGCGTGCCGTAGCTCGCCGTTGGCGAGGATGTTCGCGGTGGGCGTGGAGAGCATCGCCAGCAGCACCAGCAGCGGCAGGCTGGCTATTACGGCATAGGACAAGCCTTGGCGCCATGCCGAGCCAAATGTGGTGCCGTCTTGGTGGTGAGCGGCGTGGGCCAGCCCGGGTAGGGCGGCCATCGACACGGCCCGGGCACTGACGTAGGACAGCGAATAGAACACGGCATACGACAGCTGCACGACGAATACGCCGCCGGGTACCGAGCCGGCCAGGGCGAGGAGCACGTACATCGCCGCCGCCGGCCAGGTTGCTACGCCGACCGAGCGCATCAGCCTGCGGGTGAGCGCGATCGCGTCGGGGTCGTGGCGCCAGTGCATCGACGGGCGGGGCAGCAGTCCTACCCGTGCGGCACCGAATAATTGCAGCGCCGCATGGGCCGCCACGGCCGTGGTGCTGCCCAGACCGAGCATCACCACCAGATCGATCGGGACCTGCGCGATGTCTAGGCCTGTCCCGTAGTGCCAGCCAGCCACGATCACCGTCAGGGTGAGGATGCTGTTTTCTACCACCGGTGCGGCTGCCGCCAGTGCAAAGCGGCCGCGGGCTTGCTGAACGGCCATGCCCAGGTACAACAGCATGTACAGCGGCAGCTGCGGTGCCACCAATAGGATCAGCAGCGTGGTCAACCACAGGCCATGAGCCCGGAGGCCGGGATCCGGGATGCCGAAGGTCAGCGTCCAGGCCATCACCGGGGAGCCGATCATTAGCAGGGCGAGCACCGCGATCGAGACGGCGAGCAGCCACCCGGTCACCCGGCCGAGCAGCTCCCGGGCCCGGGGAAGGCCCCCGGCACCGATGGCGCGGACCACCCCGGGGACCAGCACCATGGCCAGGACCGGGCCCGCGATCATCATGAAGACGGTGCTCGGCAGGACATAGCTAGCCTGAAAGGAGTTGGCAAAATAGGTGGGCCCCAGCACCGCGCCGATCACGACTACCCGAAGTAACCCGGTAGCCCGGCTCACCAGCGTCCAGCCGGCAACAATGGCCGAGTTCCGCGCCGTGGTGGGTGATTGGTCTTCGAGCGGGGTCACCCGGCCACCCACCCGAAACGGTCGCGGATATGTCCAGCGGCGCCGCCCAGGTGACTGTCGCGTCCATCCCTGCTGCTGCGGGGGGTAAGACGTCGCCGAGCTGGCTTACCACGGCCGGCGAGACACCAGTAGCCATCGTGTCCTTCTTGCAGGCGCTCCCCGAGCCAGGTCCTTGCACGCCACGACGATGACAGCGTGTTGATCAGCCGGGACATCAGCCTAGGGATGCTGTGCGCTGGTTTGTCGTGAACTTCTCCCAGGAGCTCCTCGTGCCATCCGGGTTGCTCGGGAGATGAGCTGGCGTCCCGCCGGCCACCGGCGGGTCAGGTCATAGGCGGCGCGCAGCATTCTGGAGTGGATCATTTCGACAGGCTGTGGGTAACGGTACGGCGTCCCCCCGAAGGACGTCTTAAAGCGGTCCACGCTGGGCTGTTGTGCGCTGGTATCACAATCAAGTAGGGCCCGCAGTGTTTCAGCGCGAAGCCCACCGAAGTCAAACCAGCGCAATCCCTGGACCTTCGCCCAGCGCATGGCCTCCCATGTGATGGCCGCCGGCACACTCAGCCGCGCGGCGTCCCCGGATCGGTCCAGTCCACGCAGCCGCAGGCGCAGCATGTCGCTGCAGGCGGTGTAGAGCTCGGCGGCCATGGGGTTGCCGTGTACCTCGCCGATGAACAACGCCACGTGCCCCGCCGGTGCGAGCATGCGATACAGCGTGCGGAGGTACTCCTCCGACAGTGGCTCATACCCCTGGTGCTCGGCGGACTGGCCGATGAGATCACTGAGCAGTCCGAGATCCTGCTCCGTGCCGCGGCGCACGGTGACTCCTCGCGCCTGCCACTGGTTAGTCCAGGTGCGCAGTCGCTTGCTGAGGCCACGCCGCAGTGCTGCCTCGTCGATCGTAAGGTCGATGCGCAGTGAACCCGAGGGTGCCACTTCGGCGGAGGAGGATCGAAACCCACGGCGCAGCAGTTCAGAACGGACGTCCATAGCGCCCTCGGGGACCTGGACGAACAGCATCTGCAGGCGCTGACAGGCGAGGCGTACCAACGCGTCGCTGAGCGCACAGCAAACCTGCTCGCGGCTGTCGATCCCGGGCGCAATCACCGGGCCGTAGGGCAGGTAGCCAATCGTGCCCGGCACGGGGAAACGTCGATACAAAATCTGCGCCCCTGCCACCAGCTCCGTTCCGCGCCGAACCAGGGCATACAAGGGCCGGTAGCCCACCGTGCCGCGTAGTCGTGCCCAGGCTGACAGCTGACTGACATCGGCCTGCGGGGTAGCGGTGACCATCGCGTCCCACTGCGCGAGCACCCCCCGTACCGGATTGTCGCTGACCACGACGGTCACAGGATGTGCGGCTGACCGCGACGTCAGTGCCGAAATCCGGGATTGCTGGTTCATGATGAGCTACCCCCCAGTCGCTCACAGCTGGATGCATAGATCAGGCACCCAGTTCCATCGTCGAAAACCCACGATCGCTCGTTACAACACCATAGAGTGATCACTCAAGGGTGTATGGATGGATGCCTCTTACTTACTAACTGCCGTCCAGCGGCGGGAATAACGAGTACGGCAATCATTCCTCTTCACATTTCCGGGCGCCGCGCCGCGAGCAAGCATCCGTTGCATGACCGTCACTACTTGTATCGGTGCACCACAGGGCACCATCCAGCGGGAAGGCCCGACGGGCAACGTCCGCGCCGAGCTACCCGAGAGAAGCACCCCTGGGGCCCGTGCCGCAGGCGCGGTGGTAGTGCCCATCCACACCGCGCTGCCCTTAACGGGACCACCGCACACCTCCTGGACCGCTCACTCGACACTAGGGTGGCCTTCGGGCATTCACGATCCCGAAGGCCACCCGCTGAGCGTGACCTACCCTAGGCAACGCTGAGAGACCCTGGCGTGGCAGACTTGAAAGCGGCTGGTGAAGCGCCGTTGCGGCTATTGAGCCCATGCCGCGCCAATGGTATGCAGGCGATCACATGACCGCCAATGAGACGTTTTACTGGGATAGGCCGAGTGATCCGCGGCGCAGCAAAAGTGTGCTCACGATGGCCACTCGGCCCAACGCGGCGTTGACAACGTGGTGAGACGCGGACACGGCCCAGCGAAGTCGTCCGAGAGATCACGGGACGGGAAG
>DATELN010000106.1:0-41236 GCA_035276605.1 Pseudonocardiaceae bacterium | reverse complement strand
TGCGTCCACCATCGGTCACTGCGCTTGGTGGTTTCTTCGCGTTGCCTTGGTGACGGTGCTGGTTCCTCAGACACTCAGGGTGAGTTGACCCATTGCTCGGTGCCGTCGGTGAACTCTTGGCGCTTCCAGATGGGTAGCTGGAGCTTGACCTCGTCGACCAGCGCCGCGCACGCCGCGAAAGCCGCTGCCCGGTGGGCTGCGGCCACGGCGCAGGCCAGCGCGGAGTCACCAATCGCCAATGGTCCGATCCGATGGCTGACGGCCAGGGCGAGCACATCGGGGTGCGCCGTCGCGACCTGGTGAGCGACTCGGGTAATCACGTCACTGGCGCTGGGATGGCTGGTGTACTCCAGCGCCTGGACCCCGCGGCCGCCATCGTGGTCGCGGACCACTCCGGAGAAGGTCACCACCGCACCAGCGGCTGATCGAGATACCAGGCGCGCGTGCTGCTCGACGTCGAGCGGGTCCTCGGTGACGACCGCGCGAAGGACCACGTCTGCGGGCACTGAGGTTGGTGAGGGGACGTGGGAGTGGGTGTGCTTGCGGGTATGTGGGTGATCAGCGAGGGTCGGCTGCCCGGTCCCGCTGCCGACGTGGTCTGCGCCGTGTAACTGCTCGACGGCGTGGTCTAGTACCCGGTCGAGGACCGCTAGGCCGTCCCGGACTCCGCCGGTGGAGCCCGGGAGGTTGACCACCAGCGTCCGGCCGGCCACGCCGGCCAGCCCGCGGGAGAGCACCGCGGTGGGCACCTTGGGCAGTCCGGCGGAGCGGATCGCGTCGGCTAGTCCGGGCAGCCGCCGGTCCAGCAGCGGTTCGGTGGCCTCTGGGGTGCGGTCGGTGGGGCTGATCCCGGTGCCGCCGGTGGTCAGCACGACGTCGACGGCGTCCGCGACCGCTTCGGCCACCGCGTCGCGTACCGGCGAGCCGTCGGGTACCACGACGGGCTCGGGTGTCTGGTAGCCACGTTCGCATAGCCATTTGACGATCACGGGGCCGGTGCGGTCTTCGTAGACGCCGGCCGCGGCCCGATTGGATGCGACCACGACCACGGCACGGCGGGTCGACGTTGTCATCGGTCCTCCTGGGCTAGCGCCGGGCTAGCGGCGAATGGTGTGGACTTGCGCTTAACCCTATTGTCGCCGAGTTCGCCCTCAGCGCTCTTGCGGTTCACCTGGCGGGCGCATGGGATGCAGTTAGTGAGCAGGCTCGGTCGCCGGGCGGGTCCACAGTCCCGTCTTTCCGCCCTCCTTGCGCTCGACCCGTACCGCGTCGAGTACCGCGGCAGGATCGACTGCCTTGACCATGTCGTGCAGCGCCAGGCCAGCGACCGCCACTGCGGTGAGGGCTTCCATCTCCACTCCGGTGCGGTCAGTGGTCCGGACGGTGGCGGTGATGTGCACCTCGCAACCGGTGGGGTGCAGATCCACGCTGACGCCAGTCAGCGCGAGGGGATGGCACAGCGGAATCAGGTCGGGTGTGCGCTTGGCCGCCATGACGCCGGCGATGCGGGCAGTAGCCAGCGCATCGCCTTTGGGCAGTTGTTCGGCGCGGAGTAACCGCACTACCTCTTCGGTCGTGCGGAAGACCGCCGAGGCTACTGCTTGCCGTACGGAGATCTGCTTCTCGGAGACGTCGACCATCCGGGCCGCGCCGTGATCGTCCACGTGGGTCAGTCGTGTGTCGGAGCTCACCACACGATCTTACGGCTGACCGCAGCCGATGACGGTGTCGCGCCACCGGGCTGGGTCGATCTCGGGGGGTTGGTAGCTGTTGATAGCCGCTCAGCGGCGGGTTGGCGGCACTTGAAGGGCGACCAACAACCGGAGGGGCTGGCACGCGATGCGGGCCAGCCCCTCGGAATGGGCCAGTCAGATCAGTGAGTGACCGGCAGGTGCGCCTCAACAGGCTTCGGTGGCGGCGCTTGTTCCTGTGGCTTCTGCTCGTGGGGCGCCTCGCGGCAGCTGGCCGAGGAGATCACGATCTCTTCCAGCGCACCATGCCCAGCGGCTGGGCTCACCAGGCTTGGGTTGAGGACCTTGAGCGAACTCACCAGGTCGGTGATGGTGGCAGGAGTGCCTGCAGGCGCACCGGACTTGGTGTGTGCATCCTGCACCTGCGCCATCGTCGGAACCTTGTACTTTTGGCCCGCGATGCTCTGGAACAGGTTGAGGTCCTTGGCCGAGAGCACCGCATTGCGCTTGTCAGAGGGCAGCAGGGAGATCACCGCGGCGTCGACAGTGAGCTTGTCGCGGTCGCGATGCTGCCGGTTGAACTCAACCTTCAGGATCGGCGAAAGGTTGATCTCTTGGCCAGCAACCGGGGAACTCTTGCCGCCGCTATCGTCGGTCTTGATGATCGAAGAGTCGCCGTGACCGTTCTCACAGGTTGCCTCGAGGACCTTGAGCTTGATCCCGAGGATGTCCACCTTGACGGCGGTTGCACGAGAACGGAACTTCTCCGCCTCTACTTTGAGCAGCGCCACATAGATGCCGTGGGCATCCGGCCCTGGTACCTCTAGGAGCGCCTTACGTTCGTCAGGTGGAGCCTCCACCTTCGGAGTCGGCGCGATCGGCAGTAATCCATCCGCAGCGATACCAAATGCCGAGGAGGTTGGCTCTTCCCCCGCGGAGCCGGACAGGGTCCCCAGCAGCAGGGCCGCAACGGCGGTGGCAGCACCGACGCTGGCAGCACTGGCGCCGGCGAGCTTCCTACTGTTCACATGCTGTCCTTTCATTGTGTTCAGTTCTCGTCGATGAGCACGAGCGTCCCCAGGGGAACTTGCGTCAACTGGTGGAGCGCGTCCCTTGGCACCCGAATGCAGCCATCGCTGGAGCGGGTACCGAAGACATTGGCGGTCGGCCAGGTATGAATTGCGACGGTTCCCGGGCCGCCACCGAAGCTGTCGAGAGTGGGACTGTGAGTGCCCAACGGCAAGATCACCGGCGAGTACCGCTGCGCAGTATCGCTGAACGAACCGAGCAAGAACGTCCGTCCCGCCGGGGTGGGCGCAGACTGCTTCCCGATGCCCACCGTCCAGTCACCTAGGCGCTGGCCCCCCTTGAACAGCTCCATGTTGAGGGAACGAAGGTGGACCCGGATGAGATACGGGGTAACCGCCCGATCGAGTGCAATATCGGTAATCCAGCCCGAGGAACTGTTGGGTCGGGAGGGTAGCAGCACCTGCATCCAACCGGGCTGGGAAGCGATGACCGGCAGCCACGTCTCGCCAATCTGCTGCGGACCGAGCCTAGCAATCGCAGGGCCGCCCGGAGAGGTGTACACCACGACCTCGCGTTGTGGGTGCACAACGGTGCCGTCGGTGGGCTCCAGTCCACCCACGTCCAAGGGCGCGCCTTGCACCATGGTGTAGGTGGTGCTTTGTGGCAACGCCGCTGGATCTGCCGGCAGCATCGCGGGCGGGATCTTGACAGCAGGGGCGGCGGGACGGGGCACAGCCGCGGGCGCGGCCTGCTTGCCGGTGTCGTCGGACGAGGAGCCAACGAAAGACGCGATGAAAATCGCCAGCACGACCAGCAGGACGCCACCGACGGCGCACGCGATGAGGTAAGGACGACCGCGCAAATCGATCGATCCGGGAGGACGTTGAGCCATGACCTCTTGTGGTGTCGGACGAGCAGAACTGGTTGGCTCGCCCTCCCCGACAGGGCGACCCCGCTCGACCCAACGACATCCCGGCCGCGCGGTGACGGCACCCTAACGAACCCGAAACGCCGGCTACCGCCGGCCCCGCGGTTAGGTATCGCTGCGGTTGATTTCGGTATGCGGGTGCTGGTAGGGAAGCTCCTCGGCAGGCAGCGGGAAGGTCAGTTCACCGAACGGGGACAACGCACCCTGCTGCGGAGAGGCCAGTTCGCTGACCGGGTGATCGTCTTCTGACCAGCTCGGCCAAGTCGGGTCGATGCGGTCAGTGCGCCTGGCCACGGCTTCTCCTTGCTCGATGTGAACAGCCATGAACGTCACCATTGTGCCCGACCCGGGGTGTCACCTCGCCGGTGTGCCTCATCACAAGCTCGCTAGGCTGGAATAGATGCCCAGCACCACGCTTGCTGACTGGCTACTCTCTCAGGACGACGACACGCTGACTGCCTTGCTGCGTGCCCGCCCGGATCTCGCCGTACCCGCGCCAGCCGATTCGACGGTGCTGGCCACTCGAGCCGCAATCGCCGCGTCCGTCGCCCGGGCCTGCGACGATCTCGACAGGTTCACCCTTTCAGTACTGTCCGCGCTGGTGATAGCCGGTGCGGATGTCGGGCCGGTGAGCCGCCGAGAGCTGGCGCAGCTGATTGGTCCCGACGTACCCGCCCGGCGCCTCGACGGCGCCCTGCATGGGTTGCGATGCCGCGCATTGGTGTGGGGCGGCGATGACGCACTGGCGGTACCACCGGCGATGCGCCAGGTCGTTGGGCCCTATCCAGGAGGTCTGGGGCGGCCGGCCACCGACCTGGTCGGCATCGACCTCGACGCCGTGATCGCCGAGTTGGGAGACGACGAGCTGCGGGTGTTGCGGGCGCTGGCCGCCGGGCCGCCGGTGGGGACCAGCCGGGATGCCGCCGAGCCGGTGTCGCTGGCCCAAGCTCGGACGCCGGTACAACGATTGCTGGCCCGACGGCTGCTGCGGCGGATCGACGCCAACACCGTCGAGCTACCCGCGCAAGTGGGGCTGGCGTTGCGTGGAGATCACCCGCTCGGGCCCGTTGAGCTGGACGAACCAGCCCTACCCACGGTGGCGTGCGATCGGGCGCTGGTGGACTCCACGGCCGCGGGCGCGGTGCTCGAACTACTGCGCCACACCGAGCAGTTGCTTGCCGAATGGTCGGCCGACCCGCCCCCGATGCTGCGCTCTGGTGGTCTGGGCGTCCGAGACGTGCGGCGAACAGCGCGGGTCCTGGGCCTCGACGAGGCCGCCGCCACACTGCTCGCTGAGGTTGCCGTCGCCGCCGGTCTGATCACCTGGACCGACGAGAATCCGGGGGCGCCGGTGTGGTTGCCCACCGTCGCTGCCGATGCGTGGCTGGCCGCGCCACCGCAGCGACGCTGGGTCATGCTGGCTCAGGCGTGGCTCGAGCTGCCCCGGTTACCCGGCTTGGCGGCCACGCGCGACGACAAGGACCGGCCGCTGGCAGCGCTGTCCGACGACCTGCGTCACCCTCGTGCGCCAGCAGGGCGGCGCCGGATCCTGCAGGTGATCGCCGAGCTGCCCGCCGGCCGCGCTGTCCAGCGGCGCGAGGACGTCACCGCGGTGCTGGCCTGGCGGGCACCGCGCCTGGACAGCCGCCGGCGAGACGAGATGAGCGGCTGGACGGTTGAGGAGGCCACCACGCTGGGCGTCGTGGCACTGGGAGCGCTGTCCTCGGCTGGCCGGGTGCTACTGCGCGACGGCGCGACGGCCGCGGCGGCCGTGCTCCTCACCGCGTTGCCCGAGCCGGTGAACCAGGTGATGGTGCAGGCCGACCGCACCGTCGTGGCACCGGGTCCGCTGGAACCCGAGCTGGCCAAAGAGATCGGGCTAGTAGCCGATGTGGAATCAGCCGGTGGCGCGACCGTCTACCGGGTCACCGAGGACACCGTGCGCCGCGCGCTGGACGCCGGCCGCAGCGCCGCCGATTTGCACGAGTTGTTCCAGACTCGATCGACCACCCCAGTTCCGCAGTCACTGAGCTACCTGATCGATGATGTGGCGCGGCGACACGGGCGGCTGCGCGGTGGTGCCGCGGCCGCTTTCCTGCGGTGTGACGACACGATGCTGCTCACAGAGCTGCTGGCGCATCCGGTTGCGGCCAGCTGCGGCTTGCGGCGCCTCGCGCCGACCGTCCTGGTCAGCCCGTTGTCGCTGGCAGCGCTGCTGGACGAGGTTCGCGGCGCCGGGTTCCTCCCGGTCGCCGAGGGCGCCGACGGTGAGGTGATCGACCTGCGAGCCGGCGCCCGCCGGGCCAAAGTTCGGGCCCAGCCAACTCGCCGCGCCACCGCGCCACCCACCCCGTCAGCTGAGCAGCTCGCGGCATTGGTGGCGACGGTGCGAGCCGGTGACGCGGCCGCCGCCACGCCGTCCTTGCCCTCAGGCAAAACCTCAGCCCATGCCGGGGTGGTGTCCACCGCGACCACGCTGGCGCTGCTGCAGGGCGCCGCGCACGCTGGCAGCAGTGTCCGGATCGGTTTTGTGGATTCTCACGGGGTGGCCAGCCGGCGCATCGTTCGCCCGGTGAACGTGGGCGGTGGTGTCCTTGAGGGCATCGACCGCTGCGCCGATGAGCTATGCCGTTTTCCCCTGCACCGCATCACCAGCGCGGAGATCATCACAGACTGACCAGCTAGCTAGCGCGCGGAGGTCTACCAGCGGGCGGCGTTGTGAAGTTGGGCGCGCAGCTCGGGGGTCAGCAGTTTGCCGGCACGGTCAACAAGCAACGTCATCTCGTAACCGATCAGACCGATGTCGCAGCTGGGCGAGGCCAGCACGGCCAGGCTGGAACCGTCACTGATGGCCATGGTCAACACGATGCCGCGTTCCATCTCCACGACGGTCTGCACCACCCCACCGGCCTCAAAGCACCGGGCGGCACCCTGGGTCAGGCTCACCAACCCGGAGGTGACCGCGGCAAGCTGATCAGCCCGGTCCCGCGGCAATCCGGACGATGCAATCAGCAGCAACCCGTCGGCGGAGACCACCACAGCATGAGCCACTCCGGGCACCTGCTGCACGAAGCTATCCACCAGCCAGCCGAACTGGCTGGGCTGGACCGGGTGCTGGCGCGCTGCTGTCATCACTGCTGTTACTCCTCGAAGGATCTGTACTCAAAAGCAAGAGGTCGCGGCAGGGTGTCGGTGCATGACGGGTGCTCAGCGGGATCGCTGCGGGCGTGGCGCCCAACCCGTAACCCACGTTGATACCTGCTTAGCCGGCCGCGCACCTCCTCCGGTGTCCGCGCCAGCGAGGTGCGCTGCGGCGGCGCGACCACGTCGTCCGCGCCGGATACCAGGTGTGCACGGGGCTGTCGCTTGGGCAACCCGGCCTCGGTCATCTCGTGATCTATCGGGCTGCGCAGGGCTTGCGCGGCCTGCCAACCCTCGTCTAGCGGGGACTGCCATTCCGGCGGCATGGTGGAGCCGTTGCCGGACCGTCGCTCGCGGAACCAGGCCGAGACCATCTCAAAGATCTCTTCACGCACTCCCGAAGAAGGCACCGAAGAAAGCGCGGAAGAGTCGAACCCATCCAGTGTCACTGAGGCTGGCACCGAATCGAGACCTGACTCTGCCTCGGAGGTGGAGCCAACGGCGGAGCCGAACAGCTCAGACCACTCCTCCTGCGCCGTACGGGGACGGCCGCCCGGCGAGGTCACAGATGCTTGGGAGCTGGGACTGATCGACGCCGGGCTGAACAAGTCTCCCGCGGTGGTCTCGTCGATGACCGAGACCTGCACCGGCGGGTACTCTTGCGGGCCGCTGCCCTCAGCGGCGACCGCAACCTGCGGGCCCGAGGGCACACGAGAGTCGGAAGGGGCTGTCGAGGCCCGAAGATCGACCATGACCAGGGAGGGCGGCAGCAGCACCGTCGCGGTAGTCCCGCTGTCGCCGAGACGCTGGCGCAGCCGCACGGTGATGCCGTGCTGCCCGGCCAGTTCCCGCGCGATGAACAGGCCCGTCTGGCCGGCGACCAGCGGATCGACCCCCGGCGCCGATGCCAGGCGCGCGTTGATCGTCTGCAACAGATCGCGGGATAGGCCAGGACCGGAGTCGGTGACCTCCACCAGCAGGCCGTTGTCCTCGGTGATCACGCCACCCAAGGTCACGCTCGCACCGCCCCGTGTCGCGTCGACGGCGTTGTCCAACAGTTCCGCGATCAGGTGGACCAGGTCGGTCGCAACCGGGCCGACGATGGTGGCCGCCGGCGGCGGGCACACCGTTACCCGCGTCTGGTCCTCGATCTCGGACACCGCGTCGGTGAACACGTCGAGCAGCGTCGCCGAATCACGCTGTACGCCGGAGCCGGACCCGGACCCGGCACCCCGGCGTTGCGTGCCACCGGCGACTGCCAGCAGGTTGTCGCTGTACCGGCGCATCCGCGTGGTCACGTGATCGAGCTGGCGCAGGCGGTCAACCAGCTCAATGTCTGCGGCGTGACGGCGTGCCTCGTTGATCAGCTGTCGCTGACGTTGCAGCAGGTCTCGATTTCGGCTGGACAAGGTGAGGAAGACATCATTGAGGCTGCTGCGCAGCTGGGCCTGCTCGGCTGCCAGCCGCACGGCTTGGACATGCACGGTGTCGAATGCCCGGGCGACCTGACCGACCTCTTCCCTGGAGTGCACCGGCACCGGATCGACGGTCGTCTCAGCCGGCGGACCGTCAGCGCTGCGCAGCTGCTCGATGGCTTCCGGCAGCCGCCGGTCGGCGACTTCGAACGCGG
Organism: Pseudonocardiaceae bacterium; assembly: GCA_035276605.1. GTDB lineage: Bacteria > Actinomycetota > Actinomycetes > Mycobacteriales > Pseudonocardiaceae. The sequence goes on along the minus strand of DATELN010000106.1, from coordinate 32,817 downwards.
CGGTGCGTAACGTGCGCAGCGGTTGCAGCAGCGAGCGCAGCACGACGATGAACAGCCCGACGGCGAGCAACAACAGCAACACCACCACGCCGCCGCACCAGTACGCCTCGCGCAACGCCTGGTCGCCGCGGACGGCGGTGTCGCTGCGCAGCGCGCCCAGCAGTGCGGTCTGGCCCTGCCAGATCGTCTCCACAGTTCCCGCGGCCGCGGAGTTCCAGTCTCCGGGCACCGTTTCCAGTGGCGCTGCCCGCACTGCCCGATCCAGCGCCGCGTCCAGGAGCCGCTTGCGGTCGAGCACCGTTCTGGCGCCGAAGTAGCGCTGCCGTTGCGCGGGAGAGGTCGTTTGGGTGAATTCATCGGCGGCCGCATCGAGCCGGGCGTCTGCCGCGCGCAGCATCGCCTGTTGCTCTGGTGACAAGCCGTCGGCGAAAATGCCCGTCTGCAAGATCGCATGCTCGCGCGAAGCCTGTTCCTCGGCGGCCCCAAGTGCCTTGGCCGCGTCGGCCTTACGATCCAGCTCGTCGGCGGCGCCGTTGAGTGCCTGGTCCTCCAGGGCTAACAGCATCGTGATCAAATCGGAATACGCATTCACGGCCGTGCGGGCACTGGCTGCCCCCGGAGCAGCAGCGGGCGGCAGCACGGCGCGGCGCAACGCAGCGAGGCCGGAAAGCCGGCTCATCGCGGCTCGATGGACCGGCTGCCACTCCGCACGGGCGGCGGCCGGGAAGGTCTCGGCGCCCATGTCAGCCGTGCGCAGCAGTCTGACGGCGGAGTCGACTCGCTGCATCTGCGTCTGGATTACGGCCCGGTCTGCCACCCGGCCGCTGGCCTGCATCGCGGCCACCTGGTAGCGCTCGCCTTGCAGCTCGTGCACCACGATGCCCAGTTGCTGGGCGAAGCCGGCTTGGCGAGCCAGCGCGGCGGAGTCGTCGGCTTTACGTACCAGGTCGGTGACGCGCAGCGCACCGAGCACGCCGGCAAGCAGCAACGGCAGCAACAGCACCGCGGTCAGCTTGGTGCGCAGGCGCCAATCCCGCAGCCGCCACCGGCTGCCGCGGTGCGGCAACCCCCCAGCGGTTGCGGCGAACATGGCGGCAGGCATGGACCCGCTGCGCAGCGCAGTGATCCCGGCTCGCCACGCCTCCCCACGAGAGCCGCTCGGCCGCCCGGAGGGTGGTCGCGCCCTCACCTTGGGCCCCGCCACGTTGCGCACCTTCCCCAATCCTTGATCACCCGCGAGCCGCCGACCTCCGCATGGCGTGCTCAACCAACGCGATGAGGGTTCTCTTGGTCGATTCGCGCTCTCGGGCATCACACGGTATGACGGGTACGGTCGGGCCGATGGCCAGCGCTTCCCGGACGTCATCGACATTGTGGTTGAGCACGCCGTCGAAGCAGTTCACGCCGACGACATAAGGCAGGCCACGGTCCTCGAAGAAGTCAACTGCGGCAAAGCAGTCGGCCAACCGGCGGGTATCGACAAGTACTACCGCGCCGATCGCGCCGCGTACGAGGTCGTCCCACATGAACCAGAAGCGGTGCTGCCCAGGAGTTCCGAACAGGTACAGGATCAGCTCCGCGTCCAGCGACAGCCGGCCGAAGTCCATCGCCACCGTGGTGGTCGACTTGTCCGGCGTGGACGCGAGGTCGTCGATGGCGGTACTCGCATCGGTGAGAACGGCCTCGGTCGTGAGCGGCGCGATCTCCGACACCGAACCGACGAACGTTGTCTTGCCGACACCGAAACCGCCACCGACGACGATCTTCGCAGATATGGCGTTGGGCGGGCTGGTCATCGGTCGCGCCAGTGGCGGCCCGGACCGAACGGGGTCTGGCCGCAGGGCTGCCGCCGATGTTCCCCCGTGGGACCTTGCCCGGTCAGAGTCGACGAAGTCCACTCGACACCCTTTCCATCACGGCCGTGTCCGGTGTTGCAGCGCAGCCATCCGTGACCAGTCCGACCAATCCGATATCCGCCATGTCTGCCGGCAGAACTCGGGCCACTCCTAGCGGCAGGGATAGTAGAGCGACCACGTCCGCCACCGATCGGGGGTCACCGCACAGCTTGGCCACAGCTCTCAACGACCTTGCGCGCCATACAGCCCGGCGCGCGGTTGCGGGGCGAGCTGCTGGCCCACCCGATCTACCATCAACGTCATCTCATATCCGACCAACCCGATATCGCAGGTCGGAGCCGCCAGTACCGCCAGGCTGGAGCCGTCACTGATGGACATCAGCAGCATGATGCCGCGTTCGAGCTCCACCACCGTCTGCACGACTTGGCCGGCGTCGAAGCAGCGAGCCGCTCCCTGAGCCAGACTCACCAGTCCGGACGCCACCGCGGCCAGCTGATCAGCACGGTCCCTCGGCAGGTGCGCCGATGCCGTCATCGGCATGCCCTCGGCCGAGACGACCAGCGCGTGCGCTACTCCGGCGACCCGGTTGACGAAGTCGTCGACCAACCAACCGAAGCGTTCCGATCCCGCCTGCGCGGTGGTCACAAGCTGTTCTCCTCGCCATCCGGTTGCTCCGCTCCCCTGACCGGCTGGGAGCCGTTGACCGCCTGGTCACCGTTCCCGCGAGCCTCGCGTCCCTGGCGGACGCCCTGCTGGTAGCTGGCGAGCCGGCCGCGAATCGACTCCGCGCTGCGCGCCGGCACAGTCGTGGGCTGGGCAGGGCCCGCGGCGCCGGGCACCAGCAGCGCCCGAGGCTGCCGTCGGGGCAGCCCCATGGGAGTCATCTCGGCAGTCACCGGCCTTGCCAGCGCCTGCGCAGCGCGCCAGCCGTCATCGCCTGCACCCCAGTCCGAGGTCAGTTCGCCGGCTGGCCGGGCGGGCGCCGGCGCCGCTTGCCCAGCAGGTGCCGGCTTGCCGGCCATACCTGACTCGGTGCTGGCCAGCGCTTTGCCGGGCTGCCGGCGGGTCAAGAACGGCGAGCTGGCTGCGGCGGGCGTCACCAGCTGTGCCGGTGCGGGGTCGGCTGACGCGGTGTCCACCGGTGCGGTGCTCGCTGGCGCGACTGCCGCTGCCGGCACGGTGTTCCCGGGCGCGGCGGCCGCTGTGGGTGCAGGGTCGACTGGCGCGGTGCCTGCTGGCGTGGTGTCTGCTGGCGCGGTGCCTGCTGGCGTGGTGTCTGCCGGTGCAGTGTTCGCCGGCGTGACATCCGCGGGCGGAGCTTCCGGCATGGGCGCATCCGGTGACGGCGCGGTCCACCGCACCGGCACGGCCTCGTGTTCCTTGAACCACGCAGTGGCGACGTCATCGAAGATCGGCGTGGAGTGGCGCAGCGTCACCCGAGGGCCTGGCCCTACCGGCTCCACCGATTCCGCCGTTTGCAGCTGTTCCACCGGGCCAACCCGCGCCGGTCGGAACAGATCAGCGCCGGACCCGCCGCCAGGGACCTGTACTGATTCGTCGACCTCGGGACTGGCAGGCGGACCCGGCGGAGCGGGTGGCGGCTGGATTGGCGTTGCCCGATTTCCGGTGTACTGCGGTGATCCCGCGTTGCCCGGTGGGTCGGTTCGCCCCTCTGAACCAGGCGGCTGGCCAGCTGTTCGCTCGTCAGTGTTCTTCTCGGGAGCGGACTTCCCAGGAGCGGACTTCTCGGGAGCGGATTGCTCGGTTCTAGCCTGCTGGTTACCGTCAGCCGGCCCGTCGGGGGCGTCCGACGCGCCGCCGCCGGATTGCTGGCCGTCAGCAGCGCCGGTCTCCGGATCGGCTTGCGGGCGAGGAGCCGGCACACCTGGTGGGCCGGCTTCCAGCGCCGCGGCGCCTGCCCCCTGCGCGGGGGCCTGGGTAGGCCCACTGAGTGCGGCCATGTCCGGAGCCACTGCCTCCGGGGACTCGAGCGGCTCAACCGTCAGCCGCACCAGCCGCGAGGGCATCAAAACGGTCGCCCAGATGCCCACGCCTGCGTCTCCGCGGCGCAACTGCACCTCAATGCCATGCCGGCCGGCCAGCCGGCCAACGACGAACAGGCCCATCCGGCGGGACACCGAAGCGTCCACCACCACCTCGCTGGCCAGTCGCCGGTTGGCTTCGGACAGCTCGTCGTCGGTCATCCCGACACCGCGGTCGGCGACCTCAATCGTCACCGCCCCGTCGACGGCGAGGTCACTGGACACCATCACGTGGCTTTCGGGTGGCGAGAACTGGGTCGCGTTGTCCAGCAACTCCGCCAGCAGATGAACCAGGTCGTTAGCGGTGCGGCCGAGAATCAGCACCGCGGGGGGCTGCTGCAAGACCAGCCGCTGGTACTGCTCCACCTCGGACACCGCGGCCCGCAGCACGTCGACCAACCGGACCGGGCGACCAGTCCGGTTGGTCGCCTCGGTACCTGCCAGGACAAGTAGGTTCTCACTGTTGCGCCGCATCCGGGTGGCCAGGTGATCGAGCTGGAACAGGTTGTCCAGCTGTTGTGGATCCTGCTCACTGCTCTCCAGCCGGTCGATGAGCTTGAGCTGGCGTTCGACCAGGCCCTGGGTACGGCGTGAGAGGTTGACGAAGATGTCGTTGACATTGGCCCGCAGCTCGGCCTGCTCGCTAGCCAGCCGGACTGCTTGGCTGTGCACCTCGTCGAACGCCCTGGCAACCTGACCGATCTCCTCGTGGGTAGCCACCGGCACCGGCTCGATCATCGCCTCCGATGCCTCACCGTCGCGGATCCGGGCCATAGCCTCGGGCAGCCGGCGATCGGCAACGTCCAACGCGGTGCGCTTGAGCACACTCAGCGGCCGCAGCAAGGCGCGGGTCACCAAGATGCCGACCACCACGGCCAACCCCAAGGCGAAAAACAGGATCACCGAGTTCAGACCGGCTGCGCTGCGCACCCGGTCGAGCAGTCGCTGGGCGGTCTGGTCGATCTTTTGCCGCAGTCCTTTCTCCACGGTCGCGAAGTTGTCCACGACCACCGCACTGCGCCGGTCCCATTCCTCCGGTGCAGTATTCAGCGGCTGCCCGGAAATCCCACGGTTGATCACGAACTGCAATAGCCGCTGGCGGGACAGCTCAGCATCCGGTCCGATTCCCGCGATGGCGTTGGCGCGTTCCACGGGCCCCAACGTCGCCCGGACCGCGTCTTGGTCGGTGGTCAACCGGACCTGCGCGGTACGCAGGTCTTCAATCTGGCCGGGGCCAAGCCGGTTGGTGTACAGCGCCGCCGACAGGATCGCGTGCTGGCGTGCCACCTGCTCGCGACCGGCCAGCAGGTCGTGCACGGCAGCAGCGTCGTTGGTGACGGCGACATCGTCGAGCTGGCGGGTCAACGCGGCGTCCAGCTCGATCAGCGGATCGATTGCGTCGCTGTATTCGGTAACCACCACCTCGACCGGACCGAAACCGGTCGTCACGCTTGCCCGCAGTGGCGCCAACGCGCCGAGTCCGGAAAGCGGAGAGCGGGCGAAGTCCAGCCCCTCCACCTGGCCGGCGGCGTCCGCGATCACGCGCAGGCCGCTGTCGACGGTGCGGAACTGCGCGTTGAGCTCCCGGTGCTCACCCACCCGGCCGGTGGCAACGTATGCCGTGGCCAGGTCGCGCTCCCGCGCCAGGGCACCGATCACGTCGGATAGCTGTTGCTGCAGATGCACGATCTGGGAGATTCGCGCGTAGCCGGGCGCGGAACCGGCTTGGTCCACGATCCGCAAGATGCCGGCGACCAGGGCCACGATGGTGGGCACGAGCAGGACCGCGGCCAGCTTGATCACCACCGGCCAGTTGCGCCAGTCCCACCGTGACCGGATACCCCCCGAGGCGCTTGCCGTGGCGGGGGGACTGAGCACGCCGGTCACCGCGCCGTCTCCGTAGCGCTCGGGGCCGGGGTGGTCATTGCGAGCGTGGTCATGACCAGTCCAGCGGCCGGGAGTCGCGAACTACGCGCTGGCACGTTGGGGTCCCTCCCCAGTCGGTCGACAGTGGACGGTCATCCGGCTGGCCACAAGTCACCGCGGTCGTGGGCAATCCGCACCGCACGGTCGGAAGACCTCTGACGCCGGGCCGGATGCGCCCGATGTAGGGCACGGACGATACGACGGGCTGGACGGGGCCGTCCCGCGGGCCTCGTTACGGTGCTCTCTCCCGGCCCATGGCGCCAGTGTCCAGCAGCGACAGCACCCGCCCGGCGCAGACCGCTGCACCCCCATGGAGGTCGATGAGCTACGAAGAGTAATTAGTTTCCACCCAAAGGTCGGACGTTCGGCGGCGCTGTCCGCCGGAGGCGCGCGAGACCGTCGGCGGGAGGCGCGGCAGCACCTGGAAGACTGGTGCTGTCACCGAACCGCCCGATTTATCGGTCTAGTGGTCGCGGAGTTGCGGAGGAAGCGAGTTGAGCTCAACGCCCGAGGCCGGACCGCTCATCGTCCAGTCCGACAAAACGCTGCTGCTGGAGATCGACCATCCCGCGGCCGGGGCAGCCCGCGCCGCGATCGCTCCCTTCGCCGAGCTCGAGCGCGCACCCGAACACGTGCACACCTACCGGGTCACACCGCTGGCGCTGTGGAACGCGCGCGCCGCAGGGCACGACGCAGAGCAGGTCGTCGACGCGCTGGTGCGCTTCTCTCGCTACGCGGTACCACAGCCACTGCTGGTCGACGTGGTAGACACGATGAGCCGCTACGGACGGCTGCAGCTGGTCCACCACCCCACGCACGGGCTGGCGCTGGTGTCGCTGGATCGTGCCGTGCTGGAAGAAGTCCTGCGCAACCGAAAGATCATGCCGATGCTCGGTGCGCGGGTGGATTCCGACACCGTGCTGGTGCACCCCTCGGAGCGCGGCCGGCTCAAGCAGGCCCTGCTGAAGATCGGCTGGCCGGCTGAGGATCTGGCGGGCTATGTCGACGGTGAGGCCCATCCCATCGAGCTGGTCGAGAACGGCTGGTCGCTGCGCGACTACCAGCGCGACGCGGTGACCGGCTTCTGGGCCGGCGGTTCGGGCGTCGTGGTGTTGCCCTGCGGGGCGGGCAAGACCCTGGTCGGAATCGGCGCGATGGCTCAGGCGCAAGCCACCACGTTGATCCTGGTCACCAACACCGTCGCCGGCCGGCAGTGGAAACGGGAACTGACCGCGCGCACGTCGCTGTCCGACGAGGAGGTCGGCGAGTACTCCGGGGAGCGCAAGGAGGTCCGCCCGGTGACGATCGCGACCTACCAAATCATGACCCGCAAGTCGAAAGGCGAGTACCGGCACCTGGACCTGTTCGACACCCGAGACTGGGGATTGATCATTTACGACGAGGTGCATCTGCTGCCCGCGCCGGTGTTCCGGATGACCGCGGATTTGCAGTCCCGGCGCCGGCTCGGGCTGACCGCCACGCTGGTGCGTGAGGATGGCCGGGAAAGTGACGTGTTCTCCCTGATCGGACCCAAGCGTTATGACGCGCCGTGGCGCGACATCCAGGCGCAGGGCTGGATTGCGCCGGCGGACTGCGTCGAGGTCCGGGTGACCCTGACCGAGTCCGAGCGGCTGCGCTACGCCACCGCGGAGGCCGACGAGCGCTACCGGGTGTGCTCCACCGCGCGCAGCAAGCTGCCCGTCGTGAGCGCCATCCTGGACCGGCACCCTGACGAACCGACCTTGGTGATCGGCGCCTATCTGGACCAACTGGAGGAACTGGCCGAGGCCCTGGACGCCCCGGTCGTGCAGGGCACGACGAGCAACAAGCAGCGCGAGGAGCTCTACGACGCCTTCCGCCGCGGCGAGGTGCGCCGGCTGGTGGTGTCCAAAGTGGCCAATTTCTCCATCGACTTGCCGGAGGCCTCACTGGCCGTGCAGGTCTCTGGCACCTTTGGCTCCCGGCAGGAAGAGGCGCAACGCCTGGGCAGGTTGCTGCGCCCGAAGGGTGATGGGCGCCAAGCGCACTTCTACTCGGTGGTCTCCCGGGACACCGTCGACACCGACTATGCGGCCCATCGCCAGCGCTTCCTGGCCGAGCAGGGCTACGCCTACCACATCATCGACGCTGACGACCTGCCCTGACCTATACTGACCGCTCGTCGGTCAGCTCGGGAATCACGACAGGCAGCACTGGCACCGGACTCGGCACACTCACCACGGTGCCCACCTCAGCGGCGTTTCGTCGTACTTTGCGCCGACGGCGCAACCAGCGAAAGACCAATGTCAGCACGAACAGTGCGGCGACTGCCGGGATAGCCCGCTTGGCAACCGCGCCACCAGCGGCGTCGAGCAGGTCGATCTCGTCGGTCACCGGCGGCGGCATCAGTCGCGGCGGAGCCGGCTGCACTGGAGCCGGCTGGCCAGGGCCCGGCTGCTCCTGCGATGCCGTGGCAGGTGGCGGCGGTGTGGCGGCCACCGGCGCCGGCTCCTCCGCCGGTGCCAGGCTCTTGCTCAGGCAGTCCGCGAACTGGCCGACGATCTTCTTTCCGACGTCTTCGATCAAGCCACGACCGAACTGGGCCGGCTTGCCCGTGACCGTCAAGTCGGTGATGACGCTGACGGTGGTGCCCTCGCCGTTCTCGGCGAGACTGGCCTGTACCTTGGCCGCCGCGGTGCCCTGGCCGCCGGCTGCCGTGCCCGACGCCTCGATCATGGTGCGGTGCGCCGCCTCGTCAGTGTCGGTGAAGCGGCCCTTTCCGCGGTATTGCAACGAGATCGGGCCCAGCCGGACCTTCACGATCCCGGCGAACTCGTCACCACTAGCCGAGGTGATCGTGGCTCCCGGGAAGCACGGAGCGATCCGCTCGGGATCCAGCAGGGCCTGCCAGACGGTGTCGATGGGCGCCGCGACGGTGAACTCGTGCTCCAACTTCATGCCGATCAGCCTTCCACTCCACCAGACGTGGAGACATATCGGGGTTTTCGAGGCTCCGAAACCCCGATATGTCTCCATGCCGGACTCGAGGCCGGGGACGGCGGAGGTCAGCCTCCGAGGCCGGAGGCTGCGGCAACCGCCCGTCCAGTGAGCACGCGGGCCAGGTGCTCGCGGTAGTCGGCGTCGGCGTCGCCGTCCGACGTCGGGCTGGTGCCCTCCGCGGCGTGCTCGGCGGCCGCGCGGATCGCTTCCGCCGTGGCCGGCTGGCCGACCAGCGCCTGCTCCACACCCGTCGCGCGGACCGGGGTGGTAGCCATGTTGGTCAGCGCCACCCGGGCCTCGGCGATCGACCCGCCCTCGGTCCGGACAGCCGCGGCGACCGCGACGATCGACCACGCCTGCGCTACCCGCTGGAACTTCTCATAGTGCGCCCCCCACCCGGTCTTCTTGGGGATCCGCACCTCGACGAGCAGCTCGTCGGGCTGCACCGCGGTGGTGAACAAATCGACGAAAAACTCCGCGGCTGGCACGGTGCGCCGCCCACCCGGTCCGACGATCACCATCTCGGCATCCAATGCCACAGCGGGGGCCAGCAGGTCCCCGGCCGGGTCGGCGTGCACCAGGGCGCCGCCGAGGGTGCCCCGGTGCCGGATCTGCGGATCACCCACCGTGTGGGTAGCCAGCGCCAGCAGCGCGGCGTGCTCCCGGACCAGCGGATCGTTGATCACGTCGTGGTGGGTGGTCATGGCACCCACCACGATCGCGTCGCCGTCCTCGCGCACCCCACGCAATTCGCTGATCTTATTAAGATCAATCAGCTTTGTCGGCGCGGCTAGGCGCAACCGGAGTACCGGCACCAGGCTCTGCCCACCGGCGATCACCTTGGCGTCCTCGCCGGCCTCCGATAACGCCTGGACCGCTTCCTCCACCGACGACGCGGCGACGTAGTCGAATGCGGACGGAATCACTGGGCACCTCCCTGCGCATCGATGGAGCCCAGACCGCCACCGGCCGCAGACTCAGTGGCGTGCTGCGAGGTGGACTTCGCGGCTCCCTGAGCCGACTGCACCGCCCGCCACACCCGCTGCGGCGTGCACGGCATGTCGATATCGGTGACCCCGAGGTGGCGCACCGCGTCCAACACCGCGTTGACCACCGCGGGAGTGGAGGCAATAGCGCCGGCCTCGCCGACGCCCTTGACGCCCAGCGGGTTCGATGTCGCTGGGGTCTCGGTGCGATCGGTAGTGAAGCTGGGCAGGTCAGCCGCGCTGGGTACCAGGTAGTCAGCCAGCGTCGCACTGACCAATGTGCCACCCTCGTCGTACACCGCCTCCTCAAACAGCGCCTGCGCGATGCCCTGCGCCAGACCGCCGTGCACCTGCCCCTCGACGATGAGCGGGTTGACCACCTTGCCCACATCGTCGACGCAGACGTAGCTGCGGATGGTCACCCGGCCCGTCTCGGTGTCCACTTCGGTCGCGCACAGGTGGGTGCCGTGCGGGAAGGAGAAGTTCTCCGGATCGAAGGTGGCCTCGGAGTCCAGCGAGGGCTCCATACCCTCCGGGAAGTTGTGCGCGGCGAAGGTCGTGAATGCGATTTCCTGGATCGTGATACTGCGGTCGGTGCCCTTGATGGTGAACTTGCCCTGGGCGAACTCGAGGTCCTCCTCGGAGCACTCCAGCATGTGCGCGGCGATCTTGCGCGCCTTTTCGATCACCTTGTCGGCGGCCTTGACCGCCGCGATACCACCCACGACCAGCGACCGGGAACCGTAGGTGTCCATGCCCTTGGGCGCGAGCTGGGTGTCGCCGTGCAGAACTTCGACGTCCTCGAACGGCACGCCGAGCTTGTCGGCGACGATCTGGCTCCACGCCGTCTCGTGGCCCTGGCCGTGCGGGGACACGCCGGTGACCACCTCAACCGTGCCCGTGGCCAGCATGCGGATGCTGGCATGTTCCCAACCACCCGCGGCGTAGGACAGCGCACCGAGAATCCGGGACGGCGCCAGCCCGCACATCTCGGTGAACGTGGAGATACCAATGCCAAGCTGCACCGGGTCGTTGGCCTCCCGGCGCCGGCGTTGCTCGGCACGCAGGCCGTCGTAGTCGAACAGCTCCTTGGCCTTGGCGGTGGCGGCCTCGTAGTTGCCCGAGTCGTAGGTCAGCCCAGCGACCGTGGTGAACGGGAACTCCTCATGCTTGATCCAGTTACGCTCCCGCAGCTCCAGCGGCTCCATGCCCAGTTCGACGGCGAGCTCGTCCATGATCCGCTCGATCGCGAAGGTGGCCTCCGGGCGACCGGCGCCGCGGTAGGCGTCGGTGGGAACTTTTGTGGTGAACACGTTGGTGCAGGCAAAGCGGTAGGCCGGAAACTTGTAGATCGCGTTGAACATAAACGCCCCGAGCAGCGGCGTCCCCGGCGTGATGATGCGCAGGTAGGCCCCCATGTCGGCGATCAGCTCAACCTTGAGCCCGGTGACCGTGCCATCCTTGCGAGCAGCCAGCGTCAGGTCCTGGATCTGTGCCCGGCCGTGATGCGTGGCCATCATGGATTCCGAGCGGGTCTCGGTCCACTTGACCGGCTTGCCCAGCCGCCGCGCCACCAGCACGGTGAGGAACTCCTCGGGAATCACCTGAAGCTTGCCGCCGAACCCGCCGCCGACGTCCGGTGCGATCACCCGGACCTTGTGTTCGGGCAGGCCCAAGGTGAGCGCGGTCATCGTCTTGACGATGTGCGGCACCTGGGTGGCCGACCACATGGTCAGCTGCTCACCGGTCGGATCGACCACGATCGAGCGCGGCTCCATGAAGGAGGGCATCAACCGCTGCTGGTGGAACCGCCGTGTGACCACGACCTCGGCCTCGCGGATGGCCTGTTCGACGTCACCCCCGGTGCCAGCCTCCGCTGAGTCGAAGACCCACAGTGCATTGCGGTTGGTACCTAGATCCGGGTGCACCAGCGTGGCCCCGTCGGCGAGCGCGGCTTCCATGTCCAGCACCGGTGGCAGCACGTCGTAGTCCACCTCGACGGCGCCGGCGGCGTCCTCGGCCGATGCCGCATCGCGGGCCACCACGATCGCCACGCCCTCACCGGCGAAGTGCACCGTGTCCACGGCCAGCGGCGGGGTCTTTGGGGACTTCATGTCCTCGGTGACCTGCCAGGCACAGGGCATGCTGATGTCCTGAGCGCCGAGGTCGGTGGCGGTGAACACGCCGTGTACGCCAGGCATCTTGCGGGCCGCGTCGGTGTTGATACCGGTGATCTTGGCGTGGGCCAGCGGGCTGCGCACGATGGCCATGTGCAGCATCCCTGGCAGCGTGATGTTGTCTGTCCAGCGGGTCCGCCCAGTGATCAGCCGGGCGTCCTCCTTCCGCCGGCGGGCCTTACCGAGTTCGCCGGTGGCGGGCTGTGCGGTGGTGGTCATCAGTTCCCCCCTCCCGCAACGGGGCTGGGCTGCTGCTGGGCACGTACCGCCGGCTTCATCTTCTCCGCGGCGTCCAGCACGGCACGCACGATGTTCTGGTAGCCGGTGCAGCGGCACAGGTTGCCCTCAAGTCCCTCGCGCACGGTGTGCTCATCGGGATCGGGATTGTCGCCCAGCAGGTCGATTGCCTGCATGATCATCCCGGGCGTGCAATAGCCGCACTGCAGGGCGTGGTTGTCGTGGAAGGCCTGCTGCATCGGGTGCAACTGGCCGTCGCGGACCAGTCCTTCGATGGTCGTGATCTCACTGCCGTCGACCTGGACGGCGAGCACTGAGCAGGACTTCACACTCCGGCCATCCAGGTGCACGGTGCAGGCGCCGCAGTTGCTGGTGTCGCAGCCGACGACGGTTCCGGTCTTGCCCAACCGCTCCCGCAAATAGTGCACCAGCAGGGTGCGGGGTTCGACGTCGTCGACGTAGGAGACGCCATCGACCATGACAGAAATGTGTGTCACGGGCCTTTCCTCCTCGTCCCGGTCGGTGTCTACCGACCGCATGTGGTGGGAGACTCTCGACGACCAGGGATCACCGAGGGACCGTCACAAACAATGTGACGGCCATCCCATCCCACTCCCGCATTGGATTCGCCGCAACGCGAGTCGCATATTTGCACCGCGGGTTAGAGCGACGCATGGGATCATCACAGATCTCGCAGATACGATTCTAGTTCGGGGTATTCTCCCGCGAATGCGGGTGAGCAGCCGTTATAACTTGGCAAATGCGTAATCAGCACCGGCCTGCAATTGTCCCAAAACGCCCCGGCCGCGCCGTGAGTCGACGCTTATCCCCCCAACCGGGTGACACGTCGCGGCGCTCAGGCAGTTCTCGCCGCACCGGCTTACCCAGCCGGTGCGGGTCAATGGCAAGTGGGCCTGACACGCACTCAAGACACACGCCGACAAGGTCAGTCGGTGGATTGGGTAGATCCTGCCTGGCGCAGGCGCGGAGGCGGTTGCTTGTCAAGGCCGAAGGGTTCGAGGTGACCGTCGAGGACGTCATCAAACGCCGCAGCGATGTCATCGGCCGTCCACTGTGCACGGTGCAGGACCGGCTCCTTGATCGCGGGCTGCCGCACGATGTGCAGCTGATCTCCGGTGAAGCGGATAAGCTGCCCGGTGATGCCCTCGGCACGATCCGACAGCAGGTAGGTGATCAATGGAGCGACCTGGTCCGGGGTGCGCTGCCGGGTGACGCGCGCTTGAGCAGCTGGGTGACGCTCCACCATCCGGGTCCAGGCCAGCGGGCACACACCGTTGACCCGTACTCCGAGCTGCGCTAGATCCAGCGCCCACGAGTAGGTCAATGACGCGACGGCCCCTTTGGACGCCGCGTAGGTACCGAGCTCGCGTTGCCCGAACGACGAGCCCGACGAGATGTTGACGATCGACCCGGCGCGCTGCACACACATCACCCGCGCGGCCGCAATCCCGCAGTACAGCACGCCCAGCACGTTGACCTCGATCAGCGCACGGGCTACCTCAACGTCTTCCTTCCACGGCACCGACAAATACTGAAGTGCCGCGTTGTTCACCAGGCCGTCGATCTTGCCGAACTCGGTCACGCACCGCTGGACGATCCCGCTGGCCTGGCGCGGATCAGCAACCGACGCCACACTGACGACCGCCCGGCCACCCTGTTCGACGATCCGCGAGGCGACCGCCTCGGCCTGCTCACCGTCGATGTCGTTGACCACCACGCCCGCACCCGCTGAAGCGGCGTGCGCGGCATACGCGGCACCCAGACCGCGACCGGCACCGGTGATCACCACCGCCTTGCCGTCGAGCAGTCCCACACCGACCCGACGGGCAGCCTCACTCAACCGTAAGCACCAGCGGGCCGTCGTCGGTAATGGCGACGGAGTGTTCCCAGTGCGCGGCGCGGGATCGGTCCACGGTCACGACGGTCCAGCCGTCGTCGAGTTCCTCGGTTTTCTCGCTTCCCGCGGTGAGCATCGGCTCAATCGCCAACGCCATCCCGGACACCAACCGCGGACCGCGCCCGGGTCGACCCACATTGGGCAAAAACGGGTCCATGTGCATGGCAGTGCCAATACCGTGACCACCGTAGTCAGCCACGATGCCGTAAGAGGTGCCGTGCGCGGCGGCCGCGGCCAGCGCCGCAGATTCCACCGCGTGCGAGATGTCCGTGAGCCGGCCACCGGGACGCACCGCTCCGATGCCCGCCTCCAGCGCGGCCAGGCAGGCGTCGGACAACCGGCTGTCGGCCTCGGTGATCGTGCCGATGGGCACCGTCACGGCAGCATCACCGTGCCAGCCGTCCAGAATCGCCCCACAGTCCAGCGACAGCAGGTCACCCTCGGCGAGCTGCTGCATGTGGCTGGGAATGCCGTGGACCACCTGCTCATTCACCGAGCTGCAGATCGACGCAGGAAACCCGTGGTAGCCCTTGAACGACGGCACCGCCCCCGCGTCGCGGATCGACTGCTCAGCCAGCTCGTCCAGCTCACCGGTGGTTACCCCCGGCTTGGCATGCTCCTTGAGCAGCCGCAAGGTGCGTGCCACCACCGCACCAGCGGCACGCATGGCCTCGATCTCGCCAGGAGACTTCAGCTCGATGCTGCCGCGCCCCCGCAACCGCCTAACCACGGCCCGCACCCCGCCCCCGGTCACCGTCACGCCCGGGTCCGCAAGGCGTCCAGGGCCCGCGCCGTCACATCCGACACCGAACCGACCGCCGGTACGGTGACCAGCCGATCGGCATAGAACTCCAGAAGCGGCGCGGTTTCCCTCCGGTACAGCTGCTGGCGGTGCCGGATGACGTCTTCGGTGTCGTCATCGCGTCCTCGCGCCAGTAACCGCTCGACCACCTCGTCCTCGGGTGCATCAAGCTCCAGCACGACGTCAATACCGCAGTCGCGGTCTCGCAGCAGGTTCTCCAGCGCCTTGGCCTGGGCGACAGTGCGGGGAAATCCGTCGAGCAGGAACCCGACCCGGCAGACGTCATCCGTAAGTCGCTGCGCCACCATTGCGTTGGTGACCTCATCCGGAACCAGCGCACCGGAATTCAGGTAGTCCTTGACCTTGCGGCCAAGTTCGGTGTCACCGTCGACATGAGCCCGAAACAGATCGCCGGTCGAAATATGAACGATGCCAAGCTCGTCGGACAACACCGCAGCCTGGGTACCCTTGCCCGCTCCCGGCGGACCGACGATGACAACTCGCACTAGCGCAGGAACCCTTCGTAGTTACGCTGCATCAGCTGGCTTTCAATCTGCTTCACGGTGTCCAGCCCCACTCCCACCATGATCAGCACTGCGGTACCGCCGAAGGGGAAGTTTTGATTCTGCCCGCTACCTGTCAGGCCGAGAAACAGGTTCGGTAACACGGCCACCAGGCCCAGGTACAGTGACCCGGGCAAGGTGATCCGGCTCAAAACGAAGTTCAGGTACTCGGCGGTCGGTCGTCCGGGGCGGATGCCCGGGATGAAGCCGCCGAACTTCTTCATCTCCTCGGCGCGCTCTTCAGGATTGAACGTGATCGCGACGTAGAAATAGGTGAAGAAGATAATCATCAAGAAGTACAGCGAAATGTGCACCCAGCTGGCCTGGTCGACCAGGTAACGGGTGATGAACGTCTGCCACCATCCTGGCCGACCGCTGGATGACGTAGTCAACCGCGCGATGAGATCTGGCAAGTACAGCAACGACGAGGCGAAGATGACCGGAATGACACCCGCCTGGTTCACCTTCAGTGGCAGGTAGGTGGAGGTGCCGCCATACATCCGGCGGCCGATCATGCGTTTGGCGTACTGCACGGGAATCCGTCGCTGGCCCTGCTCCACGAACACCACGCTGGCGATGATGGCCAGCCCGAACAGGCAGACCAGCAGGAAAACCAGCGGGCCCTGGGAGTCCAGGATATTTTTACCCTCAGCGGGGATGCGGGCAGCGATCGACGTGAAGATCAGCAGGGACATCCCGTTCCCGATACCCCGCTCGGTGATCAACTCGCCCAACCACATGATGACCCCGGTGCCGGCAGTCATCACCACCACAATGACGATCAAGTTGAACACCGACTGGTCCGGGATCGGCGGCAGCGGGCAGCCGGAGAACAGTTGACCCCGCACCGCCAAAGCGATGATGCCGGTGGACTGCAAGATGGCCAGCGCGATCGTCAGATATCGGGTGTACTGCGTTAGCTTGTTCTGCCCGGATTGACCCTCCTTCTTCAGCACTTCGAAGCGAGGGATCACCACAGTGAGCAGCTGAATGATGATGCTCGCGGTGATATAGGGCATAATCCCCAACGCGAACACCGACAATTTCAGCAATGCTCCACCGCTGAACAAATTGATCAGCGAGTAGACGTTTTGGTTGTCGCCCTTCGACACCTGGTCAAGACACTGGTTGATATTGACATACGACACACCAGGCGAGGGCAACGTGGCACCGATCCGGTAGATCACCACCATGCCGAGCGCAAATAAGATCTTGCGGCGCAGATCCGGCGTCGCAAGAGCCGAGCGGAAGGCGCCGAGCAACTCTTACCTCCTGGGCGTGGCCGTGGTCAGGCCGTCGATCGTGGACCGGCGGACGCACGGCCGGGGACGGCGACCGAGCGGTGCGAGAAGAGCTGACGGTGCATGCCAGCGAACTCTCCTCCGCACTCTGGGCCGACTGTAACAGCAGGCTCGGGCGCCCACCGGCCCGCCTACAGGTCGGTGCTGCTGCCGCCGGCCGCGGCGATCTTCTCCCGCGCGGAACCGGAAAAGGCGTGTGCACTGACCTGAAGCGCCACTGTCCCCAGGTCACCTTCGCCGAGCACTTTCACCAGCGAACCTTTGCGCACAGCACCAACGGCCACCAGGGCATCGGGATCTACGGCGCCCCCGTCCGGGAACAGCCGGGCCAGGTCACCGACGTTGACAACCTGGTACTCGGTGCGGAAGCGGTTGCGGAAGCCCTTGAGCTTGGGCAGCCGCATGTGAATGGGCATCTGCCCACCCTCGAACGCAGCCGAGACGTTCTTGCGGGCTTTGGTGCCCTTGGTACCGCGCCCCGCAGTCTTGCCCTTGGACCCCTCGCCACGGCCGACCCGGGTCTTGGCGGTCTTCGCACCCGGCGCCGGGCGCAGGTGATGGAGTTTGATGGTCACTTCGCCGTCACCCCGTTCGGGACCTCCTCTACCGTCACGAGGTGACGGACGGTGGCAATCATGCCACGTACTTGGGAGTTGTCCTGCTTGATCACGGTCTGGCGGATCCGGCGCAGGCCCAGCGAGCGCAACGTCTCGCGCTGGTTGCGCAGGGTGCCGATGGTGCCTCGAACCTGCGTGATTCTCAGCTGGCCCATGGTCACGCTCCCTGCCCGGCGCGCGCCCGCAACATTCCGGCCGGGGCGACATCCTCCAGCGGCAGGCCGCGACGTGCCGCGACCTCTTCGGGACGCTGCAATCCCTTCAGCGCCGCGACCGTGGCGTGCACGATGTTGATCGCATTGTCACTACCCAGCGACTTGGACAGCACATCGTTGACCCCGGCGCACTCCAGCACGGCGCGGACCGGTCCGCCGGCGATGACTCCGGTACCCGGGGAGGCTGGGCGCAGTAACACCACGCCGGCCGCCGCCTCGCCAGTGATTGGGTGCGGGATGGTGCTCGCGATCCGGGGAACCCGGAAGAAGCTCTTCTTGGCTTCTTCTACGCCCTTCTGGATCGCTGCGGGCACCTCTTTGGCTTTCCCATAACCGACGCCGACCATGCCATCGCCGTCGCCCACCACGACTAACGCCGTGAAGCTGAACCGCCGGCCACCCTTGACCACCTTGGCCACCCGGTTGATCGCGACCACGCGTTCCAGATGCGGGCTCTTTTCCTGCTGGGGCGCCCCGCCACGGCCGCCGCCCTCGCGGCGGTCCCGACGATCGCTGCGCTCGCCTCCGCCTTCCCGCCGCATGCGTCCAGGCATCAGGCGTTCCTTCCCTTACTCGCTGTGGTGTTCATCAGTTAGAACTCCAGGCCGGCTTCGCGGGCGGCGTTGGCTAGGGCGGCGATTCGACCGTGATAGGCGTAGCCGCCACGGTCGAACACGACCCGATCTACCCCGGCCGCCTTGGCCCGGGCGGCGATCAACTCACCGACCCGGATTGCCCTGGCCTTCTTGTCACCGTCCACGTCGCGGATCTCTGGCTCGATGCTCGACGCAGCCGCCAGGGTATGCCCGGCCACATCGTCGACGAGCTGAACGGCGATGTGTCGAGACGAGCGGTTCACCACCAGCCGAGGACGATCCGGCGAACCGCTGACGCGCTTGCGCAGGCGGAAGTGCCGCCGCGCGCGAGCCAGCCGGCGCTGAGTCGAGACGTCCTTACCGACTTGCGGGCGCTTTACCGCCGACGGCTGAGCCGTCGAATTGATCGCCGACGGCTGAGCCGTCAAGTTGGACGCAGTTGTTGTCTCAGCCATGATCACTTACCTGTCTTCCCGACCTTGCGCCGGACCTTCTCACCCGCATAGCGCACGCCCTTGCCCTTGTACGGATCAGGACGCCGCAACTTCCGGATCGTCGCTGCGACCTCGCCGACGACCTGCTTGTCGATGCCCGACACAGAAAACCGAGTGGGGGTTTCCACGGCAAACGCGATGCCTTCTGGGGCTTTGACCGGCACTGGGTGGCTATAACCCAGCGAGAACTCCAGATCCTGCCCCTTGGCGACCACCCGGTAACCGACGCCGTGGATTTCCATTCGCTTCTCGTAGCCCTGGCTGACCCCGACCACCATGTTGTGCACCAGCGTCCGCGACAGCCCGTGCAGCGCCTTACTGCGCCGTTCATCGTCTGGCCGCTGGACCACCAACGTGCCGTCCTCAGCGCGCTGCACGGTGATCGGCTCTGGCACGGTATGCGACAGGGTGCCCTTGGGACCGCGCACGGTCACCGTGCGCCCTTCGAGGGCCACATCAACTCCGGCTGGCACGGTGATTGGTTGCTTGCCGATGCGCGACATCTCGTCTGCTCCCCTCTCACCAGACGAAGGCGAGGACTTCCCCGCCTACGCCCTTCTTGGCCGCCTGCCGGTCGGTGAGCAGCCCTGATGACGTGGAGATGATGGCCACGCCCAGGCCACCGAGCACCTTGGGCAACGAGGTCGACTTGGCGTATACCCGAAGTCCAGGCTTGGACACCCGGCGCAGCCCAGCAATGCTGCGCTCCCGGTTCGGACCGAACTTCAGCTCCACCACCAGCGACTTTCCTACCGGCGCATCCTCGGCGTGGAAGCCAGAGATGTAACCCTCACGTTGGAGGATCTCCGCGATGTTCGCCTTGATCTTGGAGTGCGGCATCACCACGCGGTCGTGATAAGCCGAGTTCG
The DNA here is from genome assembly GCA_035276605.1 of Pseudonocardiaceae bacterium. Lineage (GTDB taxonomy): Bacteria > Actinomycetota > Actinomycetes > Mycobacteriales > Pseudonocardiaceae. The sequence goes on along the minus strand of DATELN010000106.1, from coordinate 13,239 downwards.
CATTGCGCAGACGGGTCAGCATGTCTGCGATCGGGTCGGTCATGGTCATGGCGACCTCGTGATCCCTTCCCGCCGTGGTTCCCTACCGGGCCTACGGCGACTGGTGGCTGCGCGAAAGCGCCTCACCACGATGACTTGCTTACGCCTGGGAGCTCGCCCCGGTGAGCCATCTGGCGCACGCAGATCCGGCACAGCCCGAACTTCCGGTAGACCGCCTTGGGCCGCCCACACCGCTGGCAGCGGGTGTAGCCCCGCACCGCGAACTTTGGCTTGCGCGCGGCCTTGATGATCAGCGCCTTTTTCGCCATCAGCTCTCCTTGAAGGGGAAGCCCAGGCGACGCAGCAACGCCCGGCCCTCCTCGTCGGTGGTCGCCGAGGTGACCACGGTGATGTCCATGCCACGCTGGCGGTCGATGGTGTCCGGGTTGATCTCATGGAACATCGACTGCTCAGTCAAACCGAAGGTGTAGTTGCCGTGACCGTCGAACTGGGCCGGCGACAGGCCACGGAAGTCGCGGATACGGGGCAGTGCGATCGTCAGCAACCGGTCCAGAAACTCCCACATCCGGTCACCGCGCAGCGTTACCTTGGCCCCGATCGGCATGCCCTCACGTAACTTGAACTGGGCCACGGACTTGCGCGCCCGCCGCACCAGCGGCTTTTGGCCGGTGATCGCGGCCAGGTCCCGCAATGCGCCGTCCATCAGTTTGGCGTCTCGGGCCGCCTCGCCCACGCCCATGTTCACCACGACCTTGACCACTCCGGGAACCTGCATCGGATTGGCATAGGTGAACTGATCGCGCAACGCGGCGACGATCTCGTCGCGGTACCGGGTCTTTAGCCGGGGCACCGGAACCGCCTGCTTCTCTGCCGTAGTCATCTCACATGTCCTTGCCGGTGCGCCGCGACACGCGCACGCGCCTGCCCTCATCGTCAGTGCGGTATCCCGCCCTGGCCGGCTTGCCATCGGAATCGATGACCATCACATTCGACACGTCGATGGTGGCTTCCTGGGTGACGATCCCACCGCTTTGCGCGCCGCGCTCGGTGCGGCTGATGCGGGTGTGCTTCTTGATCCGGTTGACACCCTCGACGAGCACCCGGCCGGTTTCCGGGTAGGCCTGGATCACCTTGCCCTTGGCGCCTTTGTCCTTGCCGGCGATCACCAGCACGGTGTCGCCTTTACGGACCTTCATCTAGAGCACCTCCGGAGCCAGCGAAATGATCTTCATGAACCGCTTGTCTCGCAGCTCCCGGCCGACCGGACCAAAGATGCGGGTGCCGCGTGGCTCACCGTCGGGCTTGATCAACACGGCGGCGTTCTCGTCGAAGCGGATGTAGGACCCGTCCGGACGGCGCTTCTCCTTGGCGGTGCGCACGATGACGGCCTTGACCACGTCGCCGCGCTTGACGTTGGCGCCGGGGATGGCTTCTTTGACGGTCGCCACGATGATGTCCCCGATGCCGGCGTAACGGCGGGAGCTGCCACCGAGCACCCGGATGCACAGGATCTCCTTGGCACCCGTGTTGTCGGCGACGCGCAGTCGCGACTCCTGCTGGATCACGTCAACTCCTTGATCACTTGGCCTTCTCGAGGATCTGAACCAGCCGCCAGCGCTTCGTCGCCGACAGGGGGCGGGTCTCCATCAACAGCACCCGGTCACCAATACCCGCAGCGTTGGCCTCGTCGTGGGCCTTCACCTTGGTGGTGGACCGCAGCACCTTGCCGTACAGCGGGTGCTTCTTGCGGTCTTCGAGGGCCACCACGACCGTCTTATTCATCTTGTCCGAGACGACGTACCCTTCCCGGACTTTTCTTTGATTGCGCTGACCATCGCTCATGCCGCACCCTCACTTCCCGCAACAGCATCCGGAGACACCGACAGACCTAGCTCTCGCTCATGCATCACGGTGTAGATGCGGGCGATATCACGCCGAACAGTGCGTAGCCGGCGATTGTTGTCCAGCTGTCCGGTAGCCATCTGGAAGCGGAGGTTAAACAGCTCTTCTTTGGATTCGCGCAACCGCAATACCAGCTCGTCGTCGGTGAGTTCGCGCAGCTCGCTCGCAGTGGTGGCGGCCATCTACACGTCCCCTCCTTCGCGGCTGACGATCCGGCATTTCATCGGCAGTTTGTGAATCGCGCGGCGAAGCGCCTCGCGGGCCACCGACGCGTTGGGATAGGTCATCTCGAACATGATCCGGCCCGGTTTGACGTTGGCCACCCAGTACTCGGGCGAGCCCTTGCCGGACCCCATCCGGGTCTCCGCCGGCTTCTTGGTCAGCGGACGGTCCGGGAAGATGGTGATCCAAACCTTGCCGCCGCGGCGAATGTGCCGGTTGATCGCGATACGGGCCGACTCGATCTGCCGGTTGGTGACGTAAGCCGGCTCCAAGGCCTGGATACCGAAGTCGCCGAAGCTGACCTGAGTACCGCCCGAGGCCATTCCGGAGCGGCCCGGCGAGTGCTGCTTGCGGTGCTTAGTCTTGCGTGGAACGAGCACGTCTCAGCCCTCCCCGTGCTCAGTGGTGTCTGTCGAAGTCATGATCGACTCACTCGGCGTGGGGTCGGTGGCTGCGCCGGTAAGCTCCGCGGCCGCGGCGCGACCCGCGTCGGTTGACGATCCGGTCGTCCCAGCAGCCCCCGATCGGCGCCGGGCCGGACGCTCGCGCCGAGGTGCTCTGGTCGCGGCGGCAGCGGCGGCGTTGGCAGCACTTTCTGCCTCGCGGTCGCGTCGCCCGCCGACCACGTCGCCCTTGTAGATCCACACCTTCACGCCGATCCGACCGAAGGTGGTGCGGGCCTCGAACAGCCCGTAGTCGATGTCCGCGCGCAGCGTGTGCAGCGGTACTCGGCCCTCGCGGTAGAACTCCGAGCGCGACATCTCGGCGCCACCCAGCCGGCCCGAACACTGCACGCGGATGCCCTTGACCTGGGGTGAACGCATCGCCGATTGGATGGCTTTACGCATCGCGCGCCGGAAGGCGACCCGGTTGGACAGCTGCTCGGCCACTCCCTGAGCCACCAGCTGAGCTTCGGCCTCCGGGTTTTTGACCTCAAGAATGTTGAGCTGCACCTGCTTACCGGACAGCTTCTCCAGCTCGCCGCGGATGCGGTCGGCCTCCGCGCCACGCCGGCCGATCACGATGCCAGGACGGGCGGTGTGGATATCCACCCGCACGCGGTCGCGGGTGCGTTCGATCTCGACCTTGGCGATGCCCGCCCGTTCCATGCCCTTGGACAGCAGCTTGCGGATCGCGACGTCTTCCTTGACGTACTCCCCGTACTGCTTGTCTGCGTACCAGCGGGACTTCCAGTCGGTCGAGATACCGAGCCGGAAGCCGTGCGGGTTGATCTTCTGACCCACTAGCGGGCACTCCTTGTCTGAGTGGCCTTGTTACCGCGAGACCGGGCGCCCCGGTGCGCCGGCTGTGTCTTTTGGCGGTGGGGCACCGCCTCGACCTCCACCGTGATGTGGCTGGTGCGCTTGCGAATCCGGTAAGCCCGCCCCTGCGCTCGGGGACGGAACCGTTTGAGGGTGGGCCCCTCGTCGACAAATGCGCTGGCCACGACCAGGGACTCGGGGTCTAACGCAAGATTGTTCTCCGCGTTGGCCATGGCGCTGGCCAGCACCTTCGACACCGGGCCGGAGGCGGCCTGCGGAGCGAACTCCAGTACCGCCAGCGCCTCCCGCGCGCTGCGGCCCCGGATGAGATCGACGACCCGGCGCGCCTTCATGGGCGTCACGCGGACATACCGCGCCCGCGCCACCGCGCGGGACGGCTGCTGCGCGTCCGTCGCGCCGGCCTGGTTACGGGCATCCATGCGCTGGCACCTCTTCGTTGTCGGTGTTCATCTGCAGCTAACGACGCCGGGCCCGGCGATCGTCCTTGACATGGCCCCGGAACGTCCGGGTCGGCGCGAACTCGCCGAGCTTGTGCCCGACCATCGACTCGGTGACGAACACCGGGACGTGCTTGCGTCCGTCGTGCACCGCGATGGTGTGACCGATCATGTCGGGAATGATCGTGGAGCGGCGCGACCAGGTTTTGATCACCTGCTTAGCGCCGGCTTCGTTGTGCGCATCCACCTTCTTGAGCAGGTGGTCGTCGATGAACGGGCCCTTTTTCAGGCTGCGTGGCATGCTTGCACCCTCCTGCTCAGCGCTTCTTGCCGGTGCGGCGGCGGCGCACGATGAGCTTGTCGCTGGCTTGGCGGCGCCGGGTACGGCCCTCGGGCTTGCCGGCCGGGTTCACCGGATGGCGCCCGCCGGAACTCTTGCCCTCACCGCCACCGTGCGGATGGTCGACCGGGTTCATCACCACACCGCGGACGGTGGGGCGCTTCCCCTTCCACCGCATCCGGCCCGCCTTGCCCCAGTTGATGTTGCCGTGTTCGGCGTTGCCGACCTCACCCACCGTGGCGCGGCACCGGACGTCGACGTTGCGAATCTCCCCCGAGGGCATCCGCAGCTGGCCGTAGGGACCGTCCTTGGCCACCAGCTGCACCCGCGCGCCGGCGGATCGGGCAATCTTGGCCCCGCCGCCGGGACGTAGCTCGATGGCGTGCACCACGGTGCCGACCGGGATGCTGCGTAGCGGCAGGTTGTTACCCGGCTTGATGTCGGCTCTCGGGCCGTTCTCCACCGTGTCGCCTTGGCGAAGCTTGTCCGGGGCGATGATGTAGCGCTTCTCGCCGTCGGCGTAATGCAGCAAGGCGATCCGCGCGGTGCGGTTCGGGTCGTACTCGATATGGGCCACCTTCGCCGGCACGCCATCCTTGTCGGCCCGCCGGAAGTCGATCACGCGGTAGGCGCGCTTGTGTCCGCCACCTTGGTGCCGGGTGGTGATCCGGCCGTGGACGTTGCGGCCACCCTTGCTGTGCAACGGCCGAACCAGCGACTTCTCCGGGTGATCGCGGGTGATCTCGGCGAAGTCGGACACGCTGGCGCCACGACGGCCTGCCGTCGTCGGCTTGTACTTGCGGATGCCCATCTTTATCCGTCCTCACTCACCCTGAAGTCACGCAGCCGGTCCGCCGAAGATCTCGATCGGCTTGCTCTCCGGAGACAGCGTCACGATCGCCCGCTTGGTGTCCTTGCGCTTGCCGTACCCGAATCTGGTCCGCTTGCGCTTGCCCGGGCGGTTGAGCGTGTTCACGCTCAGCACCTGCACCCCGAAGATCTTCTCTACGGCGATTTTGATCTCGGTCTTGTTGGCGTCCGGCGCCACGATGAAGGTGTATTTCTGCTGCTCCAGCAGGCCGTAGCTCTTCTCCGAGATGACCGGCTTGCGGATTACATCACGCGGATCGGGGATCATCGGGCCACCTCCTGCGTGGTGGTACGCCCTGCCACGAACATTCGGAGGGCGTCTGCGGTGAACACCACCGCGTCGTTGGCCAGCACGTCGTAGGTGTTGAGCTGATCTGGACTCAAGACGTGCACCGACGGAAGGTTGCGCACGCTGAGCTGGCTCACCTCGTCGGCGCGGTCGATGACGACCAGCACCTTGGCGCTCCCACCGGTGAGGTTGTCCAGGATGGTCCGAGCGGTCTTGGTGGACGGCGTATCGCCGGCGACCAGCCCGGAGATCACGTGCACCTGACCCTCGCGGGCCCGGTCCGACAACGCGCCGCGCAACGCGGCGGCCTTCATCTTTTTCGGGGTCCGCTGGGTGTAGTCGCGCGGCGTGGGGCCGTGCACGATACCGCCACCGGTGAACTGCGGGGCCCGGATCGAACCCTGGCGGGCGCGGCCGGTGCCCTTCTGCCGGTAAGGCTTGCTACCGCCGCCGCGAACGTCACCTCGGGTCTTGGTGCTGTGCGTGCCCTGCCTCGCGGCAGCCAGTTGGGCGACCACCACCTGGTGCATCAGCGGAATGTTCGCCGTCACGTCGAAGATCTCGTCGGGCAGTTCGGCGGTTCCCGCGGTGGTCCCGTCGGGAGTCCGGATATCGACTCGCGTCACTGCTGCGCACCGCCCTTCGCCGCCGTCTTGACCAGCACGAGACCACCCTTGGGGCCCGGTAGCGCGCCCTTGATCAACAGCAGGCCCGCTTCCGCGTCGACGCGGTGCACGGTGAGGTTCTGGGTGGTCACCCGGACGTTGCCCATCCGGCCGGCCATCCGGGTCCCCTTGAACACCCGGCTGGGGGTGGCGCAGCCGCCGATCGAACCCGGCGAGCGGTGCTTGCGCTGGGTGCCGTGGCTGGCTCCCAGGCCGCCGAATCCGTGCCGCTTCATTACCCCGGCGGTGCCCTTGCCCTTGCTGGTGCCCACGACGTCGACCACCGCGCCGGCATCGAACACCTCGGCGGTGAGCTCCTGGCCGACCTCGTAGCTCGCCGCGTCGGCGGTGCGCAGCTCGACCAGGTGACGCCGCGGCGTGATCCCTGCCGCAGCGTAGTGGCCGGCCACCGGCTTGGTGACCTTGCGCGGGTCGATGGCGCCATAGGCCAGCTGCACCGCGGGGTAGCCGTCCTTTTCGGGAGTGCGGATCCGGGTCACCAGGCACGGTCCCGCCGCCACCACGGTGACCGGGACGATCCTGTTGTTGTCGTCGAAGACCTGAGTCATCCCCAGCTTGGTACCCAGTATTCCCCGGACGGTCCGCTGGGTCCGATTAGTCCCATTAGTCATGTCGTCAGGCCTTACTGGATGTTGACGTCGACGCTGGCCGGCAGATCGATGCGCATCAGCGCGTCGACCGTCTTGGGCGTCGGGTCGAGGATGTCGATCAGGCGCTTGTGCGTGCGCATCTCAAAGTGCTCCCGCGAGTCCTTGTACTTGTGCGGCGAGCGGATGACGCAGTACACGTTCTTTTCGGTCGGCAGCGGCACCGGCCCGACGACCCGAGCACCGGTGCGCGTCACAGTCTCAACGATCTTGCGCGCGGAAGCATCGATTGCCTCATGGTCATAGGCTTTGAGCCGAATGCGGATCTTTTGTCCCGCCATGGTGGCTTGCCGTCCTGTCAGTCTCGTGCCGCTTGTTGTCTGCCGCCGGTTTGGGCCGAAACCCGGGTCGGGGGACCTACCCGGATGGAGACCGAGCCCGCCCCGCAACCGGTCCCCGCGGTCGGGCGTGTCGGAATGGTGGCCATCGTATCAACTGGGGCTAGGCCCAGTTGATACGAGGCCTCGTGAGTGCGTAACGGTGTTATAGCCCCATACGCCACTCACGACTCACTTGATGATCTTGGTCACGCGGCCGGCACCAACGGTGCGACCACCTTCGCGGATCGCGAACTTCAGGTTCTCGTCCATCGCGATCGGTTGAATGAGCACTACCGACATTTCGGTGTTGTCACCGGGCATGACCATCTCGGTGCCTTCGGGAAGCGTCACGACGCCGGTCACGTCGGTGGTGCGGAAGTAGAACTGCGGACGGTAGTTGTTGAAGAACGGCGTGTGCCGGCCGCCCTCGTCCTTGGACAGGATGTAGACCTGAGCCTCGAACTGGGTATGCGGGGTGTTGGTACCGGGCTTGATGACAACCTGCCCGCGCTCCACGTCCTCGCGCTTGACACCACGAAGCAACAGACCCACGTTGTCGCCGGCCCGACCCTCGTCGAGCAGCTTGCGGAACATTTCGACGCCGGTGACCGTGGTCTTCTGCGACTTGTCTCGGATACCGATGATCTCGACTTCCTCGCTCACCTTGACGATGCCGCGCTCAACCCGGCCGGTGACCACCGTGCCGCGGCCGGTGATGGTGAAGACATCCTCGATTGGCATGAGGAAAGGCTTGTCGATCTCACGCACCGGTTCGGGGATGTTGTCATCGACGGCATTCATCAGCTCGAGCAGCTTCTCACCCCACTCGGCGTCGCCCTCAAGCGCCTTGAGCGCCGAGACGCGCACGATCGGCAGGTCGTCGCCCGGATATTCCTGGCTGGACAGCAGCTCGCGGACCTCAAGCTCGACCAGCTCCATGATCTCCTCGTCGTCGACCATGTCGGCCTTGTTCAGCGCGACGACGATATAGGGCACGCCAACCTGGCGAGCGAGCAGCACATGCTCGCGAGTCTGGGGCATCGGACCATCGGTAGCGGCCACCACCAGGATGGCGCCGTCCATCTGGGCCGCACCGGTGATCATGTTCTTGATGTAGTCCGCGTGACCGGGACAGTCGACGTGGGCGTAATGCCGCTTCTCGGTCTGATACTCGACGTGGGCGATCGAGATCGTAATACCCCGCTGCTTCTCCTCAGGGGCCTTATCGATCGAGTCGAACGCCGACACCTCGTTCAGGTCCGGGAACTTGTCGTGCAATACCTTGGTGATTGCCGCCGTCAGCGTGGTCTTGCCGTGGTCGATGTGACCGATGGTTCCGATGTTGACGTGCGGCTTGGTCCGCTGGAACTTCGCCTTCGCCACTTGTCGTCCTCCTGGACTCGTTCTGGTAATCCGCTGGATCCGATTGGCGGTCGGAGATGTAGCGGCAATGCTGTCAGGTGGTCTTGCGCGGACCTCCGTCAGGGACCCGGTGCCCGCTGCTGTGGCTAGCTGTAGGACCAGCCGCAGCCGGAGAAAATCACGTCATGGTTCGTCCCGAAATATCGCTGCCTTCGCTCCATCCATGGCTCGGCTCCGGGTTCGCTCCGCTCCTCGCTATCGCTGCGATGCTCACTCGCCCGTCGCCTTCGCGATGATCTCCTTGGACACGTTGGCCGGGACTTCGGCATACGAATCGAACTGCATCGTGTAGTTCGCTCGACCCTGAGTCCGCGACCGCAAGTCACCGACGTATCCAAACATTTCCGACAACGGCACCAACGCCTTAATGACGCGGGAACCGCTGCGTTCCTCCACGTGCTGGATCTGACCTCGCCGGGAGTTGAGGTCACCGATGACGTCGCCCATGTAATCCTCAGGTGTGGTTACCTCGACGCCCATCATCGGTTCCAGAATCACTGGGTCGGCCTTGCGCGCCGCTTCCTTGAGCGCCATTGATCCGGCGATCTTGAAAGCCATCTCGGAGGAGTCCACTTCGTGGTACGCGCCGTCCAGCAGGGTGACCTTCAGGCCGACCAGCGGGTAGCCAGCGAGCACGCCGTACTGCATGGCGTCCTGCGCTCCGGCATCCACCGCGGGGATGTATTCCTTCGGGATCCGCCCGCCGGTGACCTTGTTGTCAAACTCGTACAGCGCGCCATCGGTGGGCTGCAGCGGCTCCAGCCGGATGAGCACACGGGCGAACTGACCCGAACCACCGGTCTGCTTGCGGTGGGTGTACTCATACTTGTCGACCGTCCTGCGGATGGTCTCCCGGTAGGCCACCTGCGGCTTGCCGATGTTCGCCTCGACCTTGAAGTCGCTGCGCATCCGGTTCACCAGCACCTCGAGGTGCAGCTCACCCATCCCGGCAATGATCGTCTGACCGGTTTCGTCATCGAGCTTTACCTGGAAGGTGGGATCCTCCTCGGCCAGCTTCTGGATAGCCGTGCCCAGCTTCTCCTGGTCGCTCTTGGTCTTGGGTTCGATGGCGACCTGGATGACCGGCTCCGGGAAGGTCATCGACTCCAGGATGATCGGCGCATTCGGGTCACACAACGTGTCACCGGTGGTGGTCTCCTTGAGCCCGATCATCGCGTAGATGTGACCAGCCCGAGCCTCCTCGACCGGGTTCTCCTTGTTGGAGTGCATCTGGAACAGCTTGCCGATGCGCTCCTTCCGTTCCTTGGTCGAGTTGACCACTTGCGAACCCGCGGCGACTCGACCGGAGTAGACCCGGACATAGGTCAGCTTGCCGAAGAACGGGTGCGCGGCGATCTTGAAGGCCAGCGCGGAGAACGGCTCCTCGGTCGACGGCTTGCGGGTCGCCGGCGTCCCGTCGGGTAGCACTCCCGCGACCGGTCGTACCTCCAGCGGTGACGGCAGGTAGTCGATCACCGCGTCAAGCATCGGCTGCACGCCTTTGTTCTTGAACGCCGAGCCGCACAGCACCGGGTAGACCTGGCTGTTCACGGTGAGCTTCCGGATACCGGCTTTGATCTGCTCGGTGGTGAGCTGCTCGCCGCCGAGGTAGAGCTCCATGAGCTCGTCGTCGGCCTCCGCTACGGCCTCCAGGAGCTTTTCCCGGTACTCGTTCGCCGTCTCGACCAGGTTGGCCGGAATCGCTTCGACGGTGTAGTCCTCGCCCTTCTGCACTTCTCCGCGCCACGTCAGCGCCCGCATGCCGACCAGGTCGACGACACCCTGGAAGTCGGACTCGGCACCGATGGGCAGCTGGATGATCAGGGGGGTGGCACCAAGCCGCTCCCGGATGGTGCGCACGGTGAAGTAGAAGTCCGCACCGATCTTGTCCATCTTGTTGACGAAGCAGATCCGCGGCACGTCGTACTTGTCAGCCTGCCGCCACACTGTCTCGGACTGGGGCTCGACGCCCTCCTTGCCATCGAAGACTGCGACCGCACCGTCAAGTACCCGCAGTGACCGCTCGACTTCGACGGTGAAGTCGACGTGGCCGGGCGTGTCGATGATGTTGATCTGGTAGTCGTTCCAGAAGGTAGTCGTCGCGGCGGAGGTGATGGTGATGCCGCGCCGTTGCTCCTCTTCCATCCAGTCCATGGTGGCGGCGCCGTCATGCACCTCACCGATTTTGTAGTTGATCCCGGTGTAGAACAGGACCCGCTCGGTGGTGGTGGTTTTGCCCGCGTCGATGTGCGCCATGATCCCGATGTTGCGGACCCTGGCGAGGTCGGTTAGCACTTCACGTGCCACGAAATTCATCCTCAGCTATCTCGAAAGTGGTTCGTCACCAGCGGTAGTGCGCGAAGGCCTTGTTGGACTCGGCCATCTTGTGGGTGTCCTCGCGGCGCTTCACGCTCGCCCCAAGGCCGTTGCTGGCGTCGAGCAGTTCATTCATCAGGCGGTCCACCATGGTCTTCTCCCGCCGCTGCCGGGAAAACATGATCAGCCAGCGAAGCGCGAGCGTGGTGGAGCGCACCGGACGCACTTCGACCGGGACCTGGTAGGTGGCGCCGCCGACACGGCGACTCTTGACCTCGATAGCGGGCTTGACGTTGTCCAACGCGCGCTTGAGGGTGACCACGGGGTCGGTGCCGGTCTTCTCCCGGCAGCCCTCCAACGCTTGGTACACGATCTTCTCAGCCACCGAGCGCTTTCCCCGCATGAGCACCTTGTTGACGAGCTGGGTGACCACCGGGGATCCGTAGACCGGGTCGGAGTGCAGCGGCCGCTTCGGGGCGGGACCTTTGCGAGGCATCAGCCTTTCTCCTTCTTCGCACCGTAGCGGCTCCGGGCTTGCTTGCGGCCCTTCACCCCTTGAGTGTCCAGCGATCCGCGAATGATTTTGTAGCGGACCCCGGGGAGGTCTTTCACCCGACCACCACGCACCAGGACGATGGAGTGCTCCTGAAGGTTGTGGCCCTCGCCCGGGATGTAAGCCGTGACTTCGACCTGGCTGGTCAGGCGAACCCGGGCGACCTTGCGCAGCGCCGAGTTCGGCTTCTTCGGGGTCGTCGTGTAGACGCGGGTGCACACTCCGCGTCGCTGCGGGCTTCCCTTCAGCGCTGCTGTCTTGGTCTTCGCGAGCTTGTCCTCGCGGCCCTTGCGGACCAGCTGCTGGATGGTAGGCATGGACCAGCTTTCTTCAGTTCCGGCTTGCTCTCGGTTGTTTGGTCGATCGTTGTTGGTGGTGCGTCAGGCGGTGCTTTTCCGGTCACTAATGACGCTTCATGGCCGGTCACTCCGTATCCCGCGGTCGGGCGTGTCGCGGTGAGCCCAGCCGCTTGGTCGGGCAAACCCGACGGGAGCTGGGCGGCGCCGACGCAAAGCCGTCAGTGAGAGTCCTGCAGAACCCACACCGCCGGTGGCCCGGCGCCCGCTGACATGCAGCGCCAACAGGCATACGGAGCGGCCCGACCGGGGTCGGGACCGGACGCCAGAATACCTGGGCGATTTACTCAGGGTCAAAACGGGGTCAAGCTTCGGCGCCCTGCCTACCTTCCGCACGGCTGACCAGGAGTCTTGTGAATGCTTGTGCACCCTGTCCCCGGGCACGCAAAACACAACGCTTACCTAAGCGGTGGCATTCCTGAACGGCAGTGAGGAGGTCTCCCGATATGCCGGGACCGTTGGTCGGGTTGCGGGTGGTGGAGCTGGCGGGGATCGGGCCTAGTCCGCATGCGGCGATGCTGCTGGCGGATCTGGGAGCCGACGTGGTCCGGGTAGAGCGGCCAGCAGGAGGTCTGCAGTTCGTGCCGAGCGATAGAGACCAGTTGCTTCGTGGCCGGCGCTCGATCAGGCTCGATCTCAAAGATTCCACGGATCGACAGACACTGCTGGCGCTGGTGCAGCGGGCCGACGTGCTGATCGAAGGGCTGCGTCCGGGCGTCGCTGAGCGATTGGGTGTTGGTCCGGCCGACTGCCAAACGCGCAACCCGCGGCTTGTGTACGCGCGGATGACCGGCTGGGGGCAGGACGGCCCGCTCGCCGAACGTGCCGGGCACGACATCAACTACATCGCGGTCTCGGGCGTACTGCACGCCATCGGTTCCGCTGGAGGCAAGCCGGTTCCGCCGCTGAACCTGGTTGGGGACTTCGGTGGCGGCTCGATGTTCCTAGTCATGGGCGTGCTTGCGGCGCTGTGGGAGCGGGAGCGCTCTGGGACCGGTCAGGTCGTCGACGCCGCCATGGTGGATGGGGTGAGCGCGCTGGCTCAAATGTTCTGGTCGTTTCGCGCCTGCGGGTTGTGGAGCGATGCGCGCGGCACCAACCTGCTCGACTCCGGCGCTCCGTTCTACGACACCTATGCCTGCTCTGACGGCCGGTATGTGGCGGTCGGAGCGCTGGAACCGCAGTTCTACGCGGCGTTACTGGACGGCCTGGGGCTCGCCGACGCGGGTTTGCCCGACCGGTCGGATCCGGCGACCTGGCCGGTGTTGCGCCAACGGTTCGCCGAGGTGATTGCCAGCCGCAGCCGCGACGAGTGGGTAGCGGTGTTCGACGGTACCGACGCCTGTGTGGCACCGGTGCTGTCGTTTGCCGAGGTACCCGACCACCCGCACATCGCGGCCCGCCGCACCGTCGTCACCCTGGGCGGGGTTCCCCAGGCCGCTCCCGCGCCCCGGTTCTCGCGCACCACGCCGGATCTCCCCACGCTGCCACCCCAGCCCGGCGCCGACCCCGCCGCGATACTCGCCGACTGGGACATTGGTGGCTCTTCAAGCACCACCAACGCCCCTCCTGAAGGTCTTTAACGACAGCCAACCC
>DATELN010000105.1:0-5234 GCA_035276605.1 Pseudonocardiaceae bacterium | reverse complement strand
ACCGGCCAAGCGGTACGGGGGACCACGGTCCGGCTGGACATCGGCGCAGGTCCTGCTGAGGTGGAGGTGCCCAACCTGCTCGGGCTGGACCGCGTTCAGGCCCAGTCCTCACTGCAACAGGTAGGGCTGGTGCTCTCGCCGGACCAGCGCCAGCAAGTCGTTCAGGACGACAAGGACATCGGGCGGGTACAAGTCCAAGATCCGCCCGCCGGTCGCCGGCTGGCCAAGGGCAAGTCCGTCACGATCACCGTCGGTGTGCCACCGGAGACCTTCGGCGTGCCCGACGTCGTGGGCACCAACGTCGACCAAGCTCAGCGCAACATCGCGGTAGCCCATCTCAACGCGCAGATCCAGGAGGTCGACTCCGCGGTCCAGCGCGGTCAGGTCCTCAAGCAGAACCCACCCGGCGGTACCACCGTCAAGGCCGGGAGCACCGTGACGCTGACGGTCTCGCGGGGCAACCAGCTTCAGATGCCCAACCTCGACGGGCTGACCCCGAACCAGGCGCTGGCCGCCCTGCAGAAGATGGGTTGGAACGGCACGCTCCATCAGGTCTTCACACAGGTCAACGACCCCAACCGGGCCGGCCTCATCGTCGCGCAAGACGTGCCCCCGGGTACCGGCTTCACCCGCGACCAGACCCTCACGGTCACCGTCGGCCGGGACAACACCGCGACCAGCACCACCACCACTACCAGCGGCTCGTTCTTCGAAACCCCATTCCCGGGCGACCGCTGACCGGTTGGTGGCTCTTCAAGGACGGCCAACCCGGCGTTGGGGTGCTTTTAACCGCTACCAACTCGGGGCGCCGGTCAGGTGGCCGCCGCCCCGAGTTGGTAGCGGTTTAAGACCGTCGTCGGCCGGGTTGGCGGTACTTGAAGAGCCACCAACCGGTGCGGGTCAGCGCACCACGGCGGCAGAGGCGAGTTTGCGCATACCCGTCTCGAGTTCGAGGACCCGGGACTCGTCGACCTCGGCACCGGCGATTCGCAGCCAGTTCGCCAGCAGTCGGTGTCCGCCGTCGGTGAGCACCGACTCAGGGTGGAACTGCACTCCATGGACCGGCAGTTCGCGATGCCGCAGGGCCATTACGATCCCGGAGGCGGTGTGGCCGGTGACCTCGAGTTCGTCGGGGATGGTCTCAGGCAGCACGGTCAGCGAGTGATACCGGGTGGCGATGAACGGCTGCGGCAACCCGGCAAGCACCGCGACGCCGTCGTGGTGTACCTCGGAGACCTTGCCGTGCAGCAACTCCGGCGCCCGGGCCACGGTGGCGCCCCAGGCCGCCCCGATCGCTTGGTGGCCCAGACACACGCCGAGCAATGGACGGCCCTGCTCGGCGCAGTCCCGGACAATGCGCATGCTCGCCCCGGCACGCTCGGGAGTACCGGGGCCGGGACTGATCAGTACCCCGTCCGCGGTGGTGACGTCACCGGGCTGCACCACATCATTGCGTCGCACCACACACTCGGCGCCCAGCTGCGCCAGATACTGCACCAGGTTGTAGACGAAACTGTCGTAGTTATCGATCACGAGGATGCGCACAGGGCTCAGCCTAGGCGCTAGGCGCATTTCGTGATCACGACCCCGTCGTCACGGCGTTGAACGGTAGCCGGGGCTCGGCCCACGGGAAGACCACGAGCAACAGCAGGGTGACCACCACAGCGACAAGGATCAGCGCCTGCAAGAGCTTGACCGCTGCCGTGCCGGGCAGCTGCCGCCAGATCCAGCCGTACACATCAGCCTCCTTAGGCGCCTGAGGTCAGCTCGGCGGGACGTTGACCCTCGACCTTGCGGTACGACGCGACCAGCACGCCGTGCACGATGAGCCGCTCACTGGCGGAGAATTGGGGGTGGCACGTCGTGAGAGTGATCAGCCGATCCGTCGGATTGCGACCCGGATGGCCAGGCACCGGCGCGATCACGTCAACCTGCGACGGCAACACGACCGTCTTGCCCACCACGTTGTTGTACCGACCAGGTAGCGGATCGACATCTCGGCACTCCGACTGCCTTCCCTTCCCAGCTGCCCAACCAGTTAACTCGCCCTGCAGCGGCAAGACCCGGTAGACGTACCAGTGGTCGGCGGTCTCCACGACGATGGCGTCGCAAGAAGACAGCTGATCCAGGGAGTTGAACGGCGAGCCCTTGCCGACGCGATGCCCAGCCACCGCGAAGTTGCCTAGCCCTCCGGGGGATGCGGTGCCCAGGTAATGGCCTGGGCCAGTGGTCAGAGTGTCCGGGTCGGTGCCTTCCAAGACGGTGAACACGAAGTCAGGCCCGAACGCCGGCACATACAGCTTCGCAATACCCGCGCCCTTGACCGGCCGGTCCACCAGACCACGGCCGTTGTGCCAAATGTCGTCCAGCTTGGCGGTGGCCTCGCGCTGCTTGTCGGCTGAAGACCAGTTGGTGAAGTAGGCCTCGTAGAACACGAACAGCAGGACCACCAGACCCACCGTCAGCAGTAGCTCGCCAACTCCGCGGACCGCCGTTCGCACCGGATCCGGGCGCGCGTGCGGGAGTCGGGAGCGCCTTGTCCGGGTCAGCGCATGGCTCACGAATCCTCCTCACGCGCACAGCGGGCCGGGGAGCACCCAGACCGTAGTGGGTGTAGATAACTCGGAACTGCCGGGGCCATCCGGGTTGACGGACGACGGCTGCTGGCTACGTGGCCGCGTTAGGTTACCGTGTTCACCAGCGCCTCCCTCCAGACGAGGAAATGACATGCCGAAGTCGAAAGTCCGCAAAAAGTCGGTTTACACTCCGCCGGCCGAGGCGATCAGCCCGGCGAAGGTCCACGTGGCCGGCCCGTCCCACCCGCTTTATGTCGGCGTCATGCTGGGATTGATGTTGCTGGGCTTGCTGTGGCTGGTGGTCAACTACCTCGCCGTCGACAAGATCCCGCTGCTCAACAGCCTCGGGAACTGGAACTTTTTGATCGGATTCGCGTTGATGGTCAGCGGTCTGCTGATGACCATGCGCTGGCGCTAACCGTCTCGCGGACACTGACGGCGAACGACACGTCTGCAATTTCATCCCCAGTGTGGATGTGCCCTGTGGATAACTGCCCCCTTGGTCCGGGTGGCCAGGCATAGCATCGCGACACACCGGGCACGAGAACACGACACGCCGGGCACGGCCGGGCGCGCCGGGGCACGCGGGGAGGCGGGCTGGAATTACCGGCGTTGGGGAAGGTAGAGCATGGCGGCGGTGATAGCCGCGCCGAAGACTAGGCCGCCGAGGTGGCCGAGGATGGAGATGTTCGGCACCGCCACACTGATGACCACGTTCAACAAGATGATCGTCAGCGCTGGGCGCGGGGACAACCGCAGCTTCATGAGCACCACGGCCAGGCCGCCCATCAGACCGAACACCGCACCCGACGCACCGGCCGTGTGGCTGGCCGGGTTCTCGAACGCCGAGACCACCAGTGAACCGCCGAGCAGCGAAACGAGGTACACCAGCAGGAAGCGGACAGTGCCCAGTACCTGCTCGAGATCCCGACCGATCACCCACAAGGCGATCATGTTGAACGCCAGGTGGATGGGCCCGATGTGCAGGAAGCCCGAGGTAAGCAGCTGCCACCAGGCACCGCTGGCCACCGCGCTGGGCTGCAACGCCCACTGCTCAAACAGTGGCGAATCCGCGTTATGGGCCACGCTGGCGGCCTGGACCACGGTGACCGCAAAAACCGCGACGTTGATGGCGATCAGGGCGGGCACCGCCACCAGCCGGCCGGCTGGCCTGGACCACGGTGCCGGTGCGCGCGGGCGCGACCGGTCGGCCGCAGCGACGCAGTCCACACATTGGTAGCCCACCGGCGCTTCCCGCAGGCAGTCCGCACAGGCCGGACGGTTACAACGGGTGCAGCGAACCCCGGTCGCGCGGTCCGGGTGCCGCACACACGCGGGACCGGCCATCGCTGTCATTGAGCCGGCCGGGGTACGACAACGGTCACGCGCTCGATCACGATGTTCTGCACCGGGCGATCCCCGCGAGTCGGCGTGCGGGCAATAGCATCGACCACGGAGCGGGAGTTCTGGTCAGCCACCTCGCCAAAGATGGTGTGCTTGCGGTTGAGATGCATCGTGGGACGCACGGTGATGAAGAACTGTGACCCGTTCGTGTTCGGCCCCGCGTTGGCCATCGCCAGCAGGTACGGCCGGTTGAACTGCAAGTCCGGATGGGTCTCGTCAGGAAACCGGTAACCAGGTCCGCCCCGACCGGTACCAGTCGGGTCCCCACCCTGGATCATGAAGTCCGCGATCACCCGATGGAACACGCAGCCGTCATAGAACGGCCCCGACAACACACCTTTGCCGTTGCGCTGGGAATACTCCTTACTGCCCTCGGCAAGGCCGATAAAGTTGGCCACCGTCTTCGGGGCGTGGGTCGCAAAGAGATTGAGCGAGATGTCGCCCTCACTGGTGTGCAGGATGGCCTGCGTGGTACTGGTCGACCGTTGCGTCACCAGACCCATCCTGCCATCAGGCACCGTGGGTTGCGGACGGACCTGCATAGGCACGATCCTCGGATGGACGTCGTCATCGAGCAGCGCGGTAAGGATGTGACTGAGGTGAACGCTACGGGCTCCGACCCCGCTCGACGCCGGAGCCACTGGCCCTGGGTGGTCACTGTGTTGTTCGGGATCGTGGGAGTCGCCAGCGCCGTGGTCCGCAGCCGCTGGCCGTCATCGAAACCCAAGCGGTCACCGGTCCGGCCTGACCATCAGTTGACGTGGCGGTACCGCGAGGCGGTCGCCACCGGCCGCTCGCCAACCGGCAACGGCGTGGTCCGCGCTCACCATCATCCCGGACCGGACAGCCCGTGACCCGTGAGTGGCGATGCGCGTCATGACGCGGATCGCCACTCACGGACGTCTCACTAGAGACCCAGGCTGGCTATCACTTGCTGCGCGATACGCCGAGCACTGATGGTGTGCCGCTGGTTGGTGGTGACCACCACCGCGGTGCCCTGCCGAGCCACCGCAAAGACCGCGCCAGCAGCGGTCGGCTGCGAACCGCCGGACCACCCGCCAGGTAACTCGACAAGGTCAGAGGTAGCAACTGGGGCGGCGGCGTCGACGGTGGCTCCGGCCGTCTGCGGGGTGGCGACCACGATCCAGGTCCGCACCTGCACAGCCTCGTGGTAGGTGAGGAAAAAACAAGCCGGGTGCGGCTGGTTTACGCCAGTCTCTGAGATTTGAACTCCGGTGACCCGCTCGCCATTCG
>DATELN010000104.1:0-6588 GCA_035276605.1 Pseudonocardiaceae bacterium | reverse complement strand
AGCTGTTCGTCGGCACCGGCCGCTATGCCGCCGTGACGTTTCCCCTGTTCTTCTGGCTGGCACTACGTCTTCCGCAACGGTGGCTGTGGCCGGTCACAGTGGCCTTCGGTACAGGACAGGCAGTGCTCGCCGCCCTGTTCTTCCTCTGGCATCCGGTCACCTAAGCGGTGTCGCGGCCACAACGGTCGCCAAACCGGTCCGCAGTGAGATTGTCGCTCGAATCCCAGGCCGGCGACGGCGCGTTCAGGGGAGCAGGTCCAGGCGGGGCAGCGTAGCTCGCGGGTCTTGTCGCGATGGAACATCGGTACCGTGCCCGACAGCCTGCCCACCAGCTCCGCACCGAGGGCGGCCAGGCCGATCACCGGTCTGAGTACACCGATGACGACGGGACGACGCCGCCGCAGCAACGTGGCCATCGCCCCGCGCCAAAATCTTTCATCCGGTGTTCAACCCCGTCGCTGACCGTGTACACCCCGGCGCGGAAGTTCAGCGGGGGCCGCAGCCACGATCCGCCTGCGCATGTCCGACCAGGTCACGCCCTCGTAGCCGAGCGCGGGCACCCCCATGATCACGGCGGTGAGGATCTCGATCGCCTGCAGGACGACACCGTAGGCCAAGGCGGTGCTGGCGTGTATGTGGAAGCCGGTGGTCAGCACGGTGACAATGGCTAGCTGAAAGATGCCGATGTTCGACGGGGTCGCCGGCATGACGGCGCTGACATTGACCGCGAACAGCACGACGGCAGCGGCACCCATGCCTACCGTGGCGTCGAGGCCGATCGCTGCGAACAGCGCGTAGTAAGCCAGCAGGTGAAGTGCCCAGGCGCCCAGCTGGGCGGTGGTGGCGATCAGACCACAGCGGAGTTCGCCGAACACGGCAAAACCCGAGCGCACCCGCACCACGGTGTCCTGTACCCGGGTGACCAACGCGGACCCGTTCGTTCCCACCGCGAGCGTGACCAGCACTATCCCCAAGATCACCGCGACGGGAACCAGGCCAAGGGCCAGCAGCTTGTCCAGGCTCGATCCAAACAGACCCGTGCGGGCCAGCGTGAATCCGCCCAGGAGAACAAGGGCGAAAACGTTCAGTGCCGACTGCGAGACAAGCGTGCCGATGATCACCGGAAGTGTCTCGCGTAGGCGTCCGATACGACGAGCCAGCGCCACCGCCCGTGCCGGTTCGCCAAGCCGCGCGGGCAACGTCGCCGACATCAAGGTGCCGATCATCGAGGCGGTCATGACATCGCGATGCCGTACCTGGCACTCGGGCAGTGCGGCCTCGGCGATCGCTTTCCAGGCCACGGCCCTGGCCAGCGCGGATCCCACGGTGAACGCCAGGGTGACCAGCACCCAGGTGAGATCGAAATCGGCGATGGCCGCGCCGACCGCCCACCACCCGATTCGGTGCACGATCACCGCCGTGAGACCTACGGCGGTGGCTCCCGCAATCCAAACGGCCAGCGATCGGCCCCCGTTCGCTAGGAGCGCGGACATGCGTTCTCACCCACCGGCTTTGGCTCCCGCGCTACGTGCGCGTAGACCTGCTCGACTTGGTCGCATCCCCATGGCCACGCATAGCGCCTCGCGCGCTCTCGGAACACCGCTGACTGACGCGGTCCGCGGGATCCCAGGGGGCCAGTCCCCTTTCACATCGATCAAGCACTGATCGGCACCGGACCCTATCAACTCCCCTGAACCGAACCCGCCCGCCGCGTGGATTCCGCTCAGTGCGCCTACGCCAACCAGGTGATGCGCCCGAGTAGGCTCATGAACCGCTTTGAAGATCAACATTGCGGCGTTCAAACGGTTCGGCTGCGACAGGACACGCATGACCCTCGGCTTCAACTGGAGCGTAGGTGGACACTGACCTGCCGCCGGTTCTCTCGGTGATCATCCCGGTCTACAACGAGCAAGACGCCTTTCCCTTGATGGCGCAACGGCTGCGACCGATTCTCGACGGAATGTGCGTTTCCTACGAAGTGGTCGCCGTCGATGACGGCAGCTCGGACGGCACGGCCACGGTCCTGCACAGGATTCGCCGCACGTGGCGGGAACTGCGAGTCATCCAGTTGTATCGCAACTGCGGTCAGCAGGCCGCGCTGACAGCCGGGTTACGGCGGGCCAAAGGCATGTACCTGGTGAGCATCGACGCGGACCTCCAAGATCCGCCGGAGAAGATTCCGGAGATGCTGGACCTCGCTCGCCGCGATGCCGTTGACGTTGTCTACGGGCTACGAACCGACCGCAGCAGCGACACCCGGACCAAACGCCACACAGCCGGTCTGTACTACCTGCTGATGCGACGACTGATCGGTGCCCGCATACCGCGCGACGCGGGTGATTTCCGGCTGCTGAGCCGTTCAGCCGTCGAGATCCTGCTCGCCCTGCCCGAACAGCAGCCGGTCTATCGGCTGCTGATCCCTTGGCTGGGGTTTAGCAGTACCGAGGTGACCTACGAACGTGCGCCGCGAATTGCAGGACGCACAAAGTATCCCCTGATCAAGATGCTGCGGCTGGCGACCAACAGCATCACCGCGTTCTCATCCTCACCGCTACGGATCGCCACCTGGCTGGGCATTGCCTGCTTCGTCGCCGGTGGCTCCTTGCTGGTGTTCGCTCTGATCGGCAGCACTGTGCCGACCTGGACCCCCTGGCTCCTGACCACCGTCCTGCTCAGCGGCGTGCAACTGCTCTGCCTGGGCGTGCTCGGCGAGTACACCGGAAACATCCATCGCATCCTGCAGGGCCGACCCACCTACCTGGTGCGCTACGACTCCGACGAGGCACACCCGTTCCGCGAAGCGTCGCCCATGACAACGGCGGCACATGGCACCGCGGGGCCGAGCGCGGTGACGACACCGCGATGATCCAGCAGCGGCAGACAGCTGCAACGGAAACACGGGGACGTTTCCAGGGGGTAGGTCTGGCCCTAACCCTGCTAGTTGGCACGCGACTACCGGTCCTGCTCATCGGCGCGGTCGCGGTGACGGTCGTAGGCACGATTCCCCCGCCGGTCTGGGAAGGACTGTGGCGGGTGTCCCCTGATGAGCTGATCAACCTTCTGGCCCGCTGGGACACCTACTGGTACTACTCCATCGCCACCCAGGGCTACCACTGGGATCCGGATGTCTTCGCTCGTCAGAACGCGGCGTTTTTTCCGTTGCTGCCAACGTTGATGCATGCGGGAGCCGCGCTGACCGGTCTCGATCCCTTGCTGGTCGGACTGCTGATCAATCTGGCCGCGTTCACGCTGGCCATGGTGATCCTGTATCGGCTGGCGGTGATCGACCTCGGTGAGCAGCGGGCGCGGTGGGCACTGATCCTGCTGGCGGCCTACCCGTTCGCCCTGTTCTTCTCCGCCGTTTACACCGAAGCCCTGTTCCTGCTGGCCATGGTCGGCGCGGTCTATGCCATGCGCACCCGCGCTTGGGCCTGGGCGTGTTTATGCGGGCTGGCGGCAGGACTGCTGCGTCCACATGGGACGTTGCTGGTGTTACCGCTCGCGTTCATGGCCTGGCGGCCACGTGAGCCCCACAGCACGAACCGGCAGCGCGTGGGTGCATGGCTGGCGGCCCTGTCACCGGGAGTCGGCACCGCCATCTTCGTCAGCTACCTGCACATGCGCTTCGGCGATGGGCTGGCCTTCCTCCACGCCCAGCGGGCCTGGGGCCTGCAATTGATCGGACAACACTCCGTCGTTAATCCACGGATCGTCAGTCAGGTGGACCAGAGTGTTCTCTGGGGTTGTCTCACCGGCGTGGGGATCGTGCTGTGTGTGGTCACCATCGTGGCGTGCTGGGACATGGTGCGCCGATTCGAACCGGCGTATGGGCTCCTGTTGGCCGTGATTGTGATCCCCGCTGTGCTGACACACCTGTTCCAAAGCTTCGGCCGCTACACCGCGGTGGCCTTCCCGCTGTTCTTCTGGCTCGCCGATCGCCTTCCCCCGCGCTGGCTGCGCATCGTGGCGATCGTGTTCGCCACAGGTCAGGGTGTGCTCGCCGCGCTGTTCTTCCTCTGGTACGTGGTGTTCTGATCACCCGATACCGTGGCGGCCTCACGAAAGGAGAGCACCGTGCTCGCACGGACCGGCCGGTGCTGCTTTGATCACCGCAGGGCGGTCACCCAAAAATTTACGACTCAAGACCCTAGGGAACCGGCACTGTTGCGGCGGTGTGGGTGCCGAACTGGTCGTCCACGGCGGTGACCTGCGATATCGCTGGCAGTGGTAGTCCGACATTATTTCGGGCCAGGCCTTCGAAATTTGTCCTTGTGGCCGCTTCGAACAGTTAGAAGAGCACGACCGGCCACCGGCAATGGCCGAGCTGATCACCACGCTGACAACAGAGGCATTGCCACGCGCCACAGAGGGATTCGCGCCGGGAGAGCCGCCGTCTCACGCCGACTCTCATCAAAGTTCAGCGCACTGACCTGCTGGTTTCTACAACTCGTCGGGTGGATCAGCGTTGCCGGCTTGGCATCACGGTCGTGCGCCTCGTCTCGGTTCCCGAGCGCAACCGGCGGACGATCACCACCGTGAACCCCAAGAGAGCCTCAACGGTAGGGATGTCCCACCTGAAAAAGGATTCGATAGTCACGCAGTTCGTCACCCAAGGCCATCGCGACTTGATCGTATACAGCCGCTGACAGGTGTTTTGCTGTCGGGGTGGCGGGATTTGAACCCACGGCCTCTTCGTCCCGAAGCAATAACCATAGTGCCCTGACCAGCGCATTTCAGTGGGTTTGCCCTGTTCAGACATCCCTCAGGATCCATGGAAGTCCGTGGTCGTCCGTGGTGATTATCACGCAGTTCGTCACGCACCCGCACAAATGATGATCATGACCATATACGCGCAAATCGCAGCGTGAACGCCATACCAGGCTGCTGCCCTTGGGGGCCTCTGCCGCAGGAGCGGTGGCAGCGCCAGAGCGCCCATAATTTATGGGCACCAGCTGACGCGGCAACTCGTCCACCACGATTCGAGCAGCTGGCGCCCGACGACGCCGCTGTCCTAGACGACGCACGCGCGACCTATCGCGTGCTCTACCGGTCGAGCAGCGGCTTGAGGCTGTGCTGGCCGAGTACGTGGCGCACTTCAATGCCCATCGGCCTCACCGGACACTGAACCAGGCAGCGCCGCTGCAACCGCTTCCACCCCCGGCGTCGCCTTCCCAGCTTCACATCCGACGCCGCGATCGGCTCGGCGGACTGATTCACGAATATTCCCAGGTCGTATGACCTGGATGACCAGTGCGGCACCCACACCTCGACCAGATGGGTGCGCACGTAACCTGCGCAGGCCACGGTCACCCCGATCGGCAACTCCAACATCTCCAGCTCGCGGCGCATCGTCTCGGAGATCGCGACCACCGCATGCTTGCTGGCGCACTAGCTGCTGCCAAACGGCATCGTCGCAAGTCCGGCGATAGACGCAATGTTGATCAGCGTGGTAGCTGCTCTGGTGCGACGGCTACGAGGGCGCCTCGACGACTCGCAAACGGCCGAGCAGGACCAGTGTGATGCCCTCGATCAGAGCTTGCACGCCGACGAGCGCGCCCAGCAGGGTGAAGGTGGCGGGGACGATGTTGAACAGCACGATCAACCCGAGCACGATGGAGACGAGGCCGCCGAACAGCAGTACCCACCGCCGCTCGGGGACGCTGAACGAGACGGCCACCCGAACGAGGCCGCTGACGAGGAACAACGCACCGGCGACCACGGTAAGCGCGAGCGCCGCGGTGGCGGTGTTGCGCAGGATCAGCAGGCCCAGGACCACGAGGAGGGCTCCGCCCAGCGCGGTCGACCAGAAATGTCCGGCCCGCATGCGCGCGAAGCCGCCGATGAACTCGACGATTCCGGCGATGAGCGTGAACCAGCCGAGGAACCGCACGGTGACCACCGTGGCGATGACCACGTCTCCAAGAATGACCAGACCAACCACCACAAGCAGGACGCCAAGGATGACGTCCGTCACGGTCCTCTTCCGTATGAGATTGATGTCCGCCATATCCCTGTGCCCCTCCTGCGGAAATGGCTGCACGCCGACCGGCGTCGGCTACTAAGTGTGGCGCTCAGGTCGACCAGCCACCAGCAGTCCGACTCGCTGGTCAGACGCCCGTCCGGGTTGTGATGCCGCTCTGGCTCCTGTACTCATCGGGGCTCGGAGTGATTTGGTACGAAATCCGGCGTTAGGGCGGGGTTGTCGCTGGTGGGAGAGCCTGCCGAACATCATCGATCTGGTGGAGAACGCCCCGCGAAAGCCGAAGTTCGGTCGGCGGGGCTCAAGGCCACCCAAACCAGGGCAAGCGCCGTGGTCCAGCAGCCGTTTGTAAACCCGGCGATCCCAGAAACGTCACGTCGGTCAGGTCAATGATCAAGACTTCCCCGCCGCGGAGCTGGTCGAACCCGGCGGCGAGCGCGGCGCGCAACCGTTTGATGGTGAGCACATCGACCTCCCCGGCCACCGTCACCACCAGCGCCTGCGCCTGGGGCGTGGCGGGGCACGAAGGGGTCACCGTGATGGTCGGACTCAACGGGCTGCGACTGCTGAGCCAGGCCGCCTGGCGCCGCGCCGCGCGCCCAGACCCG
>DATELN010000103.1:0-12994 GCA_035276605.1 Pseudonocardiaceae bacterium | reverse complement strand
GGTTGCTCACCGTAAGTGAGGACGGCGCGCCGATGCTGGCCGAGGCCAAGCGGGTGGCGCGGGCTTGCCGTGACCCGGGGTGGTTGCCCGAGCTGCTGACCCGGCTGGGCCGGGCGATGACACCTCCCGGGCGGCGCCCGGCGCTTGCCGGTGCGGCTGGGTTGGCCCTCAGCGACCGGGAACGGGAGCTGTTACCGCTGCTGGCCGGGACCCTGTCGCAACGCGAGATCGGAGCGGTGCTGCATTTGTCGCTCAACACGGTCAAGACCCACAGCCGCATGCTGTACCGGAAACTGGGCGCCAGTTCCCGAGCCGAAGCAGTCCAGCGCGCGCGGCAGATCGGCCTGCTGGAGACGGCGCCCAACCTGCCCAACCCAGCCCAACCGGCGGCCCGAAATACTCACCCGGTCCCTTTCACCCGGGTGAAACGGCGCCCAACTACTGACCTGCCTGGATAGCGCGACCACCGTAAGTTGCATGCCCTTCAAGGACTACCAACCCGGCTCCGCGGCGCTGTTAACCACTACCAACCCGGCGGCTACCGCCAGCCCCGTAGCGGAGCAGGCGCTCATCGACGCCCTGCGACGCCGGGACGACCACGTCTACCGAGCTGTGGTCCGCCGCTACACCCCGCTGATGTTGCGAGTGGCCCGCCAGTATGTGCCCAACCAGGCCATCGCCGAAGAGGTCGTGCAGGACAGTTGGGTGGCCGTGCTGCGGGGCATCGACAGCTTCCAGGGACGTTGCCAGTTCGGCACGTGGCTAATGCGAATCCTGCTCAACACCGCCCGCAAACGGGGAATCCAAGAACACTCCCCGGTGCGCTGGGACGCTCTGAGTGGGCACAGCAACCCCGCCGAATCCCCGCACGTAACGCAGCTGAACCCGGAGGCTGCCGTACTGGCCGGCGAGACCCGCGCCATGCTCGAGGAAGCGATCCGGGCACTGCCCGAGCGGCAACGCGCGGTACTGGTCCTGCGTGATGTCGATGGCTGGCCAGCGGATGAAGTCTGCACAGCGCTGGAGGTGTCCACCGGAAACCAGCGAGTGCTGCTGCACCGGGCGCGAACAGCCGTCCGCTCCACGCTGCACTCGCGCCGTCACGATCTCGTATCGGCTTGAAGGCCGAGCTATCTGCCTGCGGGCTATGTCCCGCTATTCTCCCCGGCGGGGTGCACCACGCAGTCGGGCCCCGGGAACACCAAGCGCTCCTGGCCATCGTCGAAGCGAACGAGAAAGGGCGGCTCACCGTCGGGTCCCCGCACCTCCACCACGTCGCCCATGCGGTCGGGCCGGCTCACGATGCGGCTGTGCACGCACAGCCGGTCACCGATGCGCGCTCGCATGATGGATCACCTCGCTGGCTATCAATTCGGTTGTCGACACCAAATCCCGACGCTAGGCCCGTCGGGGGTCTAGCTCAACCACCCCACAGGGTCAAGCTTGCGGCACCCGTCACACCGGGCGCCAGAGCACGACACACCGGGCACCGGGGCGCGACACGCGCAGGGTGCGGGGCAGGAATGATGGGGGCGTGACCGGGGTGCGAGCAGAGTTGCGGATCGGGGCTTACCGGGTCGATCCGCCGGTCGTGCTCGCGCCGATGGCCGGGATCACCAACGTGGCGTTTCGCCGGCTGTGCCGCGAGTATGCCGGGCCTAAGCAGGGGCTGTTCGTCTGCGAGATGATCACCAGCCGGGCGCTGATCGAACGCCATCCGGGCACCCTCAAGATGATCAGCTTCGACGCCGCGGAGCGACCCCGCTCGATGCAGCTCTACGGGGTGGACCCGGCGACGGTCCGCAAGGCCGTCGAGATGGTCCGCGACGAAGATCTCGCTGACCACATCGACCTCAACTTCGGCTGCCCGGTCCCAAAGGTCACCCGCCGCGGCGGCGGGGCCGCCTTGCCCTACAAGCGGGCCCTGTTCAGCCAGATCGTTCGGGGCGCCGTCGCAGCAGCCGGGCCGCTACCCGTCACGGTGAAGTTCCGCATCGGCATCGACGACGAGCATCGCACCTACCTCGACGCCGGCCGGATCGCGCAAGACGCCGGCGTGGCCGCGGTGGCGCTGCATGCCCGCACCGCTGCGCAGCGGTACTCGGGCACCGCCGATTGGGACGCCATCGCCGCGCTCAAGCAGGCCGTCACCGCCATCCCGGTGCTGGGTAACGGGGACATCTTCGCCGCCGCGGACGCGGTCCGGATGGTGCAGCAGACCGGTTGCGACGGGGTGGTGGTGGGCCGCGGCTGCTTGGGACGACCGTGGCTGTTCGCCGAACTGCAGGCTGCCTTCGCTGGCACCGCGCCTCCGACGCCACCGAACCTGGGACAGGTCGCCGCCATCGTGCGCCGCCACGCCGGCCTGCTGGCCGAGCATCTCGGCGCCGACAAAGGCCTACGTGACCTGCGCAAGCACATTTCTTGGTACCTGCACGGCTTCCCAGTCGGCGGGGACGTGCGGCGCGCGCTGGGGACGGTGTCCAGCTTCACCGAGTTAGATGATCAGCTAGCCCAACTGGACGCCGATGCGCCGTTCCCACCCGGCGCCGACGGACCGCGGGGACGCCAGGGATCCCCCAGCCGGGTCGCGTTACCGCAAGGCTGGCTGGACGATCCGGAGGATCTCGCGGTGCCGGCCGACGCCGAACTGCCCGATTCCGGCGGATAAGTCCGGCCGTTCAACATCGGCGTTCACCGCTGATTCACACGGCCGCCAAGACTGGGCGAGATTTGCCCCGTACGCTGCGGCAATGCGCGAGAGCTTCCATGCCGAATTGGACAGCCTGAACCGCGACCTGGCCAGGGCGGCTCGGCTGGCCGGCCAGATGATGGCCAATGCCTCAACTTCGCTGAGTCAGGCCGATTTAGGACTCGCCGAGCTGGTTATCTCCAGCGAAGGTGAGATGAAGGCGCTGTGTGACGACATGGACCAGCGCTGCGTCAAGCTGCTGGTCTTGCAGGCCCCAGTGGCCACCGATCTGCGCGTGGTCGTTGCCGCCATGCACGCGGTGGGCGATGTGGAGCGGATGTGGAACCTGGCCCAGCACATTGCCAAGATCGCCCGAATGAAGCACCCGGCCGTGCCGATCCCGGATGACGTCCGTCCGGTCTTCGCCCGGATGGGCATGCTCGCCACCAGCCTGGCCCAAGACGCCGCGGCTGCGATTGAAACCCAGGATCCGCTGTCTGCGCAGCGTCTGGCGCAGGCCGACGACGAGGTGGATGCGTTGCGCCGGCGCATCTTCCAGATCCTGTTCGCGGAAGACTGGACACACGGGGTGGAACCTGCCGTGGATGCCGCGCTGATCGGTCGCTACTACGAACGCTTTGCCGACCACGCGGTGGCGATCGCCCGCCAGGTGAGCTTCCTCGTCACGGGCCTACCGCCGGAGCGATGATGCACCGATGACCACACCGCCGAACCCGAACCGGCCGCCCGACCCCGAACGCGGCTCCCCGACTCCCGGCGGGTACGGCTACCCGGTGCCAGGACCGACCAACGGGTTTGCGATCGCCTCGCTCGTGCTCGGGATCCTTTGGGTCTGGTGGGTCGGCAGCATCCTGGCACTGATCTTCGGGTACGTCGCCCGCAAGCAGATCAGGGAACGCAACGAGAGCGGAGATGGTCTAGCGGTCGCAGGGATCGTGCTCGGCTGGGTAGGCGTCGGGGTACTGGGGCTCTTCTTGATCTTGATGGTGATCGGTCTCGCCACCGGGGCCGCTGCACTGAGTTACTGACCGCGTTCCGGTTGCCGCTGTGTTTTCGGGATCTGCGCCAGCATCCAGTCCTCCGCCTTGTCTTTGGCGAGACCCAGACCCACGAGAACCTTCGCACCAACGCCTTCCTCCTCGGCGAGCAACCCGAGTAATAGGTGTTCGGTGCCGACGTAGTTGTGGCCCAGCCGCAGCGCCTCCCGCACCGTCAGCTCGAGAACCTTCTTGGCACGGGGAGTGTACGGGATGTACTGGGGCACGCTGTCTTTCGCTGGGCCGAGCACGACCGTCATGGCCGCGCGGACCTGCTCGGATGTGATGCTCTGCGCCGCCAGCGCTCGACCGGCCAGCGCTTCCGGTTCACTGAGCAAGCCCAGCACGAGGTGTTCGGTTCCGATGTAGTCATGGCCGGCGGCCCGAGCCTCTTCTTGGGAGGCGACGAGGACACGTCGCGCCCGGTCGGTGAACCGGCTGAACGGCCCCGCGTCGAGCAATTCTCTGGCGTCGGTGGGCTTAGGCACGAACCGCTTCTGAGCGGCTTGCTTGCTCACCCCCATGCTCCGGCCGATGTCGGTCCAGGTGGCACCAGCCTTGCGGGCTTGGTCCACAAAGTGACCGATCAGGTGGTCGGCGAGCTCGCCGAGCCGGTCGGCGAGTGCGACGGCATCGGTCAGGCGCTGCAACGCATCGCCGTCTGGGTGCAGCCGCTTAATGAGGTTGATCAGATCATCAAGTCGAATCTGCGCGGTCTCCATACGTCAACGGTAAGTTGCCATAGAGCCACTAGTCAACTATCGGTTGACTGGCGTCGACGAGGAACTCGACGTCGGTGTGGTGGTGGTTGAAACCCAGCTTGTAATACGTATTCAGCGCAGCGGTGTTGTCTGAGTCGACATACAGCATCGCCTCCGGCGCCCCGCGCTCGCGTAGATACACCAACCCCGCGACGGTCAGCGCGCTACCGAAACCGTTGCCCTGGGCGGCGGGGTCCACCGCGAGCACGTAGACCTCGCCGAGCCCGTCGGGGTGCATCTTCGTCCAGTGAAAGCCGAGCAACCGATCAGTCTGATCGACGGCCAGCAGGAAGCCCTTGGCATCAAACCACGGCTGCGTTTCGAGCAGCATTAGTTCGCTGGTGTCCAACCGGCTCTGCTCGGGATGCCAGGCGAACGCGCGTTTGTTCACCCGCACCACCGCGTCCTCGTCTTCACCGGGTACGAAGGTGCGCAGCGTCACCCCGTCGGGCACTGGGCGCGGCGGGATCGGGTCAGCCAGACTGCGACGCAACTGGTACAAAGCCCGCTGGCTGATCAGCTTGGCACGCTGCGGCAGTCCCCGTTCCAGCAGACGCAGGACCGCGGGATGCTCGCCGTGCGCCCACAACCACAGCGGGCCACGGGCCCGCTCGAGCAGCGCGGCGAGCATCGCGCCACCGACCCCGCGGCGCCGATACTGGGGATGCACTGCGAACTCGGCGGTTCGGCGCTCGGCGCGCTCATCCAGCGCCGCATAGCCGACCAGCATGCCCGCGGGATTGTGTGCGAGCAGGTGCACACCAGTACTGGAACTCGCACCCGGACGCAACCGCAGCATCGCCGCCTCGGAGATGGCGTGAAAGCCGTCGGCAGCGTCGACCGCGGCCAGCAGGGCAAGCGCGTCGGCGACCTGGCCGTCCGACGGACGGGTGATCCAGGCCAGGGTCATGCCCGGGTCAACCCCGCGGTGTGGGCAGCGACTGGGAGGCAGCCCGCCGAGGTCCGGCCCGGTCTGGGTCAGCCCACTCCCGATCGGCCCGTTCTGGATCGGCACTCTCCACTGCCTCAGCGTCGTGCTCGGCGGCGCGCTCGTGTTCGGCCCGTTCCCGGGAGCTCATGCTGCGCACTGGCCGGACGAACTTGTAGCCCACGTTGCGGACCGTACCGATGAGCTGCTCGTGCTCCGGGCCGAGCTTGGCCCGGAGCCGCCGAACATGCACATCGACCGTGCGGGTGCCACCGAAAAAGTCGTATCCCCACACTTCCTGCAGCAACTGCGCGCGGGTAAATACCCGCCCTGCGTGCTGCGCGAGGTACTTGAGCAGCTCGAACTCCTTATAGGTGAGGTCCAGCGGGCGGCCGCGCAGCCGGGCGGTGTAGGTCGACTCGTCGATCACTAGCTCGCCGAGCACCAGGGCGCTGCCGCGACCCACACTGGACTCGGTGACGCGCCGCGCAACCAGCAGCCGAAGCCGCGCATCGACTTCGGCCGGCCCTGCGGTGGGCAGCAGGATCTCGTCGGATCCCCAGTCAGCCGATAACGCGACCAGCCCACCCTCACTGATGATGACAACCACCGGCACGTCCAGGCCGGTGGACCCCAATAACCGGCACAGGCTGCGGGAACCGGCCAGATCCAGCCGCGCATCAACCAACACCGCGTCGTAAGGACCCGCGTCGAGCAGGGCCGCGACTTCCGGGGCGGCGGAGCGCACGCCGTGCCCTAATAGGGACAGTGCAGGCAGGACCGAGGCCGGCCCAGGGTCCGCGGTGAGCAACAGCAGTTCCATGCCCGTTCCCTCCTGTCGTGGGGGGCCGGCAATACCACCACCGGACGGTGATACCTAGGATCCGAAGGATCCGAAGGCCGCGGCCGATGGGGTGTTCTGCGGAGAATACCGTGCCCGTCGCACGACCCCTACGGAAACGGACAGGATGGTGCAGCGGGGTGCGCAAGCTGATCATCGCAGTGCTGGTCGTGGTGGCGCTCGCGGTGGCGGCGGATTTCGGTGCCGCGGCGTACGCCGAACACACCGTGGCCACCCAGATGCGCCAGCAGCTGGAGCTGCGCAGCGACCCGTCGGTGCGGATCAACGGCTTTCCGTTCCTCACCCAGGCCCTGGCCGGCCACTACAGCGCCATCGACGTGCGGGCCACCGGTGTGTCCGTGGATCCATTGCATGACCTCGACGTGGAAGCGACGCTGCACGACGTCACCGCACCGCTGGCCGAGGTGACCGCCGGGGACCTGCACTCGGTGCGGGCGGCCCGGGTGGACGGTCGGGTCCGGATTAAGGACACCGATCTCGGGCGAACGATTGGGATTGAGGACCTGCGCATTCAGCAGCCCTCTGACGAGGAGATCAAGGAACTGCTCCCGGCGGGGACGCCGAGTGGCGATTCCCTGCACGGCGACCGGGCTCCGGTGCGGATGGTGGCGACCACTGATCTCGTGGGTCAGCGCACCGAGATTGTCGGGATCGGGTTGATCCGGCTCACCGGTGGCGTGGTGCGGATCAACGTCGCCGACGTCCGGCTGGCGCGGGACGGTGTCGGCGCAGTGGGCCTGCCGCGGCCTGCCCGCCAGACCCTGCTCAACACACTGAGCACCGACGTCAAACCCGGCGACCTGCCGTTCGCCGTCACCCCCACCAAGCTTTGGGTGGAAACCGGCTCGATAGTTGTCGAAGGCACCGTCTCCAACCTCTCGCTGCGTCCCACCACGCCCAGCGCCTAGTCCCCTTTCCGGCGTGTCGCGCTTCCGTGCCGCTCGCCCTGACGTCGTCGAGTTCGACACCATGGGCGGTGCACTGGATCCGAACGGTCCTCCTGTCGAACTCGGCGCCACCAGGTCGGTGTTGACGGCAACGCCAGAATGCAACTGGCACCTTTGTGGAATGACAGTCCCGCACCGCGGAACTGTCGGGTAATGTCGGTCTGGTGCACCCGCTGCTGACCAAGCGCCGGGCAGTTGATTTCTGCCGCCTGCACAGCAGCCTGTGTTGCTTGCCCTGACCGGGCAGCGACTCCCCCATGATCGCTGGTGTGTTCGGCGATATTCCCCCACGCCGACCGCGATCAGGTAACGAGCAGCGGCACCGGGAAATGTCCCTAAGTGGTGAACGAGATCAATACTAGAAAACGAGGAGCTGTCGCATGAGCCGCGAAGACGTCCTGGTCACTGCTGACTGGGCAGAGCAGAACCTGGACACCGATGGCGTCGTGTTCGCCGAGGTCGATGAGGACACCACGGCCTACGACGCGGGGCACATCCCCGGCGCCGTGAAGATCAACTGGAAGACCGAGCTGCAGGACCCGGTGATCCGCGACTTTGTGGACAAGGGCGCCTTCGAGAAGCTGCTGTCCGACAAGGGCATTAGCAACGATGACACCGTCGTGCTCTACGGCGGCAACAACAACTGGTTCGCCGCCTACGCCTACTGGTACTTCAAGCTCTACGGGCACGACAACGTCAAGCTGCTCGACGGCGGGCGCAAGAAGTGGGAGCTCGATGGTCGTCCCCTGACCACCGACGAGGTGAGCCGGCCGGCCACCAGCTACACCGCCAAGCAGGACCAGGACACCTCGATCCGGGCGTTCCGCCAGGAAGTCGTCGACGCGATCGGGAACAAGAACCTGATTGACGTCCGCTCGCCGGATGAGTTCGCCGGCAAGATCCTGGCGCCGGCGCACCTGCCGCAAGAGGTGGCGCAGCGTCCGGGGCACATCCCCTCGGCGCTGAACGTGCCGTGGTCCAAGGCGGCCAACGAGGACGGCACCTTCAAGTCCGACGACGAGCTGCGCGCGCTGTACGGCGCCGCCGGGCTGGACGACAGCAAGGCAACCATCGCCTACTGCCGGATCGGTGAGCGGTCCAGCCACACCTGGTTCGTGCTACACGAGCTGCTGGGGCACTCCGACGTCAAGAACTACGACGGGTCCTGGACCGAGTACGGCTCGCTGGTCGGCGCGCCGATCGAGCTGGGCAACAAGGGCTGATCGCGATGTGCGGAGCTCCGGAACAGACCCAGGAGTTGCCACCGGGCACGGATCTGTCCAAGCACACCGTGCTGGCCGGCACGGTGCGCTCCGCCGAGGAACCAGTCGGAGGAGCGTTCGTCCGGTTGCTAGACGGCACCGGTGAGTTCACCGCCGAAGTGGTGTCCTCAGCCGCCGGACAGTTCCGGTTCTTCGCTGCCCCCGGCACCTGGACCGTGCGCGCCCTGCATCGTTCCGGCAATGGCGAAGCGAAGGTCACGGCAAACGCCCCAGGCCTGTACACCGTCGCGGTCACCGTGTCCTGACCCGGGTTGGGGGCTCTTCAAGGACTGCCAACCCTAGTTCGAGACGTGTCAAACGGCAGCTAACCCCGCCAGCGTGCTGGCGGGGTTAGCATCGGTAGACGGGCTTACCGGGGAGTGACCCGCCCGGCAGCTCGCACTTCCACGACTGCCTGCGCGCCACCGAGCCGTACGAGACGAGGCCGGCGACGACCAGCGCGGCACCCTCGCCATACCTATAGCCGGATCGACCGGACTAACGTATGCGCAGCTCAGAGCCAGTGTTTCTGAATCACATGGTAATGAAATGTATATTGCCCGGGTATGGCGAGCACGTTTCCTCCTGGCCCGCCACTACCGGCCACAATCCAGGCCGGACTCGTCTGGCTGAACCCCGTCCGCTTCGTGCATACCTGCCACCGGCGGTATGGCGACGTGTTCGCCATCCGGATTCCGGTAGTCGGCACATACGTGTTCCTGGCCGACGAGGATCACATCCGCACGGTGCTTCGGGGCGACCCAGCAATCTTCCATGCCGGGGAGGCAGCGTTCCCACTCTCCCAGCTAGTGGGTACGCGCTCGCTGCTCATCCTTGACGACAGCAAACACCGGCACAGCCGAAGCATGATGCTGCCGGCCTTCCACGGCGACTCCGTGCGCCGCCAAGTCGCCGAGATGATCGCCATCACCGCCGAGGAGGTGGCGCGGTGGCCGGTCGGCGAGTCGTTCCCGCTGTACCCCCGGATGCAGCGACTCACGCTCGAGGTCATCCTGCGCACCGTCATCGGCGTGCACGACCAGCGCCGGCTCGCCGCGCTGCGGGCGGCATTACCGCCCATGCTGGAGATCGGCTCCCCGGTGGAGCTGATCCCGCCACCGGAGATGCTGCTGCGGTTCGGTAGGTGGCGCCGCCGCGCGCAGCGCAGGGCCGCGGTAGTGACGTTGCTCATCGACGAGATCACCCGCTGCCGCGCCGATCCGCGGCTGGACCAGCGGACCGATGCACTTGCGATGCTGGTGCGCAGCTCCGATAGCGCGGGGGCGCACATGCCCGACGACGAGCTGGTCGACCAGCTCATCACCCTCCTGCTGGCCGGTCACGACACCACCGCCACCGCATTGTCGTGGACTTTCGAACGGCTGACCCGCCACCCCGAGCTGCTCGCGCGCACCACTCAGGCCGCCATGAACGGCGATGACGCCTGGCTCGACGCGGTGTGTAAGGAAAGCCTGCGGGTGCGGCCGGTGCTGTTCCAGTTCGGTCGCAAGCTCACCGCCGACTACCAGCTGGGGGGATACCACCTTCCGGCTGGCGTCATCCTGGCTCTCAGCGTCGAGCTGGTGCACCACAACAGCCGGTACTACACCGATCCGGAAAAGTTCCAGCCGCAGCGCTTCCTTGACCGGCGGCCCGATCCGACGATCTGGCTACCCTTCGGTGGCGGGGTCCGCCGCTGCTTGGGCGCCACGTTCGCGCAGGTGGAGATGCGCACCGTGCTGCGGGAAATCCTGTGCACGGTGGAGCTGGCTGCGAGCACCGAGCCCGACGAGCCGGTGCGGGCCCGTCACGTGACGATGGTGCCGCGACGCGGCGCTCGGGTGACCGTGCGCCGCCGCATCGCCGCCAACCGCGTCGCGACGGCGTGATCGACGTCACGGTCGGCGTGCCGCAGCGCCAGACCTTCGGGCCGCTGCGGCCAGCAGATTCGGCACCACGCTACCTCCGAAATGCGCGGCGGAAGGCCGTGGCAGGCTAGTGGCCCTTGCACAGCCGGTGATTGGGAAGGTACGCAGATGGGTCGAGTTGCAATCGTGGTAGCGGCGGCAGCAGTAGCGGCCGGAGTCCTTGGTGGCTGTGGGCACGGGTCCGGTACCGCACCCGATGCCAACACCGCCGGTGCGGCAGGCAAACCGCCGGCCGCGTCGACCGTCCGCACCATCAACATCAAGGTCCATGGTGGCAAGGCCAGCGGCGACACCGGCCGGATCACGGTCCCGGTGGGTAGCCCGGTCGTGCTGTCGGTGAGTAGCGATGTAGCCGACGAGATTCACGTACACGGATACGACCGCAAAGCAAATGTTCCCGCGGGCGCCACCGCATCGGTGGTGTTCTCGGCCAACAACCCCGGCGTATTCGAGGTGGAGCTGGAAAACTCCAAGCTCCAGCTCGTGCAACTGCAGGTGGGCTGAGGCTGCGCACACGGCGTCGGCGCCCGCTCGGTGATCAGCCTATGATCTCGGGCGTGGTGGCTAACGGCAGTTCCGGCAGCAGTTCTGGCGGGGGTTCCAGCGGCGACGAGGCACTGCGGATTGCTGCGCAGCGCGCGCAAAGTACCGGTATCCGGAACATGCCCGACTACACCGATCTGCCAGTTCCCGCCGACACGGCGAACCTGCGCGAGGGTCCGGAACTGCATCCCCAGTGCCTGATGCTGCTGCCCCTGATCGGTATCTGGCGTGGCGAAGGCGAGATCGTCTACCCGACCATCGACGGACCGTTTCGCTTCGGGCAACAGCTGGTGATCTGCCACGACGGGCGGCCGTTTTTACGGTACGAATCACGGGCGTGGCTGCTCGACGCCGACGGCAACCTGATCCGGCCGGCGGCCCGGGAAACCGGGTTCTGGCGGCCACAGGCTGATGACACCATCGAGCTGCTCGCCGCACACGGGACCGGAATCATGGAGCTGTTCTACGGGCGGCCACGCAACCAGACCTCGTGGGAACTGGCCACCGACGCGGTGGTGCGGACCTCGACAGCTAAAGAGGTCACCGGGGCGCACCGCCTCTACGGCATCGTCGAGGGCGGAGACCTCGCCTACGTCGAGCAACGCGCCATGGTCGGCCAGCCCTTACAACCGCACGTCTCCGCCCGCCTCCAGCGCGTCGCCGGCTGATCCCAGCCCACTCCCTTGGCTGGTCCACTGAAGACGGGCTCAAACAGTAGTCAGCCCCCGGGGGTGCCGCGGAACGGGCGGCAGCCCGAACGGGACTAGCGCTCGGGCGACCCCGGGGGCCGGGTGACTGCCTTGGATTCGCCGGCCGCCTCTCGCTTCTCCGCCGTCATGATCGACAAGGTCGGAGTGGAGGTGGCCTTCCACGGCCGTCGGCGGCTCTAGCTGGCAGCCACCTCACGAGTCCTATAGCCGTTCAACCTTGGACCACCTCCTTTCCCGTGTGCTTGCACGCTATCCAGCGCCGTAGTAAGCCCGCAACGGATAAGCCAACGTGAATTCCGATCCCGGCCCCAGCGGGGCCCAAGCGTGGACGGCGACCAGGCGTGATACCCGATCGTGCACAGCAGTCGCGCGCTACGATCGTGAGGTGGACACCAGCCTGCGCCGCACGCTGCACCAGCGGGGAATGCGGATGACCCCGCAACGTCAGCTTGTGCTCGACGCGGTGCGGGAATTGGAGCACGCCACCCCGGAACGCATCTGCGAGCACGTCCAACGCGTGGCACCCGCGGTCAACATCACCACCATCTACCGGACCCTTGAGTTGCTCGAAGGCCTCGATCTGGTGCGCCACACCCACCTCGGCCACGGCGCGCCGAGCTATTCGACCCAAGGACACGAACACGTCCACCTGGTCTGTCACCGCTGCGCCGCCGTCACCGAAATTCCGCCCGAGGAGCTCGCCGACTTGATCGAGCGGCTGCGGTCGCGATTCGGCTTCGTGCTCGACGCCAGCCATCTGGCGCTGTCGGGACGCTGCGCCCAGCACGCCGGACCGGCCGTGGAGAACGACCGCTCGTGACTTCACCGCTGCTGGAGCTGCCGGGCGCGGCCCCTCCGCTGGCGCAGTCCCCAGACCCCGGGGTGGCCTGGCACTACGGCGACCCGCTAGGTGAGCAGCGCGCCGCCGAGCGCGGGGTGGCGGTGGTGGACCGGTCGAACCGGGAGGTTCTCGCGGTGCCCGGCGAGGACCGGCTGAACTGGCTGCACACCATCACCTCACAGCACTTGCTCGCGCTGGCTGATGGCGAGCACACCGAGGCACTGGTGCTGGACCTGCGCGGGCACATCGAGCACCACGCGGTGGTGTCGCATGTGGACGGCACGGTGTGGCTGGACACCGAGCCAGGCGCGGCACAACAGCTGCTGGCTTACCTGACCTCCATGGTGTTCTGGTCGAAGGTGGAGCCGCGGGATGCGACGGCCGAGCTGGCGGTGTTATCCCTACTCGGCCCGGACACCCACCAGGTGCTTGGCCAAGCCGGAGACCTAGGCGGATTCGTCC
>DATELN010000102.1:0-31717 GCA_035276605.1 Pseudonocardiaceae bacterium | reverse complement strand
CACGCGCTGGAGTCCACCAGGCGCGTCGACACTGTCATCTTCGACAAGACCGGCACGCTGACCGAAGGGCGAATGCAGCTGGTCGAGGTACACACCGTTGCCGGCGTGCCGTCCGCCGAGCTGCTGGCGATGGCCGGGGCTGTCGAGCACGCATCCGAGCACCCAATCGCCGCGGCAATCACCGCAGCCGCCGTGCAAGACGCTGGCGACCTGGCCACGGTGACCGGGTTCGAGGCGCTGCCGGGTCTGGGTGCCCGGGGGACTGTCCGCGGCCGTGCGGTCGTGGTCGGCCGAGCCCAGCTGCTGGCCGAGCATGGCTACCGCGTTTCCGAGGACCTGGAGCACTACCGCCGGGAGCTGGAAGACCGCGGAGTAACCGTCGTGCTGGTGGGCTGGGACGGCGCCGCACAGGGTTTGCTCGCGGTCGCCGACCAGGTGCGCGCCAGTGGTGGCGCCGCGGTGGCGGCGCTGCGCCAGCTCGGATTGCGCCCGATCCTGGTGACCGGGGACAACACCCGCACCACCGCCGCGGTCGCTGCCGAGGTGGGCATCGACGACGTGGTCGCCGAGGCGCTACCGGAAGACAAGGTCGCGGTGGTGCGGCGGCTGCAACGCGAGGGTCACAGCGTCGCGGTCGTCGGGGACGGGATCAACGACGCCGCCGCGCTGGCCGCGGCCGACCTGGGTATGGCGATCGGGCACGGCACCGACGCGGCCATCGAGGCCGCCGACATCGTGCTGGGCCGCGACCACCTCCTTGTCGTCGCCGACGCGGTGCAACTGGCCCGGCGCACCCACCGCACGATCCGGTGGAACTTGGTCTGGGCGTTTGGCTACAACGTCGCCGCGCTGCCGCTGGCCATGGCAGGTCTAGTGAACCCGCTGATCGCCGGTGCGGCGATGGCTTTGTCGTCGGTGTTCGTGGTGTCCCACAGCCTGCGGCTGCGGCAGTTTCGCCCCAATACCCCACCGCCGAGTAGCTCATGACCGGTTCCCCCGATGGCAGCGGCGCCCGCAGGACGGGGCTGGCTGTGGTCGCTGGGTTGGTCGTGGTCGCCGCGCTCACCGGTGGGCTGATCGCCATGTTCGCCCCAAGCGTCGGGGTGCTCTACGGGCTGTCCGACCTAGGTCCGGTGGTCAATGCCGGGCTGCCCGCGGCTCGGGTGGTAGCGGTGGCCGCGGCGGCCGCCACCGTCGGGAGCCTGCTGCTCGCTGCGGTGGTGTCCCCCGGAGACCCCTACGGCACGGTGTCCCCGCGCGGCTATGCCGGGCTGCGGATGGCTCGGTGCTGCGCCACGGTGCAGGTGGTGGCCTCGACGGCGGTGGCGGTGCTGATCGCCGCGGAGAACGCCGCAATCCCGCCTGGACGACTGCTGGGCCGCCTGACCGCGCTGTTTTCCAGCATCGACAGTGTCGAGCAGGCCTCCGGGTGGGCGATCGCGGCCGTCATCGCCGCGATGGTGGCCCTGGCCGCCGGGTGGGCGCTGTCCTGGCGCAGCGCAGTCGGTCTGCTGGTGCTGGCCGTGGTCGGGCTGCTCCCGGTCACCCTGACGGCGGCAACCAACGCCGAGCAGTCCCATGACTGGGCCGGTGACGCGTTAACCCTGCATGTCCTCGCAGCCGTGGTGTGGCTGGGTAGCGCGCTCGCGGTCGTGGTGGAGCTGACTACCAGCAAGAGGCCCGGTCACGCCGCCACGGAGCCGATGCTGCGCCGCCATGGCGTGATCGCGACCTGGTCGCTGCTGGTCGTCGGCGGTTACGGGCTGGTGGTCGCCGCGCTGGCGATCAACCCGCGGCAGCTGCTGGCCAGCGGTTACGGGCTGGCGGTCCTGGTCAGCGTGGTTCTGCTGGGTGGTTTGGCCATCGCCGGCCGGTGGGCCCGTGCGGCGGCCCGTGGCCGATCCGGATGGACCGCGGCGCGGTGGCTGGCCGGAGTGGAACTGGTGCTGCTGGTCGCTGCCGCTGCCGCGGGTACCGCCCTGACCCGGCTGTTTCCTCCGGCGCAGGCGGGCTACCAGCCCAGTCGCCTGGTCTACCTGCTGGGCTATGAGCTGCCCCCGCATCTCACCGCGGCGGACCTGGCGCTGCGCTGGCGACCCGATCTGGTCTTCGCTCCGCTGGCGGTGATCGCGGCGGTCAGCTACCTGATCGGCGTGCGCCGGCTGCGGCGAGACGGCCGGTCCTGGCCTCGGACCCGGACCGGGTGCTGGCTGGCCGGGTGCGCCGTGCTGCTGGTGGCCACCTCCTCCGGTCTCGGCAGCTATGGGCAGGCGGTGTTCAGCGTGCACATGGTCGTTCACATGCTGCTCGCCACGCTGGTACCCGTACTGCTGGTATTGGGCCACGGCGCCACGCTGGCGCTGGAGGTGACCCGCGCGGGGCTGCGTACCCGGCTGCTGAGCCTGCTCGACTCGCCGCTCGTGCGGTTCGCTCGCCACCCGGCGGTGGCCTGGACGGCGGTGGCGGTGACGCTGTTCGGGCTCTACCCGACCGGGCTGTTCGGCGCGATCGCGCTGGAGCACTGGGCCCACCTGGGCATGGACCTGGCCTTCCTGGGCACCGGGTTGGCGTTGTTTTGGCCAGTGCTGGGCCATAGCCTGCCCGAACGTGGCCTGCCGGCGATCGGTCGGATCGTGATGGTGTTCGCGGTGATGGCCTTGCATGCAGGGTTCTCCGCGTGGTTGCTGAGCCGTGCCGTGCCCGTCGCCGGGCAGTTCTACGGGGCCTTGCGGTTGCCGTTCGTCACCGACCTGCTAGCCGACCAGCGCCGGGGCGCGGTCCTCGGCTGGGCTTTGGGTGAGATACCGATCATGATCACTGTGCTGGCCTTGGTCGTGCGCTGGACCAGGGCTGATCGGGCGGAATCGCGGGGCGACGCCGTGACGTGGCGCGATCCGAGGTGGACCACTGACGAGCCGGCATATCCCGCTCTCGGCCAGGTGCACGTCCCCGGCGGCGACAGCTAGATCAGTTACTTCAAGGTGACGACTTTGTGCATTCCCATGAGCGCAAGCGGCATGCCGGTCTGGTCGTCGGCAATAAAACATTGCAATACATATGTGCCGGGCAAAAGAGCGCGGCCTTCTCGCACCGGTGCGTGCGGCGCGGAGGTACACGACACCTTAGAGGCCGGTGGCCTTTCGGCCGTGCCGCCCGGTCGCGTTCAGGGCGCGCACCAGGTCTTCCCGGGCCCGGGCGACCCGGGAGCGGATGGTGCCGACCGGGCAGCTGCACACCTCGGCGGCGGCGGCGTAGTCCAGACCCAGTACCTGAGTGAGCAGGAAGGCGTCGCGGCGGTCAGCCTCCAGCCCAGCCACTAGCTCGCGCAGCAGGACCCCTTCGTCGAACCCGGACCGCCGCGCTGGGCTTGCCGCCACGACGGCGTCCCAGTCCTCGACCGCGGTGGTGCGTGGCCGTGCCGAAGCGCGCCGGATTTGGTCGGCGGCCACCCGCCGGGCGATGGCTAGCAGCCACGTACGGACCGAGGACCGGCCGGCGAAGCTCGGTAGGGCCCGCAGCGCTCGCAGGTATGTCTCCTGAGTGAGGTCCTCGGCCTCGTCGCGCTCACACAAATGGTTCAGAAACCGGTACACATCACGCTGTGTCCCCCGAATGAGCGCGGCTAAGGCGTCACGGTCACCAGTACCGGCGGATAACGCGAGCCTGGTGGTGTGTGCATCATCAGGTCGGGGGTCACCCATACGGGAAGCGTAACTAAAGGTTTTCGGGAACCCCAACGGTCCGGTGCGCGACTATTGTCGCGTGGACTGCACTGAGTGTAAGGAGTCCATCTCCGCCCGTTTGGACGGTGAGGACAGCGAAGCCGAACGCGAGGCGGTCGACGCGCACCTGGCTACCTGCACGGCCTGCCAGCGCTTCGCCGACGACGCCGCCCGCGTCACCAGGCTGGCCCGCACCGCCGTTGCCACTTCCGAGCCCGACTTCGTCGACGCGGTCCTGCTAGCCGCGCCCCGGTCACGCCGTCCTCAGCTGATCACCGTAGTACGGGTACTGCTCGCCCTGGTCGGCCTCGCGCAAGCCGAGGTGGCCCTCGCTGGCATGATCGCAGCGCACAACAGTGGGCATGACGGGGTCATGCTGCAGGGCGCCTCGCTGGCCCACTTCGCGCACGAGAGCGCGGCGTGGAACCTGGCGCTCGGGGTGGGCTTTCTTTGGGTGGCCTGCCGCTCATCCCGGCCCTCCGGGATGGTTCCCACCGTGGCGACGTTCGTGGCGGTGCTCACCGTGCTCGTCGTGATGGACGCCATGGCCGGGGGTGTCGATACGGCGAGATGGCTGGCGCACGGCCTGGTGGTGCTCGGTCTGGTCTTGGTGATCGTGCTGGATCGGCTGGCCGCTCCCGCTGGCGGCACCGTGCCCGGCATACCCATCTGGCGCCACCGCCGCCTTGCCCGCGCTCGACCCGGCACCCAGACCCGCGTCCCCTCCCCGCCTCCCGACCTGCGTCCTACCGCCCACCACCGCCGCACCGCATGATCAGTCGGTTGAATCCGAGCCGGGCGGAGCCGAGAGCATCCAGACCGGGCCGCGGGGGGTGTCGCGGACTTCGACGCCAGCGGCGAGAAGCCGGTCGCGCAAGGTGTCTGCGAGAGCGTAGGAGCCTTGTTGGCGAACCTGTTGCCGCACTTCCAGCAGGGTCTCAACGAACGGCGCGACGGTCTGGCGGGGATCCCGAGCCCCTACCACGGCCAGCTCAGCCAGCCGGCCCGCCAGCACATTAGGCAGCGGGCTGCTGTCCCACAGCCCGAGCGCATAGGTCGGGCTCCCCGGGCCGGAAAAGACGTAATCCGCGTCGGCGATCCGGGCCAGTGCTCGTTCGCGGGCCAAGCACATTATCTGCGGTACGCCAGGAGGCGACGTCGAACGGAATCCGGAGATTCCGAAAGTAGCCGACGGTCCGCTGGGTAATTTCGTCACGTTTTCCTGTAATCCGTACGGGCTGTCGAGCAGCACCGCGTTCACGGGTGGCTGGCCGAGCCGGTCCACGAGGTGGCGGTGCACTTTCGCCATGGTCGGAGCAGCCTCACCGGACCCCATGATGGCAAGTACCGCGGGCGGACTGTCACGAAATGAGATTAGGTTGCCGCGGTCTTCGTGGTTCGCCGAGTTCGACAGCACGGCTTGTGCCCCGCGCCGTGATGCCGCGCGTTAGGCTCGCGGTAGTTGGCATATCGGTGAAGGGGGCAGCACTGGAAATCCCGCCGCTGACCTGGCACACCGCCCTGACGACGTGGACGTCGGCGCCGATCATCGACGTGCTGGCCGTGCTTGCCGTCGTCGGTTACCTGACCGCAGTGGTGCGCCGGTCCCGCACAGCGGCGACCGGTTGGCCACTGCACGCGACGGTGTCGTGGCTGGCCGGCGTGGCGGTGCTACTGATATCGCTGCACAGCAGCATCGAGGTGTACGGGCACGCCCTGCTGTGGATGCACATGATCCAACACCTGCTGCTGATCATGGTCGTGCCGATATTGCTGATCTGGGGTCAGCCGGTGCGCCTTTTCTGGGGTCGGGCGCCGGGTGGCCGCCTGCTGCGCTGGCTGACCTTTCCGGTGCTGACGATCGGCTTGTATACCGCCGTGCTGGTGGGCACCCATCTGACCGGCTTCCCGGAGGCGATGGCCACCCAACCCGCCGTGCACCAGCTCGAGCAGCTGCTGTACCTGGTCAGCGGCTACCTGGTGTTCTGGCCGGTGGCCGGCGCGGAGGCCAGCCCGTGGTCCATCCCGCACGTCGTGCGGTTTCCGCTACTCGCCCTGGCGATGGGAGCCGACACGCTGGTCGGCGTGGCGCTGATGCTCACCGGGTACCCACTGGCGCCGAGCACGGCACACATGCGGCCCGGTTGGGGACCCACCCTGCTGGAGGATCAAAACCTAGCCGGCGCGATCATGTGGGTCGGTGGAGACAGCCTGATGATGCTGCTGATGCTCATTGTCGTCGCACAGTGGAGCGCGACCGGCTCCCGGGCCCGCCTCGGCGACTGGCTGGAATCGGCTCGTCGCCAGTCGCTGGCCAAAATCGGTTCCGGAGCCGACTACAACACCGTCGGGGCCAGCGCAGACGTCGACGACGACGAAGAAGCCCGGGCCGCCTACAACCGCATGCTGGCCGAACTTCACCGCCGCACGCCCCCCAAGACGTAACCCCAGCACCCCGTGAGCTCGACAGCACCGACATTTTCGCGAGCAGGATGTCGGTAGCGTCGAGTTCACGGACGGCAAAATACGGGGGGACGGAGATGCGGTACCGGCTGCTGGGTGCTAGCGGGTTGCGGGTGGCGCGGGTGTTTCTGGGGGCGATGACCTTCGGTGGGGACGACGCGCCCGTGGCAGAGTGCGCACGGATGCTCGACGCCTATGCCGACGCCGGCGGCAACGTGATCGACACGGCGGTGAACTACCAGGATGGCGCCAGTGAGGAGGTTCTGGGCCAGCTGCTGGCCGGGCGCAGGGACCAGTTCGTGCTGGCCACGAAGTACACGATCACTCGCAACGGCACCGACCCCAACGCCGCTGGCAACCACCGCAAGAACCTGCGCCACTCGCTGGAGACCAGCCTGCGCCGGCTGCGTACCGACTACATCGATCTGTACTGGGTGCACATCTGGGATCCAGATACCCCGATCGAGGAGACCATGCGGGCACTGGACGACCAGGTCCGCGCCGGCAAGATCCTCTATGTCGGGATCTCTGACGCCCCAGCATGGGTCGTCGCCCGCGCGAACACCCTTGCCGAGTTGCGGGGGTGGAGTCCCTTCGTCGGGTTGCAGCTGCCCTACAGCCTGTTGAAGCGGGACATCGAACGGGAACTGCTGCCGATGGCGG
This sequence comes from Pseudonocardiaceae bacterium, assembly GCA_035276605.1. Taxonomy (GTDB): domain Bacteria; phylum Actinomycetota; class Actinomycetes; order Mycobacteriales; family Pseudonocardiaceae. The sequence continues at coordinate 24,869 of DATELN010000102.1, read as the reverse complement.
CTGGTTTCGGCCTCAGCGTCGCCGCCTGGGGACCGCTGGCCAGCGGGGTACTTTCCGGCAAGTTCACCACCGGCGCACCGCCGACCGAACCGACCCGAATCGCCGCCGAGGCCGTCGGGGACCGGGAACACGCCGTGGCTGCCCTGGTTACCGAGATCGCCGCCGAACTCGGCGCCAGCCCGGCCCAAGTGGCCATCGCGTGGATCATGACACGGTCCCCGGCGCTACATCCGATCATCGGGGCGCGCCGGCTTGACCAGCTTGTCGACAACCTCGGCGCCGCCCAGATGACGCTGCCGCAGGCGATGTGTGACCGGCTGGACCAGGCCACGGCTATCGATCTGGGTTTCCCGACCGGGTTCCTCGCCCACACGGCGAGCTGGGCATATGGCCAGGTCGGCACCCTGGTGGACGGCCGCGCCGACTCCGGCCTGTAAGCGGTTACGCTGTTGGGGTGGTCGATCTGCGCTACAGCATGGCACCGCGGTGTCCCTGCTGCGATCACCGCGCCATCCTGACGGTGACGGCGGCCAACTGCCTGGTGGCGGCCTCCGGCCGCCGGCTGCAGCGCTACCGGTGCCCGTACGAGCATGGCTGGCACGTGCGGCATCCGGGCGTCGAAGGTGGCGGCACGTCACACCGCCGCAAGAAGCGCTAGGAGCGGCTCCCGGCGTGCCGGTAGTCCACGATGCTGTAGAGATCCAGCTTGTCGAGGTGGTGGGTGCTGCGGACCTGCCGGACGGTGCCGCTGCGTGAGCGCATCACCAGTGACTCGGTGATGGCCCGGTTACGCCCATAGCGCACCCCGTGCAGCAGCTCGCCGTCGGTGATTCCGGTCATCACGAAGAACGAGTCGTTACCGCTGACCAGATCCTCGGTCGTCAGTACGGCGTCCAGATCAAGCTGCGCCTCGTCAGCGCGCCGCCTCTCCTCGTCGCTGCGCGGATGCAGCCGCCCCTGCAGCACACCACCGAGGCACTGAATTGCGCATGCGGTGATCACACCCTCCGGGGTGCCGCCGATGCCCAGCATGAGGTCGACACCCGAGTCGATGGTGGCTGCCTGCACTGCCGCGGCGACATCACCATCGGTGATGAACTTGATCCGCGCGCCTGTCTTGATCACCCGTTGGGCGAGTTCGTCGTGCCGGGGCCGGTCAAGCATGCAGACCGTGATGTCCTCAGGGGAAGACTCCCGCACGCGGGCCAGCGCGGTGATGTTGTCTTCTGGGGACTGCCGGATGTCGACCACACCCACGGCATCCGGGCCGGCGACGAGCTTGTCCATGTAGAACACCGCTGACGGGTCGTACATGGCGCCCCGTGGTGCGACCGCGAGCACTGACACCGCATTGCCCATGCCTTTTGAGGTCAGCGTGGTGCCGTCGATTGGATCAACGGCCACGTCGCACGGTGTGCCGGTGCCGGCGCCGACCCGTTCGCCGTTGTAGAGCATGGGCGCGTCGTCCTTCTCCCCCTCGCCGATGACCACCACGCCATCCATCGCGACGGTGCCCATCATGGCCCGCATGGCCGCCACGGCGGCGGCATCAGCCCCGTCCTTGTCGCGCCGGCCAACCCACCGGCCCCCCGCCATCGCGGCAGCCTCGGTAACTCGCAGCAGGTCCAGCGCGAGGTTACGGTCGGGTGCAGGTCGGGCAGCGGGGGTCGTTTCTGATGCCACAGTCGTGGGTGCCATACCAGCACCATAGGAGCGCTGCCACCCAGGCACCTCCCTCCCGGGGAGGATGCCCCGGGTGATTAGACACGGGGAAGCTCCGTCGCTGCAGCTTGTCGTGATGGGCGTGTCCGGTTCCGGCAAGAGCACCATCGCCGCCTTGATCGCCAGCCGGACCGGGTGCGCCCTCGCGGAGGGCGACGACTTCCATACCCCTGGGAGCATCGCGAGGATGGCCGCCGGGCACCCGCTCGATGACGCGGTGCGCGCGCCGTGGCTGGCGGCGATCACCGCCTGGCTCGCCCAGCGGGCCGACCGGGATGAATGCGCTGTGGTGAGCTGCTCGGCGCTACGCCGGGCCTACCGCGACGTGTTGCGGCGCGCGGGTCCGGGAGTCCGGATGGTGCACCTGGCCGGACCCTACGAGATGGTCGCGAAACGCCTGGCCGGTCGACGCGGTCACTTCATGCCCCCCGAGCTACTGGCCTCCCAATACGCCACCCTAGAACCCCTCGCCCCTGACGAACCGGGCATCACCCTGGACCTCGCCCTGCCCCCCGACCTCCTTACTGACACGATCCTTTCCGCTTTCTGCGCCAATGTCACCGATAGGTAAGGGTTTGGGACGGCGGGGAGGGGAAGATGTCGGGCGTGGGGGAGGTGAAGGAGGCTAGGGCGGCGCTGCTGGTGCTGGCCAAAGCACCGGTTCCGGGAAAGGTCAAGACCCGGCTGTGCCCGCCGGCCACCCCCGACCACGCCGCCCGGATCGCCGCGGCGGCGTTTCTGGACACCATAGACGCGGTCCTCGCCGTGCCTAACGTGATCCCGGTGGTCGCGCTGACCGGCGAACTGGCCGACGCGGTCGACGGCGCTGCGCTGCGCGCCCGGTTGCGCGATGTCACGGTGCTGCCGCAGCGCGGGGTCACCCTGGGCCAGCGGATCGCTGCCGCGTACGCCGACACCGCCGCGGCCGTCGGCTACCGACCGGTGCTGCAGATCGGGATGGACACCCCGCAGGTCGGTGCCCCGCTGCTCAGCCACTGCCTGGACGTTCTTGACGGCGACGGCGTGCACGCGGCGCTCGGGATGGCAGTCGATGGCGGCTGGTGGGTGCTGGGCGTGCTTCGGCCCGAGCTGGCCGATCTGATCGCCGACATCCCGACGTCGCGCCCGGACACCGGCGCCAGGACGCTGGCCGCGCTGCGAACCGCCGGCTACCGGGTGGCCGAACTACCGGTGTTATCTGATGTTGACACCTGGGAAGACGCTGCCGCCGTCGCCGCGGCCGTGCCTGGTAGCCGGTTCGCTGCCGCGGTCGCTGCCGGTCCGGCCGCGCTGGGTGGCCGCCGGTGACCGTCGAACGGGTTGGGGCTTGCGACCCTGTCCTGGCTGGCCAGCCCGCCCAACTCGGTGGCGGCGATGGCCGGATCCTTTCGGTGACCCCGCAACACTGGCTGGGACCCGCAGACGGCGAGGACGCCTGGCTGCTGAACCGGTGCACCGGGCCGACGGTGGATCTGGGCTGCGGACCCGGCTAAGCCCTGACCCGCTGCTGGGCGGCTAGCGTGAGAGCGTGACCGTGCTGGATCGGTGGGTTCGCTGGGCCGCCGAGCATCCCCCGCCGGGACCATTCCGGGCGGCCTTCTGGCGTAGCCCGCTGCGCGGGCCGTGGCTGACCTCGGTGTTCAGCGTGGTGCTGCTGCCGGGTATCACGCTGATGTTCATCACTGGTCTGGCGTCCTACGCCGCCTACAACCCCAACCTGGCGCCCGGCAACGACACCACCCCGCGCAAGGGATTGCTCGGTTCCTGGCTGCCCGGCTGGCCGGCCAGCCCGTCCTGGCTGTACTGGGTGAACCAGGGCGTGCACGTCACGCTCGGGCTGGTGCTCATCCCGGTCGTGCTGGCCAAGCTGTGGTCGGTGCTGCCCAAACTATTCGAATGGCCGCCGGCGCGCTCGGTGGTCCACCTGCTGGACCGTGCCTCGCTGTTGCTGCTCGTCGGTGGCGCGGTGTTCGAGCTGGTCACCGGCGTGATGAACATCCAGTACTACTACGCCTTCCCTGTCGTGTTCTACCAGGCGCACTACTACGGGGCGTGGGTGTTCATCGCCGCGTTCGTCGTGCATGTGGCGTTTCGGCTGCGCCGGTTGGTGACCGCATTGCTGGCCCGCAGCCTGATCCGGGAGCTGCGGACCCCGCTGTCGACCACCCGGCCGGAGGCCCCCGACCCTGATCATCTGGTGTCGCCGAATCCGGCCCCACCCACCATCTCGCGGCGGGGCGCGCTGGGCATGGTCGCGCTCAGCTCGCTGGCGCTGCTGGGCCTGTCGGCGGGTCAGACCATTGGTGGGGCGGCCCGGTCGACCGCGCTGCTTGCCCCGCGCGGCCTGGACCTGGGGCCGGGTCCGAACGACTTCCAGGTGAACAAGACGGCTGCGATGGCGGGCATCGGACCCGTCGATGACTCCTGGCGCCTGGAGGTCAACGGTGTCACGTCCAGATTGTTTTCGCGAAACGAGTTGCTCGGCCTGCCGCAGTACACCGCCCGGCTGCCGATCGCGTGTGTGGAGGGTTGGTCCACGGGTGTGCAGACCTGGACCGGGGTGCGGCTAGCCGACCTGGCCGATCTGGTCGGAGCCGAGATCGGCGACCGGTTATTCGTCGAGTCGCTGCAGCGGGGTGGTGGTTTCGGGTCGGCCACCCTGTCTGCCGGCCAGCTCCGGGCTGCCCAGGCGTTGCTCGCGTTGCGCGTCAACGGCGCGGATCTGTCGCTCGACCACGGCTTCCCCGCTCGGATCGTGGTGCCTGCCCTGCCCGGCGTGCACAACACCAAATGGCTCACGCGCATGACGTTCCTCGCAGGGTGAGCGCGATGGATCGGCGCGAATCGGTCCAGTTGCTGGCCTTGCTGGCCAGCTTCGCCGTCGCCGGCTATGCCGCAATTCGGTTGCTGGCCGGCAATCCGGTCGGGATCGGTGCCTGGTTCGTCGGCAGCGCGGTCGTGCACGACCTGGTGCTGTTCCCGTTCTACGCCGGGCTGGATGCGGTGTTGGTGCTGCTGCTGCGCCGCCATCCGACGTTAGCCACCGTCGGTAGCGTGCGGTGGCTGAATCACTGGCGGGTACCTGCTCTGGTATCCGGATTGCTGCTGCTGGTGTGGTCCCCGCTCATCCTGCGGCTACCCACCGAGTTCCACGCTGCCTCCGGGTTGTCGGATCAGCCGTTCCTGCTGCACTGGCTGGCGGTGACCGTGGTGTTGTTCGGGACCTCCGCGGTCATCTTGACCGCGCGTATCGCCACGAAGCTGCGGGGTCCGGCATGACCTGTTCGGTGCTTGTCGTCGACGACGATGTGCTGGTGCGTGACGTGGTCAGCCGTTTCCTCGGCGCGCCGGCTACCACGTCACGGTCGCCGGGGACGGTACGGAAGCGCTGCATGCGGCCCAGCTGAGTCCGCCTGACCTGGTGGTGCTCGATCTCATGCTGCTCGGTGCTACGTAGGACCCGCGCCCCGCAGCCGGTGGCTCCTTCGCCCTCGCTTTCCCGATATGTCTCCATGTCGGGGTGCGGTGACCACGAGGTAGGCGTCCAGACGACCACGGGATGTGCGGCCAGATGTTCACACGTGGTGCGACTAGATGGCCATAATGACGCTGTGAGCGAGCATCGTGAGCTGATCGGACGGAAGGCGGAGTCGCTGATCGCGGAGGCGCTCGGCGACACCCGGGTGGTCAGCATCAACGGCGCCAGGCAAGTAGGCAAGAGCACGCTGGCCCGGCTGGTCGCGTCCACAGCAACCTGGCCGCTGGTTCGCTTGCTTGACGACCCGGCCACGTTGCGTGCTGCGCAAGACGATCCGGTCAGCTTTGTCGACCATGACGGGCTACTGGTGATCGATGAGATCCAGTTGGCGCCCGAGTTATTCCGAGCGATCAAGGTGGTCGTCGATACTGATCCCCGGCCCGGTCGCTTCCTGCTCACCGGCTCCGCCCGGATTCTCGCCCTGCGCGATCTACCCGACGCGCTGCCCGGACGAATGGAGATCATCGAGCTGTGGCCCTTCTCCCAAGGTGAGATCGACGCCACGCCCGATCGGTTCGTCGACGCGGCCTTCGCCCATGGACCGGTGCTGAAGCACAGTTCGGACCTGAGCCGCCGCGACTACCTGGAACGTATCGTCCGGGGCGGCTACCCCGAAGCGGTGCGGCGGGCTCCGCGCCGGCGAGCCGCATTCTTCGAGTCGTACCTGTCCACGCTTATCGAAAGGGACGTCACCGAGCTGTCAGTGATCAAGCGTCGCGGTGAGCTGCGGCGGTTACTCGCTCTGCTCGCGGGCCGATCCGGCGGTCTGCTGGTGGCGAGCGCGCTGGCAGCACAGTCCGGCATCCCCCGCGCCACGCTGAACCGATACCTCGGGCTGCTGTCCGCGGTGTTCCTCATCAAACAGATCCCGGCGTGGTCGAGCGGCCATACCCAGCGCGCCATCGGTACGCCGAAGTTGGCTTACGTTGACAGTGGTCTCGCCTGCTACCTCCTCGGGCAAGACGCCCAACGGCTCGGCGAGCCTGGCGGCGTCGCTGGCCCGATGGTCGAGAACTTTGTGCTGTCTGAACTGGCCCGTCAGCTGAGCTGGAATGAGCAACGCGCTGCGCTGTTCCATTACCGGACAAAGGACAAGGTCGAGGTGGATGCCGTCCTTGAGGCCACCGACGGTCGCGTTGTGGGTATCGAGGTCAAGGCCGGCGCGACGGTACGCAACGAGGATCTTGCTGGGTTGCGGCATCTGGCGAACCGGCTTGGATCACGATTCGTCGCTGGTTACGTGCTGTACACCGGAGGCCAGACGCTGCCTTTCGGTGACCGGCTACGCGCCCTCCCGATCGACGTGCTGTGGCGCGCGGCCCCGTGACCCGCGCGACAGCGGTCCGGCATGACGGCGAGCCGTGTGCGCAGCTACCGCCGATCGGTGCCGCAGCTGGTCTGGGCCAGCTGGGCACCCCAGGTTCGTCAGGCGCGGCCCGCACCGGCGGGTGGTGCGAACAGCGTCAAGTGGAAAGGGCTGGATATGTCGATGGTGAGTCCTGAAGACAAGTTCGGGATCAAAATGAGGGCCGGCAAGGCGCCCAGGACCCCCGAGCAGAGCTTCTCGCTCATTGCGGGCAGCGTCTATGTCGTCGGGGGGATCCTCGGGTTCTTCATTACGGGTTTCGCCCGCTTCACCGAGGTGACCAACCACGCGCTGTTCGGAATGTTCCTGGTGAACCCGTTCCACAACATCGTGCACATCGCCCTGGGCGCATTCTGGCTGCTGGCGGCGTTCGCTCACCCCGGCGGGCACCGAGGGGATGAACATCGCCATCGGCGGTATCTACGCGCTGGCCACCGTGTTGGGTTTTTTCGGCTACTTCTCCATGCTGTCGATTCCCAGTGGGGCTTCGGGAGACAACTTCCTGCACCTGATCACCGCTTTGGCGACGTTCATCTTCGGCTGTGGCCTGTTCCGGGCGGCGAGTGGGCAACCCGCTACCGCCTAGCCAGCCGCGCCAGCTTTCGGGCCGTGTCCGCTCCCTAGCCAGGGGGACACGGTCCGATCGCGTAATAGCGGCAGGTAGCGTAAGGCGATGAGTGATCGGGCCTATCACTGCGTGGCACATGTCGTGACGGCCCTGTTCCGGGCGCTGGACTTGCGCCTGGACGTCGAGGGGCAGCAACACGTCCCGGCGGCGGGTGGCGGGGTAGTGGTGATCAACCACACTGGTTTCCTCGACTTCGCGCTGGCCGGCACGCCGTTCTGGCGTGAGCACGGGCGATTGGTGCGGTTCATGGCCAAGCAGGAGGTGTTCACCCACCGGCTGACCGGACCGTTGATGCGGGCCATGCACCACATCCCGGTTGACCGCGCGGCAGGAGCGGGTGCGTTCCGGGCCGCGATCGAGGCGTTGCGGACCGGTGAGCTGGTTGGGATCTTCCCGGAGGCGACGATCAGCCGCAGCTTCTGCCTCAAAGAGTTCAGGTCCGGCGCGACGCGAATGGCTCGGCTGGCGAAAGTCCCGCTGATTCCCGTGACGCTGTGGGGCAGCCAGCGGATGTGGACAAAGGGGCGCAAGCCCAGTGTCTCCGCTGCGCGGCACATCCCGGTCAGCATTACCATCGGCCCACCGCTGGAAGCCGGCCGTGGCGTAGCAGCTGATGCGCAACTCGTCAAGGTGATGAACGAACTGCTCGATGCCACCCGGGCCCGCTATCCGGTCGGGCACGACCCCGATCCCTGGTGGATACCGGCGCATCTCGGTGGTACGGCTCCGACGCCGGAGCAGGCCGCTGAACTGGATGCGCTGGAACTGCTGGACCGCGCGCGGCGCCGCGGCGCGCCGGGCTAACGCTACTGCTGGGCGGTCACTCGCGCTTGGGCCTGCGCGCGGCGCTGTTCGAACCGGCTGGCCTGGCGATCGAGTTGGGTGAGGAACTCGGCGAGTTCGATGCGGGCCTTCTCACCTTCCGCGTCGAGGTTCTCCAGGTCGAACACCGCCCAGTGACGCAGCAGCGGCAAGATCACTTCATCATGATGGATCCGCAGGTCGTAGATCCCGGCTCTGGCAATCTGCGCGGCTTTGCGGGCGAAGCCGGGGATGACGATGCCGGGCATGTTGAAGCCGACGACCTCGTCGGTGATGGCGCGCAGGGTGGGTCCCGGGCAGAGGTCCAGCGCTGCCTTGACGAGGTTGCGGTAGAAGACCATGTGCAGGTTCTCGTCGGTGGACACCCGGGTCAGGAGTCGCTCGGCGATCGGATCTCCGGCGTGGCGCCCAGTGTTGCGATGCGAGATGCGGGTGGCGAGCTCCTGGAAGGAGACGTAGGCCAGGACGCGCAGCAACGGCGCTTCCTGGGTGTCGTAGCCGGTCTGCATGACCTGCATCCGGGCTCGCTCCAGCTCGACCGGATCAACCCCGCGGGTCACCAGCAGGTAGTCGCGGATGCAGTAGGCGTGCCGTCCTTCCTCGGCGGTCCACCGGTGCACCCAGGTACCCCAGGCGCCGTCGCGGCCGAACGTGCGTCCGATCTCCCGGTGATAGCTGGGCAGGTTGTCCTCGGTGAGGAGATTGACCTCCAAAGCGGTGCGGGCGATCGGGGACAGCCGCGACTGTTCGGGGGCCCAGGGCTGGCCGCCCAGGTCGACGTAGTCGCGGCCCAAACTCCAGGGCACATACTCGTGCGGCATCCACTCCTTGGCGGTTGCCAGGTGGCGATGAAGATTCTCGGTGACCACGGGCTCAAGGTCATACAGCAGTCGGGTGGTATCTGGGCTCTGCGGGGACTCCGAGGTCATCGTCATGGAGGGCCTCAATTGGGGTAGGGCAGGCGTACCTATCCCACCGTAGCGTTCGGCAGGCCCAATCGGCTCGCGCTTCCGCCGGCTCGGGGACTCTTCATCACGCCCCGTGCACTCTCGGTTACCTGGCGTGGGAGAAGACCGCTCGTCGCCGAGGTGATGCCGACGTCGGGCACCCTAAAGCGGTGCCCGATGAACGTCTCACCGTACTGCTCGGTGGTCGCCGGGCGGCGCTGGACGCCAGCCTACCGGCGGTCGCCTTCGTGCTGGGCTGGTTAATCTCGGGTCACTCGACAGGCTGGGGCGCAGGTGCCGCCCTGGTCACCGGGGTCGTGGTGGCCGCGCTGCGCTGGCACCGTGGTGATCGGCCGCTCGCCGCGCTCCTGGGTCTGCTCGGAGTTTCCGTGGCGGCGCTGATCGCGTTATACACCGGCCGGGCCGCCGACTTCTTCGTCGTTCAATTGCTGTCCAATGTCGTCAGCGCGTTGATCTGGGTGGTCAGCGTGCTGGTCCGCTGGCCGCTGCTCGGCGTGATCGTCGGTGCCGCCCTGGGCCAGCGCACCTCATGGCGCCAGGATCGGGCCCTGCTGCGCGCGTACAGCCTGGCGTCCTGGGTGTGGGTGGGGCAGTACGTCATCCGGATCGCGGTATTCACCCCACTGTGGGCAGCAGGCGCGGTTGTTGCTCTCGGCATCGCCCGGGTGGCGCTGAGCTGGCCGCTGGTCGCAGCCTGCGTCGCGCTGAGCGGAACGGTACTGGTCCGGGCGTTGCCCGCCGATCACCCGGGACTGCGTACAGTACGTCGGGCCTGACTCCTCAAGCTCACTACATGTAGTGATCTCAGCACGGCCCGTACGGGTTACTCGATCCCACCGATTGGTGTCTTCACCACAGCGTAACTGTTCCGTAGCGTGGAGTTGCCGTCGGGGACTGATGGGGAATCGCTATAAGAACGAGAGGACTCGACTCGTGCGCCCCGGAAGCCGCCGTCGTGCGCTCCTTGCTGCTGTTTTGGGCCTTGCGCTTAGCGTGGCACTAGCGTTACCTGCCTCCGCTGCACCTGCCCTACCCGATCTAGTGGTGTTGCATTCTATGATGGCAACGCTGGATTCCCGATCAGATCGAGTGCCGGACTCGGTGACGGGCTGGTACGTCGATCCGGCCACCAACTCTGTAGTGGTGTCGACCACCGATGACGCCGCCGCCAGGGCCTTCGTCGCCGGCGCCCGTGCGGTGCGGATCGAGCATGTCAGCTCGCGCCCGGTGCTGATGGCTGATCTCCATGGCGGCGATACGATCACGACCAGTGAGGGGGGCCGCTGCTCGGTGGGTTTCAACGCCATCTCGGGCGGTGTCCGCTACGTGATCACCGCTGGGCACTGCACGAAGCTCGGTGGCACCTGGTCCGGTCCAGACGGGGAACCCATCGGCCCGGTCGCCAAATCGTCGTTCCCGGGTCATGATTTCGGGCTAATTGAGGTGGCCTCGCAGGATTGGGCGCAGGCTCACGATGTCGACGCCGACAGCGGCAGCTATCTCACTGTGGCGGGCAGCACACCCGCGAGGATAGGTGACCGGGTCTGCCTGTCCGGTTCTACCAGCGGTTTCCACTGCGGCCATGTGCAGGCGGTGGGTGAAACCGTCAACTACGGCAACGGTGACATCGTCCGGGGGCTCACTAAGACCAGTGTGTGCGCCGAGGCCGGTGACTCCGGCGGACCGTTCATGAGCGGCAACCAGGCGCAGGGCACGCTGTCCGGTGGGTCCGGCGGTTGCCTGCTTGGCGGCGAGTCCTACTTCCAGCCAATCCAGGAGATGCTCACGACCTACGGCCTGACCCTGGTGACCGGGCGGCAGGTGCCTGACCAGCGCTAGCGCGCCGATCGCAGCCGCTGCGCGAAGGCGGCGGCCGCCTCTTCGGGGTCGGCAGCCTCCGTGATCGCTCGCACCACGACGACCCGGTCCGCGCCAGCGCGCAGCACGTCGTCCAGCCGGTGGGTGTTTTCGATGCCGCCGATGGCAAACCACGGCCGCGCCGGCTGCGATGCTGCGGTGCTGCGGATGAGCTCCAGGCCGGCGGCTGGCCGGCCCGGCTTGGTCGGAGTGGGCCAGCAGGGGCCGGCGCAGAAGTAGTCCACGCCGGGTTGGCTCGCCGCGGCGGCGGCTTGCACGGGATCGTGTGTCGAGCGGCCGATCACCACCTCGTCGCCGACTATCCGGCGAGCCCAGCTGGCCGGCAGGTCGTCCTGGCCGAGGTGCAGCACCTGCGCACCGGCGGCCAGTGCGACGTCGGCCCGATCATTGACCGCAAGCAGCGCACCGTAACGCCGGCACGCGTCGGCAAGTATCTCCAGCGCGGCAAGCTCAAGACGGGCTTCCAGGGTCTTGTCGCGCAGCTGGATGATGTCCACGCCACCGGCCAGCGCCGCGTCGGCGAACTCAGTGAGATCCCCGCGTGCGGTCCGCGCATCCGTACACAGGTACAGCCGTGCATCGGCCAACCGAGCCCGCACCGCCTGCCCATCCACCCTCGCCACCTTATGTGCACCCGCGCGCCGCGTCCTGCGGGTCTCAGGATGCTTGTGCACCTGAAGCCCGGGCGGCAGCGCGGTACGGTGGGAAATGGTCCGCACGGGAGCCTGGGCCAAACCGGGCTGAGAGGGGGTCATGGCGACCCCGACCGTCGAACCTGATCCGGGTCATGCCGGCGCAGGGAGCGTGATGAGCTTTGAGTAGCCCATTGGATAGCAGCGTTGCCGTAATCGGCGCTGGAGTCATCGGTTTGAGCTGTGCCTGGCGCGCGGCGTCCGCGGGATTCATGGTGACCGTCTACGATCCTGCGCCGGGATCGGGTGCTTCACGCGTTGCCGGCGGGATGCTCGCGCCGGTCACCGAGTCGGTACCCGTCGAACCCGAGGTGTTCGCGCTGGGAGCGGCGTCGCTACAGCGCTGGCCGGACTTCGCCACCGCACTCGCGAGGGCTGGTAGCGATCCCCGCTTACAGACCGGCGGCACCCTGGTGGTGGCGTTGGACCCCGGTGACCGCGCCGAACTGGATCGGATCGGCGAGCAGCTGGCCCGGCAGGGGCGGCCCGCGGAGATGCTGTCCGGCCGGCAGGTGCGCCAACTTGAGCCATCGCTGGGCCCGCAAGTATGCCGGGCGTTGTCCGTGCGCGGGGACCTCTCGGTGGACAACCGAGCACTGCTCGACGCGCTGCTGGCGGCCTGCCGCAACGCCGGGGTGCGGTTTCGCGATCAACACTGCGTGCAGCTACCGGCTGCCGATGTGGTCGTTATCGCCGCCGGTGCCGACAGTGCCGCGCTGCACCCGATGCTGGCCCGGGCGATCCGGCCGGTGAAGGGCGAGATCCTACGGCTGCGGCGCCGCCCGGGCACATTGGCGCCGCCGTCGCGAACGGTCCGCGCGATCGTGGGTGGCCGAACGTGCTACCTCGTGCCCCGCGATAACGGGCGGCTGGTGCTCGGCGCCACCCAGCGAGAGGCCGGGTTCGATACCGAGGTCACCGCCGGAGGAGTCCGCGAGTTGCTCACCGACGCCGAGCGGGTGCTGCCCGCGGTTGCCGAATACGCCCTGGAGGAGGCCGCGGCGGGATTGCGCCCCGGCAGCCCGGACAACCTGCCGGTGATCGGCGAGCTGGAACCCGGTGTGCTCGCCGCAACCGGCCACCACCGCCACGGCATCCTGCTGGCACCGCTGACTGCCGACGCGATACTCGCGCTGCTACGCGACGAGGGCGTACCACCGGAGGCCGTGCCGGCCGCCCCGGTCCGGCTGACCGCACGGAGCGCGTCATGACGGTGACGGTCAACGGTCAACCGTGGGAGCTGCCCGACGGTGCCACCCTGGCTGATGTGCTGCACCGCTTGGGTGCGCCCTCTCAGGGGGTCGCGGTGGCCCTTGACGGTGCCGTAGTGCCCCGGGCGCGCTGGGCGCGTACCCCGTTGCCCGCTGGCGCATCAGTCGACGTGGTCACCGCGGTGCAGGGAGGTTGACGTAGATGGCAGATGACCCGCTGGTGATCGCAGGGCGGGAGTTCGGTTCGCGGCTGATCTTGGGTACGGGCGGCGCGGACAACCTCGCCGTGCTGGAACGGGCACTGCTCGCTGCGCAGACCGAGCTCACCACGGTGGCGATCCGCCGGATGGACACCGGCTCGCGCACGGGCGTCCTGGACGTGCTGATGCGGCATGGCATCGAGCCGCTGCCCAATACCGCAGGCTGCCGCAGCGCCGCCGAGGCGGTGCTCACCGCGCAGCTGGGGGCCGAAGCGTTGCAGACGTCCTGGGTCAAGCTCGAAGTGATCGCCGACGACCACACCCTGCTGCCCGATCCGATCGAGCTGCTCGACGCCGCCGAGCAGCTCGTCGAGGCCGGTTTCACGGTGTTGCCGTACACCAACGACGATCCGGTGCTGGCCCGCCGGCTGGCCGATGTGGGGTGCGCGGCGGTGATGCCGCTGGGCTCACCGATCGGTACCGGTCTAGGAATCCGCAACCCGCACAACATCGAGATGATCGTGGCGCAGGCCACGGTGCCGGTGGTACTCGACGCGGGAATCGGCACCGCCTCGGAAGCGGCCTACGCCATGGAACTGGGCTGCGATGCAGTGTTACTCGCCACTGCGGTGACGCGCGCGGAGGACCCGCCGCGGATGGCCGAAGCGATGCGGTTGGCGGTGCAGGCCGGTCGGCACGCCCGGCTCGCCGGCCGCATCCCGCGACGGTTCTGGGCCCAAGCCTCCAGCCCCGCCCGCCACTGATCACGCCAAGGTTTTCCATTACCTATTTGCCCTATTAGAGGGGCTTTAAGGCGTCTCATGACGGGTATTGCTATTGATAAGGGGATTTTCAACGTAGGAGGCTTTGTGACCGAGGACGTACGCACCCAGTCGGATGCACAGCGCAGGCGATCAGGCTCGGTCGCAACAAGCGATGTGGTGCGGGATGAGGCTGTGGGCGTGGGCCAAACGGTGGCCGACGCTGGGAGCCATCTCGCGCAGACGGCAGCGGACCAGGCGAAGGACATAGCGGCGCAGACGAGGCAGCAGGCCGAAAGCCTGCTTCAGCAGGGTCGCCAGCAGCTGCATGACCAGACAGTGTTCCAGCAGCAGAAGGTGGCGCTTCGGCTGACCACAGTCGCTGACGAGCTGCGGGAATTGGCTCACCACACCAGCTCCGACTCCATGGGCGAATGGACTCGCCAGGGGGCAGATCAGCTACATCAGTTCGCATCCTGGCTGCATGACCGGGAGCCGGACGAGTTGCTGGAGCAGGTTCGCTCATTCGCGCGGCGCCGTCCCGGCGCATTCCTACTCGGTGCGGCGCTGGCGGGGGTCGTGGCCGGCCGGCTCACCGGCGCGGGGATGGCGGCAACCCGGCAGCCCGACGACACTCGCTCGCCGGTCCCGGCGCCACGCCCGGAGACCACCGGAGGCACCCAGCCAACGTCCGGCCCGACCGAACGTGAGGCGCGCCATCCCGACGGCCACCGTAGCTACAGCTATGACGAGAGGCGGATGGCCCGGTGAGCCCCTCAGTCCGGGTTCCCCGGCAGGCCCCAGACGTTTCCGACGTCACAATCGGTGAGCTGATCGGTGACGTGACACGAGATCTGTCGACTCTCATGCGCCAGGAGTTCGAACTGGCGACCGCGGAACTCAAGCAGGAAGTGGTGAACAGCGGTAAGGCCGCCAGCACCCTCGGCGGTGCAGGCTTTGCCGGCTACATGACGCTGCTGTTCCTGTCGATCGCCCTGTGGGCGGCTCTGTCCAACATCATGCACCCTGGCCGAGCCGCGCTGATCCTCGCCGGGCTGTGGGCGCTGGCCGGCGCCGTCCTGTACGCCATCGGCCGTGCGCAACTGCGCCGGGTAAACCCCGTGCCGCAACGCACTGTCGACACGCTCAAAGAACTTCCGGACGCCCTGTCGGGCAGTAGGAGCGCACGATGATGAGTAACCCTGACCAGATTCGCCGTCAGATCGAGCACACGCGCAACGAGCTGAGCGCGGATGTCAACGCGCTGACCGAGAAGTTGACTCCAAGCCGTGCCGTCGCTCGCCGGGTTGACCGGACCCGGGAGACGCTGACCAACGTGAAGGACAAGATCATCGGTGCCGCGGAGGACGCGGCGTCGACGGTCAGTGACACCGCAAGCTCGGCCGCGTCGACGACGGCTGATCGGGTGTCGTCGGTGGCGTCGAGCGCGGCAGACACGGTGAGCTCAGCACCGCAGGTGGCGCGGCGCAAGGCGCAGGGTAATCCGCTGGCCGCGGGGCTGATCGCGTTCGGTGCTGGGTGGCTGGCCGCATCGTTGATCCAGTCCAGCCGCCAGGAGCGAGAGCTTGCCCGGCAGGCGCAACAGCGGATCAGCAAGCAGCTGCAACCGATGGCGCAGCAGGTCAAGCAGGCCGCCTCCGATGTCGCCGACAACCTGCGTGAGCCGGTGCAACAGGCCGCCCAGTCGATCAAGTCGACCGGCCGGGACGCTGCTGCCACAGTTATCCAGAAAAGTAGGACGGCCGCAGATCAGGTCAGCGATCGCGCAGAGCAGGCTAAGCGCAACGTCGAGCAGCACTAAGGGATCGAGAAACCGCGCGTGAACATCCGTCCCCTCGGCGGCGCCACCGGCTGCCTGATGATGATCCTATTTTCGGTACTGGCCTCGATCCTGCTGACAGTCTTGCTTAACCTCATCATGCGCTAAGCCCGCGCTCCCGCCCGCCCGTGCCCCACCCGCCCCGCCGCGCGTGTCGCGTCCCCCCGCTCGCTGTGTCGCGCCCTGGTGCACGGTGGCCTAGAACAGCCAAGTAACGTCCCGCCATCACATCCGTTACCAAGACCCGGGGCGGGCGGCGATTCGTCGTCGCGTCGGCGCTTGCCTACGCGGCGCTGGGCGTGGTCGGCTGCGCGCACGACAGCGCCGATCCGCCGCCGGCCCCGAAGGCGCTGACCCAGCCCGTGAGGAGCGACGCCCCTGGCGTGTCGACGCCGAACGTGGCGCCGCCCTCGCCCCAGCCGGCCGACTGCCGCACCGACTCCGGGTGGAGCTGTGCCCAGCAGCAGCGATTCACCGCGGCCACCGACTACATCAATCGCAATGTCAGTGGTCAGGGCTACCTAAGCGTGGTGTTCACGGATCGCCAGACCGGCAAAGCCTGGCGCGCCGGGCCAACGAAGCATGACGGGTGGACAGCTTCGACGATCAAGCTTGCGATCGCCACCGATCTACTACGCCGGCAACGCGCCCACCAGATCGCCCTCACCGCGGCGGATCGGCGGGACATGGCCGCCATGCTCAACTCCTCGGACAATGCGGCGTCAGATCGATTGTGGGCGAGATTCGGCGGCGAGGACATGCTGGCCCGATTTCGCACGCAGTACGGAATGACCGGTTTACATTTCGTGCCCGGATTCACCGCCAGGACGTACTGGGGATTTGTCAAATGCACCACTGACGACCTGGCCGCGCTGCTGAACTATGTCTTCACCCAGGTTGACGCCGCAGACCGGACCTATCTGGTGGATGCGATGCGCGGGGTCGCGCCAAACCAACAATGGGGAGTCTGGGCCGCCGGCTCCGCGCAGCGACCCGGCAACAAGGACGGCTGGTCCTACGAAACCGATCCCTACGGCAAACATTGGGTGACCAACACGATCGGCTTCGCCGGTGCTGGCGAGCGCTACCTGATCGCCGTGATGTATCAGGTAGCTCCCAGCGGCACGCTGGCCGGCGGTGTGCATACCGTCAGTGATGTCGTCGCCCTGCTGTTCGGCGAGCCCGTGCCCGCTCACATCACGGTTCCAGCACCTGACGGTTAGGTGGTTAGGACACCGTCGCGATGCCCGTCATATGATCTCCACGGTCACCGCCGCCGGGTTTGACGTCCTCGGCCAGGACTGCTCGCGCACACTGCGGCGACCGTGGTGGATGCGACCGCGGTCAGTACCGCCGCCCGGCATCGGCCGGCGAAGCGCCGAGCGTGCTTGGCGCGCGGAGCCGGCGCCACCCACTTCTAGCAGGGATCCGTGGTCACCCGCCCGCTGAGACGGTTGATGGCCACCTGGTCCGGCGGAAATCAGTCCGGAAAGGTATCTGCGCACCCACCTCCGTGCTCGATCCATGACGGGGCCTGTACTGACAGGACCCAATCCACCACGGACCGTCATGGACGAGACGAGAGGTAACGCATGACCCGCACTGACCGGCCCCCAGCTGGAACCGATGTTCGGTCCACGGGCGCGGGCCTCACCAAGTTCCTCGATCCACTCCGCATTCCCCCCGTATTGCGGCCCAGCCCGACACGGCCGACCACGGTATGTATGCGCGCGGTGCAGGTGCGGCTGCACTCGCCGACGCCGCGGGTACCCTCACAGGTCAGCTGTTGCACAAGGTGGGGATCCTGTTCACCGAGCCGGAGAAGGTGACACTGCCGTTCCTCGGGCCCTTCACGTTGATCAACAGCATGATCTGGCCGCATCTCGACGTCGACGCCCGCTGGTACCGGTTCCGGGTGCTCAACGCATCGAACTCGCGGTTCTACCAGCTGGCGCTGCACGACGGCAACGGTGCGGTCGTTGCCGGCGCACTTCGGCAGATCGGCACCGATGGCGGTCTGCTACCCGCGCCGCTGGCACTAGACGAGATCACCTTGGCGCCGGCCGAGCGCGCCGACGTGCTCATCGACTTCCACGCGTTCCGCGGTCAATCATTGACGCTGGTGAACACCCTAAGCCCGCCGCCGAACCCGGTCACCGGCACGCCCAACATCGACGTCATGCAATTTCGGGTCAGCACCCGGCGGGTGCAGGATGGCTTCTCCTTGCCCGCCACGCTCTCGACATCGTTCGTCCGGCTGACCCACGACACGCTGCCCGAACACATGCACCGCTGGCTGGTACTCACCCTGCCCGCCGGGGGCACCCGGAGATGTGGGAGATGGTGGAGATCGATCAGCCGCCGGGTCTGCTACCCGTCGACGGCATCGTCCAGGTCACCATGGCCAGCGGCAAGGTGAAGACGTTGCAGCGCGTCAGCAGGGACTTCAAGGCCGCCGCGAACTTCTATGTGGACTACGACAGCTGGGAGCAGTGGTCGATCCTTAATGTCAGCCCAGTCGACCACCCGATCCACATCCACCTCATCCAGTTCCAGGCGTTGAGCCGGGACAGCTACGAGATCAGTGGCTTCGACCCCGCCAAGGGGGGCACCAGCACACCACTGCCCGCACTGGTGCGCTGCCGGTGGACCCCAACGAGCAAGGCCGGAAGGACGTGATCCGGGTCAGCGGAGGCCAGTTGGTCCGGGTCGCCGGGCAGTTCGGTGGAGCGAACGGCCGTTACGTCTACCACTGCCACATCCTCGAGCACGAGGACGAGGGCATGATGCGAACCTTCGTCGTGATGCCCAAAGAGGTCATGGCCCTTGACCCACACATCACCGACCACCACCACCCTCTGCACCCCGCCTAAGCGGTGCACAACCGCTGCCTTGCCTCTCGAAGTGTCTCCATATCGAAGTCAGGGAGGCGGATCGGGGTCGGGTAGGCGCCAGAAGGGGGAGACGGGGCCCACGCCGGCGCCGAGGGGGTAGGAGTGGGCGAGTGCCTGGGCAACGTAGTGCTTGGCGTAGCTGACTGCGTCGGGGATGGGGGCGCCGCGGGCCAGCGCTGAGGTGATCGCCGCGGCGAGGGTGTCGCCGCTGCCGTGGGTGTGCGGGGTGGCTAGCCGGGGCGCCGTGAACTCGATGACGTCACGACCGTCGTAGAGCAGATCCACGGACTCCGGGTCATCGCGTAGGTGTCCGCCCTTGACCAGGACCCACCGAGGTCCCAGTGCATGCAGCGCCCGGGCAGCGTCGTGTCGCTGCGCCCGCGACTGGACGTCCAGGCCGGTCAGCAGTCGCACCTCGTCCAGGTTCGGCGTCACCAGGGTGGCGCGCGGGAACAGCTGCCCGCGCAGTGCCACCAACGCGTCACTGGCCAGCAGCGGGTCGCCGTGCATGGACGCGGCCACCGGGTCGACCACCAACGGCACCGACGTACCGATGCCCACCTCGTCACACACCTCGGCAACCGCCGAGATGATCGACGCGCTGGCGAGCATGCCGGTCTTGGCCGCAGCCACCCCGATATCGGTCGCCACCGCGCGGACCTGATCGGCCACCGTGGACGGCGGCAGCTCCACGAAACCAGTGACGCCTAACGAGTTCTGCACCGTCACCGCGGTCACCGCGACGCACCCGTGCACCCCACACGTGGTGAATGTGCGCAGATCAGCCTGCAATCCCGCGCCGCCCCCGGAGTCTGACCCGGCAATGGTCAGCACAACCGGAGGTGCCGAGGTCACGACCCGGTCACTGGCAGGTACACCTTGCCGCCAGCCGCAGTGAACTCGGCCGACTTCTCGTGCATGCCTGCTTCGAGGGCCTCCTCAGTGGACATGCTGTGCTTTTCGGCGTAGGCCCGGACGTCAGCGGAGATACGCATCGAGCAGAACTTGGGCCCGCACATCGAGCAGAAGTGCGCGGTCTTCGCCGGCTCGGCGGGCAGCGTCTCGTCGTGGTACGAGCGCGCGGTGTCCGGGTCCAGCGCTAGCGCGAACTGGTCACGCCAGCGGAATTCGAACCGCGCGGTCGACAGCGCGTCGTCCCAGGACTGCGCTCCCGGGTGGCCCTTGGCGAGGTCAGCGCTGTGCGCAGCGATCTTGTAGGTGATCACGCCGGTCTTGACGTCATCACGGTCGGGCAGGCCGAGGTGCTCTTTCGGCGTGACGTAGCACAGCATCGCGGTGCCGGCCTGTGCGATCATCGCCGCGCCGATCGCTGAGGTGATGTGGTCGTAAGCCGGTGCGATATCCGTCGCCAGCGGGCCCAGGGTGTAGAACGGCGCCTCGTCGCACCACTCCTCTTCTAAGCGCACGTTCTCCGCGATCTTGTGCATGGGCACGTGCCCCGGACCTTCGATCATCACCTGCACGTCGTGGCGCCGGGCGATCTGGGTCAGCTCGCCTAACGTCTTCAGCTCGGCGAGCTGCGCCTCGTCGTTGGCGTCGGCGATCGAACCTGGGCGCAGGCCGTCACCCAGGGAGAAGGTGACGTCGTAGCGGCGCAGGATCTCGCACAGTTCCTCAAAGTTCTCGTACAGGAACGACTCGCGGTGGTGCGCCAGGCACCACGCCGCCATGATCGACCCGCCCCGGGAGACGATGCCGGTCACCCGTTTGACGGTCAGCGGCACGAACCGCAGCAGCACCCCGGCGTGCACGGTCATGTAGTCGACACCCTGCTCACACTGCTCGATTACGGTGTCCCGGTAGACCTCCCAGCTCAGCGCCGCCGGCTCACCCTTCACCTTCTCCAGCGCCTGGTAGATCGGCACGGTGCCGACCGGCACCGGGCAGTTGCGCAGCAGCCACTCGCGGGTTTCGGAGATCCGCTTGCCGGTGGACAGATCCATGATCGTGTCCGCCCCCCAGCGGGTGGCCCACACCATCTTGTCCACTTCCTCCTCGATCGAGGAGGTGACCGCTGAGTTGCCGATGTTGGCGTTGACCTTCACCAGGAACTTCTTCCCGATGATCATTGGCTCGGACTCGGGGTGCCGGTGGTTGGCCGGGATGATCGCTCGGCCGCGGGCCACCTCGGACCGCACCAGCTCGCCGTCTACACCCTCCCGAGCCGCGATGAAGGCCATCTCGGGGGTGACGACACCGGCGCGGGCCCAGGCGAGCTGGGTGGACGGCTCCCGGTCTGCGATCCACTGCGAGCGCAGCTTGGGCAGCCCCTGGTGGACGTCGATGGCGGCGTCCGGGTCGGTGTAGGGACCCGAGGTGTCATAAAGGTCGACGTGCTCCCCATTAGTCATCTCCACCCGGCGAGCGGGCACCCGAAGCTCGCCCACCTGGCGGTAGACCTTCCGCGACCCGGTGATTGGACCCGTAGTCACAGCGGGCTTGATCGTGCGGTCGTGCAACCCACTAGACAGCGCAGTCATGGATACCCTCCCTACGCCGGCATTACCCGGACAGGTTCTGCGGTCGGCGACCCCGGGCCGGTGCCCAGCCGCCCTCTCAGCCCGCTTTGGTGCGAGCTCCCGCGTGTTCGATTGACTATCCGACGTTAGCCCCGGACCGAGCGGCCGCGCAAAAGCTGGCGATTCGGGAAACAGTGGGTATTCGATTGGTCGCGCTGGGTGACAGCTGCTCATAGGGGGCTTGGACCCTACAGCCGCAGTTTCGCTGTGAGGGCTGGCTGGTTGATGCTTCGGTCAACCGCTGCCCGAGGATGTCGCAGCGGCGGCGCCGAAGCTGCAATCGGCACCGGCATCGAAGGAACAAGATCGCGTGGGCCACGACCGATACGACGCCGGCTATGTAAGAACTGCGCTGCAGGGTTTCCGATGCGTATGCGCCAGTCGCGGTAGCTATCGACCAGTTTTTTGACATTGCGTGGTCGAGGTTATGAGGGAGGGGCAGACGCAGCCGTACTCACCGGCCTCCTACGGAGTAATGAACGTGTTGATCCGCAGCGCATGTTTCTGAATTACGGGTGACGCCGTACTGGCGTCCGACACTATCCGGAGTGGTGGTATTGAGCGGACAGCCGAGGTCAACGGCTTTTCCTTGGTGGTGCAGAGACGACGCGCCAGCCCGATGACATTGCCCGAATAAAACATTGATCTTATAGGGCGACTGCTGTCCTAGATCGGCAAGGAACTGCAGGACCCGAACGTCGGGTTCTATGCTTTTGCTCGGCGGATACTGCGCTGCGTAGGAACAGCGGGTAGAAAGGTGCGCGGGCTGACCTGCGGCTATATCTTCTAACTGTTGGCTGGTGAGTGAGCGATCGGCCCTGTCCCGGGCTGGCTCCGCCGAGTAGTCTGCTATGGAGATTTTACCTTGGTCACGTTCGGCAAGAATTTGGCGCGCAAAGTTCGCTGCGGAAGTATCGGCGGTTGCTACCGGTGCCACGGCTAAGCCGTCTGCGACCACCAAACCCAATCCAAGCAGGGAAATACCGATCGGCTGCTTGAAAACCTTGCTCGGCCGCACTTTGCCTCCCTGCGCTGCAGACCCGATCTGCCCAGGACTGCACTTGACGCAGAGCACAACGGCTTGGCCGGCCGGTCAGGTACGCCCCGCCCGGCTAGCGCCCAAGCGGCGCTAGAGCTTCGCGGGGTCAGGCAGCAAGGTGGCTGGGTCGTAATGCAGCTGCTTTTGCACCGGGGGAGTCACGGTGGCCAGCACGTCGGCGATGTCGCGGCCCGCGGTACCGGTGCCGAACAGGTGACTGCGCTCGTAACGGCCGTACGCGATCTGGGCCCGGATCGCTTCGGCGATCTCATCAGGATCGTGTGAAGCGAACACCACGTTGGCACCGCACTCGCGATAACGCTGGCGGGTGCCGACATTGACTGCCGGCGTTCCTAGGTAGGCACCTTCACGCAGCGCCGCCGACGAGTTGCCGATCATGCAGGCGCAGTGCGCCATCAGCCGGGCGAAGTCTTCCGGGGGCAGGTTGGAAAAAAACTGGCAGCGCTGCGCCAGGCCCTGCGTGCGGAACTGCCGGATACCGGTAGCAACGTCGCCGCTGCCCGCATCCACGTTCGGCCAGAAGACCAGCGCCTGCATCCCGATCGAGGACACCGCGCGCAACGTCGCGGTCATCTGCTCGAGACCGTCGCCGTACTCGGTCGTGACGCCGTGCTGCATCACTAGAAGAAATGGTTGATCCGGATCGATCGGTGAACCGGCGCCACAGTGGTTGATCAGCGCGTCGCGGCGGGTACCTATCTGGGCGCGGGCGGCCAGATCGATGGACGGGCAGCCGACGCGGAATACATATTGCGGATCTTCACCCATCGCGATGATCCGGCGGGCGGACAGCTCGGTAGCCGGGAAGTGGAGGTGGGACAGCTTGGTGATCGCGTGCCGGACGCTCTCGTCGATCGATCCGGAGACATCGCCACCTTGAGTATGAGCAACGGGGATATTCATGTAGGAACCGGCGATCGCCGTCGCGATCGTCTCGAAACGGTCGGCCACCGTGACCACGACGTCCGGTTCGAGCCGCTCGAATGCGGTGGGCAGCTCCAGCAGGCCCAATCCAGTCGATCTCGCCATCATCGCCGGAGTTTGGCCTTCAACGATGAACGGGATCTTGGCGTCGGGGGTGAAGCCGGCGGCTTCGAGCAGGTCGACCGCCTTGCCGAAGCGATCCAGCAGTGCCGATGCCGCGGCGATCACTTGCAGCTGGAGGGCTGGGTGATCGCGCACCGCCTCCAGCACCGTGGTGATCCGCGCCAGGTTGGCGCGGCTGGCGACGACGACGCAGATCTTCTTGCGACGATCAAGCACGTTGCCCGAGCCTACTTACTCCCGCTTACCGGCTTGGGTGGCCCGCACGCTGTTCAGGAGTTGCGCGGCGGCGATCTCCAGGCTCGTCCAGTCGGACTCGGTGCATGGGCCAGGGGCGAGGGGCCAAAGCGGCCAACAACGCGTCGGGTGCCAGGTTGGCCTGCAGCCCTCTGTCAGTGCTGGCCAGCCGTTCGAACTCAGTTCATGTCGCATCGCTCACCGGAGGATGGCAGCAGTGAGCAGGATCGCCGCCGCCGCCAGGGTGATCCGCAGCCACCGCTGGTGACGCTGCCACTGGCTGTCCCACCAGATGCCGTCGCCGCTGTAGTGGCGGCCCAGCGCCATCGCGGCTCGACCCAGACCGAACCCGAGACCGCTGGTCAGAGCAGCCGGCCAAGTGCTCACCAGCAGCATCGCGACCAGCGGCAGGTAGGGCAGGTTGCTGGGCATGTGGGTGCGCACCCCGCAGCCCATCTCGAACCCGAACCGCAACGCGCCCGCATCACCACCGGACGCGATCACTGTCGAGGGCACCTGGGCGCGCCGGTGCGGCAGCACCACGCGGTGCAATCCGCACTCACCGGCGAGGACGAACAGCGCCACCGCCGCGATCACCGCGACCCGCACGGCAGGTGGCAACACCGATCGCACCAGGCTGCCCAGCACCACCGCGACGGCGCTGATGGCGACACCCCCGGCGACCAGGCCGGCGGTGAAGTAGCTACGTGACGAATCCCGCCAGACCGGCGAGCTCAGCAGGGACGCCGAGTTGGTGCTTCACGCCGAGCCGGACAACGCGTACCCGGCCGCCAGCCCGAGCAGCAACCAGGTCAGCAGCCAACCTAGCCGGCCACCGGCCGGAATCATCGGCACCGCCGCCGCCACCAGTACCACCAGCACAGCAGTGACCTGGACCGGGCCCCAAGCGACGTGCCACAGACGTTGGATCATCGCAGACAGCGGCGTCTAGTCTGCCGCTTCGTAGGACAACCT
Organism: Pseudonocardiaceae bacterium; assembly: GCA_035276605.1. Taxonomy (GTDB): domain Bacteria; phylum Actinomycetota; class Actinomycetes; order Mycobacteriales; family Pseudonocardiaceae. The sequence continues at coordinate 493 of DATELN010000102.1, read as the reverse complement.
CGCACTGCACACCAGCTTCTCCAGGTTCGGTGCCCCGCTGTGGTGTACGTCACCGTCTGCGCATCGGAACATCCAACTGTCCGACTTCCACAGCCAGGCGTTGCGTGACTCAGTTCCAGCGCGGCAGATCGTCTGCGGCTGGTAGCAATCCAGCCCCTTGTCCGGGTCTCCGTAGCAGCCGCTTTTGAACCACTTGTCTGAGTCGCAGTAGGACTCGGAGTAAGGCGCACCAATGCAGGTGGGTCCATTGGGCCCATAGTGGTAACGACCGCAGTCGGGATACTCGCTGCCCTGCTCGGCCCTGGCCGGACGGGCCAGCGGGATCCACCCCAGGAGGGTGAGACCCAGGGTCATGGCGGTGGTGCCGACGACGGCCAGGAACCCGCGCCGGTGCAGCCCTGTTGAGGCGTCGGCGAACTGCACGGCACGCGGCTGTGGGTGAGCACCGGCCTGGTCGAGGCGGGGGACGTCAGGGGGGATCATCGCGCTCCTT
>DATELN010000101.1:0-6371 GCA_035276605.1 Pseudonocardiaceae bacterium | reverse complement strand
AGCAGCACAGAGTGCGCCACGGCCAGCCGCATCCTGGATAACCCGCAGTCCTACGCCGGCCAGCAGGTCACGGTTACCGGGACGATCGCCCAGATCATCGGAGCGCACGGGGTCGCGATTGTGCCCACCGGCAGCAACAACGCCAACAACGCGCAGACGCTGCTTGCCGTCGCCCAGGATGTCGCCAAGGACAACATGCCGATGAACCCGGGCGCGCCCGTGCAGGTCACCGGTATGTTGCAGCCCACGTTCGACATCAACCAGGCGACGACGTTCGCCGGCGGCAACCTGGACCCGAGAACGTATACGGTTTACCAGGGCAAGCCCTACGTCCAGGGCGGCAACCTCGACCCGACAGCGTTTACGCCTTACAACGGCAAGCCCTACGTCCAGGCCGTGTACGTCGGGCCCGCCAGCGTGAACCTGAGCGGTAGCCAGCACGGGCGGTAACGCCGTTGAGGCCACGCTACTGCGCTGGCAGCAGACGCCGCAGCAGCCCGGACGACCAGCAATTCCAGCAGGTATGCCAGGCTCGCGGCGAGCACGTCGACAAGTAGCTCTTCCACGGTTGCCAGGCTAAAAACCGGCGGTGGCGCCCAGGAGAGGCTCAGCGACGCCGGATGAACGGCAGTCGACGCCATCCCGGGCAGCGTCACACGGGACAGCACCGGCGGCGGCAGTGCTGTGGCGGCGGTGGTCGCGGTGCCTGCGATGGCCCAGCCGACTGGGCCGAGCGGGGTGCAGCCGAACAGATGGCTGACACCAGGGGTCTGGATGATCCCGGCGAGCACCGCGGCCGAGCCGGCGCTGCTGACCAGCACGGCCGGTGGGCCCGGATCGCAGTAGCCACTCCGGTCCCCACCGCACGCTGAGGAGTACTTTGGCAGCTCAGCGACCGCGCAGAAGCTGTCGCGCCGCACCCGTGCCGCAGAAGTCCGGCCGGACATGCCGGGGACAGGTGTCGAGCAGTCCCCAGGAAATAGGGGGCAACTGGTGAGCGGACACCTCAGTTTCGGCATGGTCGATGCTGGTCTGCCTCGCCGGGTTAGCTGCTTCGCCGCGGCTCAGGCAGGGCACGAGGCCGAGAGCCGGGCTGAGGCAAATGCCCTAGCGAATAGCGGGTGCCTCATCGCCTGCCTCACTGCCCGAACCGTCGCCCCCGGGCCACGGGAGGGCTACACGGGCGTTGCAGGCCCGCCGCACACAGGGGTCTACCCCTGCTACCGTGCTGGTCAGGGGGCTATTACCCGACGGGTCTGCCTGAATGGAGGCCCCCTCTACCCACCGAACGGAGATAGGCAGAACCGTCGCCTCCGGAAACTCATCTGTTCGGCACCACGAAGCGGGTGATAGTGCCGAAGAGCCGATCCCGGTCGTCTACCCCGGCTTCCTGGCCGTCTTCGCTCACGGCAGCGTCACCAAAAGCCAGTCCCGAAGCCCGCGCGAGTCCTCCCGCGGCAGGAGGCGGCCTGAGTCGCCTCGGCGGCGTCAGAGCCGCATGAGGAAGTCACCGACCGCCCGGTTGAAGCGCGCCGGGTCCTCGACTGCGGAGAGATGCCCCACATCCGGGATCCGGACCAGTGTCGCGTCGGGCAGCGCGTCGGCCATCGCCTGTGCGTCGCTCGGGGGCGCGCGTCGGTCCTGTTCACCGACTACGACCAGGGCCGGCACCGGGCAGCCGCGCAGGGTGTCGAATGAGTCCGGGCGGGCCGCCATCGCCCGCTGCGCCCATGCGACGGCAGCGGGCGGCGCCGACTGCACGAGCGCCCGAATCCGGCCGTAGATCAGGGGACGGTCTGCCCGCGTGGACGCTCCGACGAGGGTCGGGAGCACCTCGTCGACCAGCACCGTGCTTGCCGGATCGGCCAGCACGGCGGCAGCGATCCGCTCGCGCGTCGCGCGCCCCTCGGCGGAGTCGATAGCTGCCTTCGTATCGGCGAGAACAATCCCGGCCACCCGCTCACCGTGGCGGCGCAGAAACGCCATAACAACGTACCCGCCCATCGACAGACCGCCGAGGACGACGCCGTCCAGTTCCAGCCGGTCGAGCAGGGCCGCGACGTCGTCGGCTACGGCATCCAGCGACGGTTCGTCGTCGCCCAGCTCCGAGCCGCCGAAACCCCGCAGATCCGGGGTCACGACCCGGCAGCAGCAGGACAGCGCCTCCCGCTGGTCGAGCCACATGGCCGAGGAGAGCGGGAAGGCGTGCAGCAGCACCAGCGCGCGCCCGTCGCCGGCTTCGCGATGGGCCAGCTCGATGACCACAGGGCGAGATTAGCGGGTCACCCTGCGGTCAGGCCCCCTCGACGAGCAGCACCCTTGGCTGGCTGCTGCGCTGCCCCGGGTGCGCTGGTCGGTGTTTTCGGATCGGCACGCTCCGGCGCGAATGCACCGACCGGATCCTGATCCTCGGCCGCCGCCACCTCACCGCGGTCCTGAATGCCTACATCACGCACTACAACACTCATCGGCCCCACCGCGCCCTGGGCCAGCGACCACCCGACGGGGTCCACAACGCCCCCGGACGACCCTCACACCAGGTGCGACGCATCCGTCTACTCGGAGGCTTGATCAACAAATATCAGCAGGTCGCCTAAGGGAACGAGGTTTTCGGCACCGACAGACTGCTACAGCTCAAGTGCTAACCATTACGTGTGCGGCCTGACGGTGGGTGATCTGTTCCTTCTGGATCCGGTGTGTCACTGACAGTGCTGAGGGGATCGGAGCGGGGTGCCTGGTGGTCGTCGGTGGGTGGGGTCGTAGCCTGCCGCGGTGCCGGAGCGGGAGGCTGGCTGGGGGTTTAGGCCCGATGTTGAGGGCCTTCGTGGGGTCGCGGTGTTGGCTGTGGTCTTGTACCACGCGGCCGTTCCGGGCGTGACCGGTGGTTTTGTGGGCGTCGACGTGTTTTTCGTGATCTCTGGGTTTTGATCACCGGCCTGCTATATGGCAGGAACTGACCACCAGGAGCAGGGTCGGACTGGCCCGGTTCTACGGCGCTCGGGCTCGGCGGTTGCTTCCGGCCGGCATCACCGTGTTGGCGGTCGTGGTGGTCGCCTCGGCCTGGTGGCTGCCGTCGTTGCGGGCACGCAGCGTCGTGGTAGACGCCCTGGCTAGCGCGGTGTATGCGGGTAATTATCGGTTCGCACTGCGGGGGACCGACTATTTGGCCGCAGACGGGGCTGCTTCGCCGTTTCAGCATTACTGGTCACTCGGCCAGGCAGCAACCGCAGCCGGTGGCGGCTACTACGCCGACCTGACCTCGTTGTTTTGCACCCCCAGCCGGTGCCCAGTCGTCATCGGGGACCCTCCGCGATGACAACCACCTGACCACCAGCTACGCCCACTGGCTGGCACCAGTCATCTCCGCCCCCATCAACCAGGCCATGGCGAACAACGCTCCAAATCCCGCTATCACACAGCCGGTTGATCACTGAACCGTGGTGACACCTGTAAGACCCCAACTACGGTCATCGCCAGGGGACAAGTAGCTCCTCCTTCGACACCGCACTCGCGTTGTCACAAGTGCTGGATGTGGAGAGTGCGCTAGTTGATCACCTTGAAAGAAAGCACATCCACCGGGTATGAGCCGGTGGATGGCACCCCTACCGCAGGGCTGCTTAATTGCAATACCAGCTGCGTAACTGAACGGATCTCTAGCTAGTTGCTGGTGGGGGTCCGACCTGTTGCTCGGCGGCGTGACTGATGGGATTGGTGTCGAGTTCGAAGCCCCATTCACTGTTAGCTTGGGATAGCTCGAAGCCATCGGCCTTACCCTCGCCACTGAAGTCACCCGAGTCGGCGACGTAAGCGTGACCTAGCGCCTGGTCGCCTGGCAGTGTCCCAGGCGGGAAATTCTCTACGATGGCGTCAAGCGCGGCCTGGAACATCTTTTGGTGGGCGATCTCGCGGGTCATCAGGAAGGTCAACGTGTCCTTGCAGCCCGCGTCATCACACTGCTTGATCAGCCGCTCGTAAACAATCTTCGCGCGGGCTTCGGCGGCGATATCGGAGTGCAAGTCAGCCACCGGCTGGCCGATCGTATCGATGTAGGCAGCAGTCCAGGGAGCACCCATCGAGTCGGTCAGTCGCGGACCTCCGCCACCTAGCACGTTCGGTCCACTGTTAAGTGACAGGTTGACGTAGTCGGGCATCTTGCCGTCCAGCAGCTCACCGAGGTAGGTGCCTTCGACCTGGTCGACAAGTTGGGATGGTGATCCCTTGAGCAGCATGGAAAGGGTTTGGGCGACCATCTCTAGGTGTGATAGCTCCTCGGTCGCGATGTCGAGCAACATGCTGCGGCGTGGTCCGTCAGGCTCGTTCCAGCCCTGCGTGAAGTAGCGCATCGCCGCGGCAAGTTCACCGTTGGGGCCGCCAAACTGCTCCAGCAGCATCTTGGCGAACGCAGGATTCGGCTGGTCAACCCGCACCGTATACATCATTTTCGGGTTGTGCAAGAACATCAGGCAGGTTTCCTTCCGGTCGCATACTGGACAGCCACGGGCGCTAGAACAAAAGGTGCCCGGGCACGAACCACCGAGTACCCACCTTGACCGCCCCCACACCCGCACGAAGATAAAAATCCGGAGACGACTTGCACATCGCGGCTCCTATTACATCCTGTGCCGCACAGCGGCGTATGGTCACTGAAAGTGACGTCGTCACCCTGACTTACGGTTAAGATGGGGCGACACTACGGCTAGCGCGTCCACTCCGCGCGGTTGAGTCAGCGGCGATATCGATGATCTCCGCTGGAAGACTTGGTCAACGATGCCGTCGGTCGCAGTTTGGCACGAGGGCAGTCGAGGCCTGTGGCGTCCGCAGCATGATCCCGCTATCAGCACTGGGACAGCGCCGTCAAACCTCGGGACCGAGCGCGATCACCGATCGAAACACGCTGCGCCTCGAACGGTATGCCCACCGCGTCGCCAATGAACGCGCCTTTGTGGGCCCGATTCGGAGCAGACCAATGACCCTTCTTCTCTGTGGTTTCCAGACCGTGGTGGCAAACTAATGGTGCCCACCCTTGTTGTGTGGGGTGAGTGCGATCTGATCGTCCCGGTGTGTCAGGCACAGCAGGCAGGGCGGTTGCTGTCATGCGGCCGTTTGGAGATCGTTGCCCACGGCAGTCATCTACCGCACGTTGAGGCGCCGGAAAACTTTGTGGCTGCGCTGTCCGATTTTTGGCAGGCGCGCAATGTTGAACTGGTATTGGGCTAAGGCTTGCCGTCGGGTTCCCGGGTTGATTGCTCGTAGTGTTTCCAGGCGCGGCGGTGTTCGGCGTCGGCGCGGCGCTGTGCGTCTTGTTGTACTCGACGTTCTTGTTCGGGCGTGGCGCGGCCCTCGGTGACGGCGACTTCCGCGGCGATCATTTCCTGCGTCTGGGCAGGGTCTTCGTGGGACATCTGTGGTGGTCGCTGTTCCGGAGGGGGTGGTTGTCCGGGCACGATCCTGGCTGGTGCGTGGGCGTCTGGCGCAGTGGGCCAAAACAACCCCGTGCTGAGCACGCCGCCTAACAACGCCAGACCCAGATGCAGGAAGTGATCGGAGGTGTTCAATTTCAGCCAAGTATCCTGCGAGTGCCCTGTGCTGGCTGCGGTGCCGACCAGGAAGACCACGGCGTAGACGCCCGCCTGGACCATGGTCCACAACCGGCCGATCCGGGTGCGTAGGGCGGCCAGCACACTGGCCCCAGCGGTAGCCAGCAACAGCACGCTATGCGGGGTATTCATGGAGAAGCTGGCGACGTGCCCGACGCCGGTGGGCGAGGCTGCCGCGGCGATCAGCCCGGCTATGGCCAGCGCACCAATCAGCAGGGCCTGCACTACCAAAATAATTCGGCCACTATGACGTGTCCGCATCACAAGATCTCCCGCGGCTGGGTCGTATGTGAACTTGTCGGGTTCCCCTCGTGGCGGCCGCTTACACCCGGCGGCTGGTGGTTCACCACAGGAGCAAAGCCAGGGCGCACCGGCGGCCTCGTTTGCCGCGCGGTGGCCGAGTACCGATCACGGTGGTGCAACGGACGACGCGTGAGCAGCTACGCCGGGTGGCAGCCGAGACCTTTGGCTGGTCGCAGCTGACTGCCGAGGGAGCTGTTGCGTTGCGCGAAGCCGGGGCAGGCGAGATCGTTGATTTTGGTTGGTCAGATCGTCATGCCAGCTCATTAAAGGCAGTCAGGACCCGTCGGTTGACTTGGTCCTTGGTACCAACTTCGTAATGGCCACGGCGAATGTTCTGAATGAACGCGTGCCCTGTGGTGATCACTCGCGCACAGCGGAGCTGCATGAGGTCGATAACCTGGCCGAACTGGTCGATTGCCCGGTACAGGTAGACCCGTCGTCCAGCGACTTTGACGTATGTTTCGTCGACAA
>DATELN010000100.1:0-2551 GCA_035276605.1 Pseudonocardiaceae bacterium | reverse complement strand
CCCTGGCCCGCGAGATGATCGCCCGTGCGCTCGATGCCGGGGTGCCGGCCCGATGGGCCGCCGGTGATGAGGTTTATGGCGCCGATCCCGGGCTGCGTGAGGAGTGTGAACGCCGTGGTGTCGGCTACGTGCTGGCGGTGGCCTGCAGCCACCGGGTCACGACTGCGGCCGGCACGCTGCGCGCGGATGTGATCGCCGCCAGCCTGCCCCGACGCGCGTGGCAGCGGCTGTCGGCAGGACCCGGCTCCAAGGGTCCGCGCTACTACGACTGGGCATGGATCAGCTTCCCCACCGCTGACGCCGAGTGCCCCGGACAGCGTTGGCTGTTGATCCGCCGCAACAACACCACTGGTGAGCTGGCCTTTTACCGCTGCTACGCACCCCAACCGGTGCCGCTTGCCACCTTGGTCCGCATCGCTGGTCGACGCTGGACCATCGAGGAGTCGTTTCAGGCCAGCAAAGGACTGACCGGACTCGATCAACACCAAGTCCGCCGCTGGGTCTCCTGGCAGCGCTGGACCCTCCTGGCGATGCTCGCCTACGCCTACCTCGCCCTACTCGCGGCAACCGAACGCGCCCTCCACCACCGACCCGCCGGACTGATTCTGTTGACTTGCAACGAAATCCACCATCTGTTCAACATCCTGATCGTCCGCCCGATCAGCAGCCTCAGCCATCGCCTGCGCTGGTCGACCTGGCGACGACGCCACAACACCGGGCCAAAACCAGCCACTATCAGCGACGAACACCGACCCAACTGTGAAGATCCCAATCTCCGGCTGTCGTACTAGGACGGGTGCGTGCGCTCGCCACGCGGTAGCTGGTGGAAACGTTGCTGACACACCAGCGTGATCATTACCGCTTACCGTCCGTGCGTGGCTACAGATGCGTTAACGGTCGGGTTGCGCCGCGCATTGACTCGGGTGGCGAGAACGCCCCGGCTGCTTGTGGCTTGCGACTACGACGGCACACTCGCCCCGATCGTCGCTGACCCGCAACGGGCCACTCCCGTACCTGAGTCGGTGACTGCTCTTCGTTCCCTGGCCGGGTTGCCAGCAACCACCACCGCGGTGATCTCCGGGCGGGCATTACGTGATCTGGCGGTGCTATCCCGACTGCCGGCCGAGGTGCACCTGGTCGGCAGCCACGGCTCGGAATTCGATATCGGCTTCGTGCACGACCTGACCCCGAACCAGAAGCAGTTGCACGAGAAGCTGCGCATCGAGCTGGGAGCACTGGTCGACGGGCGACCCGGGGTGGGCCTGGAAATCAAACCGGCGAGCGTCGCAATCCATGTCCGCCAGGCAAGCGCCGAGATCGCACGGGAGATCTTAGATGCGGTACGCGAAGGCCCGCACCGCTGGCCGGAAGTGATGACCACCGAGGGCAAGTGCGTGGTCGAGGTGTCTGTGGTGCGTAGCGACAAAGGCGCCGCCCTCGATGTGCTACGCCACCAGGTGGGCGCTACAGCGGCCGTGTTCCTAGGCGACGACGTCACCGACGAGCGTGCCTTCGCCCGGCTCAGCGGTCCAGATGTCGGGATCAAAGTGGGCGACGGGCACACTGCAGCAGCCCACCGGATCCCGGACACCACGGTGGTGGCGATGGCGTTGGCCTTCCTTGTCGAAGAGCGAAGGCGCTGGTTGTTCGGGGAGGACGCGATCCCGATCGAGCGGCTGTCGATGCTGTCCAACGGTCAATCCGTCGCTCTGCTTACCCCAGATGCCCGGGTAACCTGGATGTGCCACCCAGAACCGGACTCGGCAGCAGTTTTCGCTGATCTGTTAGGCGGCCCCTCAGCGGGCTACTTCTCCATCCGGCCGCAACGCGACGGGCTTCCGCTGGGCCAGCGTTACCTGCCCGGCACGATGACGATCGAGACCCGCTGGCCGGAACTGCTGGTCACCGATTACCTGGTCCATCTGGACGAAGTCAACCGGACCGACTTGATCCGCGCGGTGTCTGGGCGGTCACGCGCCGTCGTGGAGTTCGCGCCACGGCCGGAGTTCGGACAGGTCCGGGTCCGCTTAGAACGGGTGTCCGATGGGCTGCGGGTACTGGGTACCTCGGATCCGTGGGTCCTGCGCGCGCCCGGCGTCAATTGGGAGATCATCACCGACGGTACGTTCCCCACCGCACGCGCCGTACTCGAACCTGACGGAGGGGAGATCCTGCTGGAACTGCGCTGCGGTACCGATGACCTCGGTCCCTCTCAGATCGCTGAACCTGAACGACGGTGGCGGGCGTCGGTGTGGTGGTCGGAATGGTTGGCGACGCTGCAGCTGCCCCGCGTGCAGCGGGAGCTGGTTGCCCGCTCGGCATTGACCCTGCGGGCACTGTGCCACAGCGAGACCGGCGCGATTCTCGCTGCGGCCACCACATCGCTCCCCGAGGAAATCGCTGGTGTCCGGAACTGGGACTATCGCTTCTGCTGGTTGCGCGATGCCACCTTCACGCTGCTGGCGCTGATGAACTCCGGCTATACCGAGGAAGCGCTGGCCTGGCACAACTGGCTATTGCGCGCCGTGGCGGGCTCGCCGAGCCTGATGCA
>DATELN010000099.1:0-24354 GCA_035276605.1 Pseudonocardiaceae bacterium | reverse complement strand
CCCTGGCCGGCTGCGGCGGCGGGCTCACCGCTCGCCGCCGGCTGGGGCGATCAGCTCCATCGGCTCGACGATCAGATCCACACCCTCGGCGGCGATCACCCGGCAGCGAACGAGATCGCCGAGGACAAAGGAGCCGCCCTGGTCGGTGAACCTGCACTCACCATCCACCTCCGGGCCCTGGTGCTCGGCGCGGCCCACCGTTTCGGCACTCTCCGTGCCATCGACGAGGCCGTCCACGAGGACGTCGACAGTATCTCCGACTCGCTCCTCGGCGCGCTGGGCGGTGAGCTGCTCGACCAACCCGCTGATCCGGGCGACGCGCTCGGCGATGGCATCCTCACTGTGCTGACCTGGCAAGCCAGCGGCCTCGGTGCCGTCCTCATCGGAGTAGCCGAACACGCCGACGGCATCCAGCCGGGCCTCGGTGAGAAACCGCTCCAGTTCCACCAGGTCCTCCTCGGTCTCCCCAGGGAACCCGACGATCACGTTGCTGCGCGCTCCCGCCAGGGGCGCGTGCCGGCGGATCTGGTGCAGCAAGCCCAGGAAGGCTTCGCGCGAGCCGAACCGGCGCATCCGTCGCAGCACCGGCTCGCTGGCATGCTGGAAGGAAAGGTCGAAATAGGCTGCCACCCCAGCGGTGCCCGCAATCGTGGTCACCAACGTGGGCCGCATCTCAGCCGGCTGCAGGTAGGAAACTCGGGTACGCAGAATGCCGGGAAGGGCAGCCAGCCCGCGCAGCAGCTGCTCCAAGGCGCCGGAGCGGCCCAAGTCCTTGCCGTACGACGTGGAGTTCTCGCTGACCAGCACCAGCTCTCGCACCCCCGTGCCGGCTAGCCACACCGCCTCGGCCAGCACCTCGTCAACCGGACGGGAGATGAAGGCGCCCCGGAAGGTGGGAATGGCGCAGAACGCGCAGCGTCGATCGCAACCCGACGCGATCTTCAGGGGGGCTACCGGCGAGTCATCCAACCGCCGACGCGGTACACGAGGACCCCAGCCGTGGCCCGGTAGCGCGGGGCCGGCCGCCAAGGCGGCGGGCCGGGAAGCTGGGGTGATCGGCAGCAGGGTGCGGCGGTCCACTGGCTGGTGCGCTGGTATTGCCCGACCAGCCAGCACATCCCGCAGCCGATCGCCCAGCTGCGGGTAGGCGTCGAAGCCGAGGACCGCGTCAGCCTCGGGCAGGCTCGCCGCCAGCTCCGCGCCGTAGCGCTCGGCCAGGCAACCCACCGCGACGACCTTGGCGCCGGTATCGGCGGCGGCGAGCAGCGTGTCGATGGAGTCCTTCTTGGCGGCCGCGACGAAACCGCAGGTGTTGACCACCACCACGTCGGCCACCTCGTCATCGGCGCTGTCGGCGTCCACCAGCTCCCACCCGTCCTCAGTCAGCCGGCCGGCCAGTTCCTCGGAGTCCACCTCGTTGCGGGCGCACCCCAAGGTCAGCAGCACAGCGCGGGGAGAATTCGACGGGATAGGCACTGAGTCAGGGTATCTGGCGAGGGTGATGCACCGGCCTGTAGATCAGTTCTCGTAGGCTCGTCGGAGTGCGAACCGCCGTCAAGATCACAGTGCGCCGGGCCCGGGTGGCAGATGTCCGCAAGATCAAGGAATTGGTAGACCTCTACGCCGGTGCGGTGCTGTTGACCAAGCAGCTTGTCACGCTCTATGAGGACGTCCAGGAGTTCTGGGTAGCCGAGCGGGACGGCGCGGTCGTGGGCTGCGCCGCGCTGCACGTGCTGTGGGAGGACCTTGCCGAGATCCGCACGCTTGCCGTACACCCCGACGCCGTCGGCCAGGGGGTGGGGCATGCGCTGGTGGAGCGGTTGATAGGACAGGGTCGGGCGCTGGGGCTGCGCCGCCTGTTCGTGCTGACCTTCGAGGAACGCTTCTTCGGCCGGTACGGGTTTCGGACCATCGAAGGAACCCCGGTGACCGCGGAGGTCTACGACGAGATGCGTCGCTCGCACGATGAGGGCGTTGCGGAGTTCCTCGATCTGCCCTACGTCAAGCCCAATACCCTGGGCAACGCCCGCATGCTGCTGGAATTGTGACAGGCCCGGTCCTGGTTAGTCCCCGTTAGGCTCGCCGCTTACGCCCGGACCGCCCCGGATCGAGTACAGCACGCCATCGAGCTCGTCAGGTTTGACCAGCACGTCGCGCGCCTTGGACCCTTCTGAGGGTCCCACCACGCCCCGGCTTTCCAGCAGGTCCATCAGCCGACCCGCCTTGGCGAAGCCGACCCGCAGCTTGCGCTGCAGCATCGACGTCGATCCAAATTGCGAGGTCACCACCAATTCGGCGGCCTGCAACAGCACATCGAGATCGTCGCCGATATCCGGATCGATCTCTTTCTGCTCGCCCGGCTTGGCCGCGGTAACCCCGTCGGTGTACTCCGGGCTGGCCTGTTGTTTGGAGTACCCGACGATCTTGGCGATCTCGGCGTCTCCGACGTAGGCGCCCTGGATGCGGATCGGCTTGGCGGCCCCCATCGGCAAGTACAGCCCATCGCCCATGCCGATGAGCTTTTCGGCGCCAGGTTGGTCCAAGATCACCCGGCTGTCCGTCAGCGACGACGTAGCGAACGCCAGCCGGGACGGCACGTTGGTTTTGATCAGGCCGGTTACTACGTCCACACTCGGCCGCTGGGTCGCCAGCACCAGATGGATGCCAGCCGCGCGGGCCTTCTGCGTGATCCGCACGACAGCGTCCTCAACATCGCGCGGTGCGGTCATCATGAGATCCGCCAGCTCGTCGACAATCGCCATGATGTACGGGTAGGGGCGGTACTCCCGCTCCGACCCCGGCGGCGCGCTGATTTCTCCGCTGCGGACCTTGCGGTTGAAGTCGTCGACGTGACGCACCCGGGCGGCCTGCATATCCTGATAGCGCTGCTCCATCTCGTCGACCAGCCAGGCCAGCGCCGCGGCCGCCTTCTTCGGTTGGGTGATGATCGGCGTGATCAGGTGCGGGATGCCCTCGTAGGGAGTGAGCTCGACCATCTTCGGGTCGATGAGGATCATCCTGACCTCGTCTGGGGTGGCCCGGGCGAGGAGCGAGACGAGCATTGAGTTAACGAAGCTGGACTTGCCCGAACCGGTCGAGCCGGCCACCAGCAGGTGCGGCATCTTGGTCAGGTTGGCGGTGACGAAGTTACCTTCGATGTCCTTGCCCAGCCCGATCACCATGGGGTGCTGATCACGGCTGGAGGCTGGTGAGCGCAGCACGTCACCGAGCCGGACCATCTCCCGGTCGCTGTTGGGTACCTCGATCCCGACCGCGGACTTGCCGGGAATCGGCGCGAGCAACCGCACGTTGTCGGTGGCCACCGCGTAGGCAATGTTGCGGGTCAGTTGGGTGATCTTTTCCACCTTGACCCCGGGACCCACTTCCACCTCGTATCGAGTGACCGTGGGACCGCGAGAGAAGCCGGTGACCTGGGCGTCCACCGAGAATTGATCGAGGACACCGGTGATCGCCTCGATCATTGCGTCGTTGGCCCTGCTGCGGGCCTTCGGTGGGTCGCCCTTGACCAGCAGGTCGGGTGGCGGCAGCCGGTAGTCACCCTCGACCACTCGATGCACGGACATCGGTGGTCCCGCCTTTATCTCGGGCGCTGTCTCGGGCTTCGCCGGCGCTGCCGGAGCAGCCACCGGCTCAATGGCAGCGTCCGGCTCGGTGCCTTGCTCGGGCTCGGAGTCCGCAGTTCGGGCAGCCTGCCCGCGCTGCGCGGGGCGGCGAAGCCCGGCGCTGGCAGCGCCTCCGTCGGTTGTGTCGGTGACCGCGCCGGCGGGGTCAGCGGCTTGATCCGGCGCCGCCCGGCGCAGCCGGCGGATCCGCTCAGGCACCGCCTTTACCGGCGTTCCGGTCAGCACCAGCAGCCCGTAACCGGCCAGCAGGGCCAGCAATGGCACGGCCACCCAGACGGTGAACCCATCGACCAGCGGATCTGCCACCAGAAAGCCCACCACACCGGCAGCTCGCGCCCGCCCTGCCCCGTCCGCCGGAGCGCCGGCCGCGAGGTGCCACAGACCGAGCGTGCCCAACGTCAGCAGCACCGTGCCGACGGTGCGGCGCGGCCGCGCTGCCGCGTCAGGCTCGGTGCGCATCAAAGTCACCCCAACCCCAGCGAGCACCACCGGCAATCCCACCGATGCGGTACCGAACAGAGCGCTTAACGCCTGCTGGAGTCCGGCGCCGACGGGTCCCCCGGCGGTCCACCACACTGCCGCGGCGGCGACCACCGCGATAGCGATAAGACCGAGTGCAAGCCCGTCGCGGCGGTGCGCGGGCTCCAGCTGACGGGTCCGGCCCAGTGCCCGAGCGAGGCCACCAACGCCACGAGCCAGCACCGCCCACGCCCCGGGCAGGCCTCGACTGGCCATGCCGCTGCGCACCCGACGAGCCGGCGGTCGCCGCGTTGTGGGCCGGGGCCCGGCTTGCATGCCCGTCTTCTTTCCCGCGCTACGGGACCGCCCATTGGTGGCTCTGGGGGACGTCTGTCCTGCCATGTTCCACGCGCTAGCCCGCGCGCCCCTTTCTTCAGGTCGGCAAACCACGCACTGCCAGGCGCAGCTGGCTGCTGGATCCCCATCGTTGCGCGCAACCAGGCCGGCATGTCCGCGACACGCCGACGCTGCCGCCGCCGGCTGGCCCGCGGCATCCCGGAGGCGGTTGGTCGTGGAAAAAAGCCGCTGGGAGGGGGGTTTGGGGTACTTGAAGGGCAACCAACGGGGTTAGCCGACGGGCAGGACGGTGGGGACGATCATCGGGCGGCGCCGGTAGGTGTCGGAAACCCAGCGACCTACGATGCGCCGCACTGCCTGCGCAATGCGGTGGGGGTCGGTGATGCCCTCGATCTCGGTGCGGGCCAGTTCCATTTCCACCAGCGGCACGACGCCATCGAGTGCCTTGGGGTCGTCGGAGAAACCCCGCCCTGAGATTGTCGGCGGCGCCACCGCGCGGCCGGTCGCCGACGCGATCACCACAGTGATGGCGATGAACCCGCCCTCGCCGAGGATGAGCCGGTCGGACAGCGTCGACTCCCCCACGTCACCCACCGACAGGCCGTCCACGTACACCTGGCCGACCTCGACCCGGCCGGTGATCTCCGCCCGGCCGTCCACCAGATCCACTACCACCCCGTCCTCAGCGATCACCACCCGCTCCGGCGCCACGCCGGTGCGGACCGCCAAGGCGGCGTTGGCTCGCAGGTGCCGCCATTCGCCGTGCACCGGCATGACGTTGGACGGTCGGATCGCGTTGTAGAGGAACAACAACTCCCCAGCTGGCGCATGCCCGGACACATGCACCTTGGCAGTGCCTTGATGAACCACGGTGGCGCCCAGCCGGGTCAACCCGTTGACGACCCGAAACACCGACGTCTCGTTGCCCGGGATCAGCGAGCTGGCCAGCACGACAGTGTCCCCACAACGGATCCGGATCTGCCGGTGCTCGCCGCGGGCCATCCGGGACAGCGCGGACAGCGGTTCACCCTGCGACCCGGTGGAGACGAACAGCACCCGATGCTCGGGCATCGCCAGCGCCTCATCGAGGTCGACCAGCAGTCCTGGCGGCACCCGGAGCAGCCCGAGGTCTGCCGCCACACGCATGTTGCGCACCATCGACCGACCCACCAACGCCACCTGGCGTTGGTTCGCCGCGGCAACGTCGAGCACCTGCTGAACGCGGTGCACGTGGCTGGCGAAACAGGCCACGATCACCCGCTGGGTGGCCTTGCCGATCACCGAGTCCAGTACCGGACCGATGTCCCGCTCCGAGGTCACGAAACCAGGTACCTCAGCGTTGGTGGAATCGATCAACAGCAGGTCCACGCCTTCATCGCCGAGCCGGGAAAACCCCGCGAGATCGGTCAACCGCCCATCCAGCGGTAGCTGGTCGAGCTTGACGTCACCGGTATGCAGGACTAGCCCGGCCGCAGTGCGAACGGCCACTGCCAGCGAATCAGGGATGGAGTGGTTAACCGCGAAAAACTCGCAGTCGAACGGCCCGCAACGGTAGCGGGTGCTTGCCGCCACTTGAACCAGCTGCGGCTTCTGGTGGTGCTCGCGGCACTTCTCGGCGACCAGCGCGAGGGTGAACTCAGAGCCCACTACGGGCAGGTCAGGGCGCAACTTCAGGAGGAATGGCACCGCGCCGATGTGGTCTTCGTGCCCGTGGGTGAGGATCAGCGCCTCGATGTCGTCCAGCCGGTGCTCGATCGCCCCGAAATCGGGCAGGATCAGATCCACTCCCGGCGCATCGTCGGCCGGGAACAACACCCCACAATCGACTACGAGCAGCCGATTGGCGTGCTCGAAGACGGTCATGTTGCGGCCAATCTCCCCGATGCCGCCGAGGGCGACCACGCGTAGGCCACCTTCGGGTAACAACGGCGGCGCTGTGGTGGGCACGCCAGGCGTGGGCAGCGGAATGCCGGCGGGGACGCTCACGCGAGGACCCCTGCCGCCACGAGCGCAGCCTTGATCGCAGCGACCTGATCTGGGTCGGCGGGCACCTGAGGCAATCGGGGGGTACCGGCGTCGAGCCCGATCAGCCGCAGCGCCGCCTTGCTGAACGCCACGCCGCCGACTGCGGCAAAGGCACGGATCACGCCGAGGGTGCGTGCATGGATATGACGCGCAGCGGCCACGTCGCCGGCATCAAATGCGGTGATCATGGCCCGTAACCGGTCGGCCACCACATGGCCGACGACGCTGACGAAACCCACTGCACCTACGGCCAGCCAGGGCAAGTTGAGCGCATCATCCCCGCAGTAGTACGCAAGGCCCGTGGCAGCGATGATCTCCGCGCCAGCACCGAGGTCACCCTTTGCGTCCTTGACCGCCACGATCCGCGGATGGTCGGCCAGCCGGTAGAGAGTGTCCGTGGAGATCGGCACGACAGAGCGCGGCGGGATGTCATAGAGCATCACCGGCAAGTCGGCGGCATCCGCGACCGCGGTGAAGTGCGCGACGAGCCCAGCCTGCGGCGGGCGAGAGTAGTACGGGGTCACCACGAGCAAGCCGTGCGCGCCAGCCTGCGCCGCCTGCCGGGCTAGCGCGATGCTGTGCGCGGTGTCATAGGTTCCGGCGCCGGCCACAATGTGCGCGCGATCACCGACCGCCTCCACCACAACCCGCACCAGATCCGCCTTCTCGGCGTCCGTGGTAGTCGGTGACTCGCCGGTTGTGCCGTTGAGCACCAGCCCGTCGCAACCCCGTTCCACCAGAAGGTGGGCGAGCTTCTGGGCGCTGTCGAGATCCAGCTCACCGCTCGAGGTGAACGGGGTAACCATCGCGGTGAGCACCCGGCCGAAGGGCTGACCGGACGCAGACGTCGGCACGGCATCCATGTGACAGGACGCTACCGGTCGCCACCCCGACCTTTGTCGGGACCTTTGTGAGCCGAGGTGCTCATCCGCGCACTACAGCCCCCGCTGGCTGCTCTGCAAGCCGGCCACGTCGACCTCGTCGCCCTCGACCGCAACGACAACCCGGTCGCGACCGAAGGCGTGCAACACCAGCTCCTCCGGTGAGCCAACCAGAACGACACTATGGTCGGCACGCCGTGCGGTGCGCTGCCATCCCTGCGGGGTGCGCAGCACGACCCCGACCGGCGAACGCCGGTAGAGCAGCCCCGCCGCCTTGCCGAGCAATGCCCAGAGCACCTGGGCCCGGCCCTCGTCGGCCATTCGCGGTCTCCACTCTGGTTGGGCCCGCCGTACATCCTCGTGGTGGACGAAGAACTCCATGGTGTTGGCACGATCGCCCACACCTGGCAGGCGCAACGGCGACCACCAGGGTGGCCCGCTGCGGATCTGCGCAACGAGTTGCGGCCAGGGCCGTCGCATGATGCTCTGCTGCACCCGAGCGGTGTGGCCGGCCAACATTGGAAGCACAATCCCGGGTACCGCATCCAGTCGGCCGTCCCGCAGCACCAGATGTGCGGCCAGATGCCGGGTCGTCCATCCCTCGCACAGGGTCGCAGCGTCCGGGCCGAGCTGATCCATCAGATCGCACAGCTCCCGCCGCTCGCGGCGCGCGAGTGTCTCCTCGCCCATCGTATGACGTCACCCTTGCCGGTCAGGTCCCGCCGAGGCGAGCTCGATCTGCACGAGTACCCGGGCGTCGCGCTGCATCGCTGACCGGTAGTCGTCCCAGTCGGGATGCTCGCCGGAGATCCTGCGGTAGTAGTCCACCAGCCCGTCCATCGCCGCCGGCAGCTCCACGATGCGCGCGCGGCCACCGACCTGGATCCAGCGGCCGAAAAAATCGTCGGACAGCACGCACAGCCATGCTCGCGGATCCCGGCGCAGGTTACGCACCTTGAACGCGGTCTGCCGGCTACTCACCATCACCCGGCCCTCGTCGTCGACGGCGGCGAGCACCGGGGACATCTGCGGGGTGCCGTCTCGGCGCAAGGTGGCCAGCACCACGTGATGCTGCTCGGCGATCACCGCGCGAGCCTCGTCCAAGTCCATAGCTGCACGCTACTCAGCCCTCGGCCACGAACGGGCTGGAGGCGATCTCACTGCCGTCCGGCAGGGTGGAGATCTCGAAATCGCTGAACACGCTGGGGGCTGCCTTTTGCAGCTGACGCAGGCACTCCACCGCCAGTGCGCGGATCTCCACGTCAGCATGCTCGGTGGCACGCATCGCGATGAAGTGGCGCCAAGCCCGGTAGTTGCCGGTGACCACGATGCGCGTCTCGGTGGCGTTGGGTAGCACCGACCGAGCCGCTTGGCGAGCCTGTTTGCGGCGCAACGTGGCGTTGGGCTCGTCGGCGAAGTGCTTTTCCAGCTCGGCGAGCAGCTCGTTGTAAGCCTGCTGGCTGGCCCGGACTGCAGTGGCAAAGCGCTGGTGAAGCTCGGGATCGTTGGCGATCACATCCGGCTCGACCATGGCGGCGGTCCGCTCCGGAACGTAGCGCTGGGATAGCTGCGAGTAGGAGAAGTGCCGGTGCCGGATCAGCTCGTGGGTCAGCGACCGTGACACCCCGGTCAAGTAAAAGCTGACCGTGCCGTGCTCGAGCACGGACAGGTGCCCGACCTCGAGGATGTGCCTCAGGTAGCCGGCATTGGTGGCAGTCCTCGGGTTCGGTTTGCGCCAGGACTGGTAGCAGGCGCGGCCGGCGAACTCGGCGAGAGCTTCCCCACCGTCGGCATCGGTGGACCACGGGACATCGTCGGGTGGGAAAAACTCGGTCTTGGCCACGAGTTGAACCCGTAGGGGCACGGTGGTCACACACATCTCCAGTCCCTCAGGTCGGCTCATGGTGCACCTTCTCCTTTCGATACGGGCCCGGCAGCAAGCGCCAGCAGCCTACGCGACAGCGGCGACGTCTTAATTGACGTCTTGACTGACATCATCCATAAGGTCATAGTGACGTCATGGACCTCACCCCTTATGTAAACCAGCTGCGGGAAGACCTCACCACCGCAGCGTCCGCAGGTGACGAGCAGACCCGGCACACCGCTGCCGTGTTGAGCGTTGCCTTGGAGCCGGCGGCCCGGCTGGCCATCATGAACGCGTTGTCGGATCTCGCCGCGGAGGTCACCGCAACGCTGGATGACCGGGTGGTGGAGGTGCGTCTCGACGGCCGTGACGTACGGATCGCGGTGAGTTCGCCGCCCGACGTCGGTGACCAGTCCGCCGGGCACCGGGCGAGCGGATCCGGGGAAGATGGGCCACCACCGCCCTTTGAGCCCGGCGCCGGACCATTCGGCGATGCCGGCGGTGACATCAGACGGATGACCCTGAGACTGATCGACCAGGTCAAAGCCCAGGCTGAGCGGGCTGCCGCCGAGCAGGGCGTGTCGCTGAACACTTGGGTTTCCCAGGCGGTGGCCAGTGCCCTGCGCGGTGAGCCATGGAACGACCCGCGGTGGGGCGCCGGGGATCGCCGCGGCCGTAATCGGGTGCAGGGCTGGGTGCAGGGCTGAATAACCCCGCAGCGTGCAACGATCTCGTTGAGGAGAAATCGTGGAACACGATGACACCGACCCACCGGTGGTTCGGCAGCGTAACTTCCATTGCGCCGGGCCAGTCGACATCAAAGTCGAGCTTGATGGTGGGCGGCTGGATATTGCTTTGGGGCAAGACAGCGCCAGTTCAGATGAGGTAGCCGTGGAGGTCCGTACTGACCCCACCAGCCAGACGCCCTGGAATGTGGGGATCAACAGCCTCCTGGGCTGGCTCGGCGGGCGAAGTGGGGCGGCGCCGCTGGGCGAGCTGGCCGCCGAGGCGGTGCGCCAGACAGTGATCGACTTCACGGGGAATCGACTCACGGTACGCAGCCCGCGGGACTTCCCGCTGCGCACCGTGCCGCTGATCATCCAGGTGACCGCACCAGCAGGATCATCAATCACTGCCCGGAGCGGCTCAGCGGATATTGCCGTCACCGGCGTGGCCGCCCAGCTGGACGCCGCCACCGGCTCCGGGGAAATTCGGGCGCAGCAATGCAGCGGCGCCGCCGACGTCCGCACCGGCTCGGGGGACGTACGCTTGGGAACGGTGCTGGGCCGGCTGCGGGTGCGCACCGGCTCGGGCCAGGTTGACGTCTCCAGCGTCGAGGGGCCAGAGAACGCCAGCACCGTGCATACCGGTTCTGGTGACGTCCGGTTGGGCGCCGTCAAACACGACGTGAACGCTCGCACCGGCAGCGGTGACCTCACCGTGGAGGATGCCTGTGCCGGCGGTCTGGAGCTCACGACCGGATCGGGGCAGGTGCGTGTCGGGATACACCAGGGCGTCGTGGCTGAACTGGACGTCAGCTCCGGGTCTGGACGTGCACGCAGCGATCTCCCGGTGAACGGCCCGCCCGCCGACGGCAACGTTGCACTGCGGGTACGCGCGCGCACCGGATCGGGCGACGCACTGGTCACCGCGGCACCACACTGACCGGCTTCGAGCCGGCGCTGCGGCTGGTCAACACGCCGAGCACCGCCACCAGGTCACCGCGCTGACCTGGTGCGATGCCCTCCAGCTCCAGCCACTCGGCCATCTCGCGCAGCGCTCTGGCCAGCTCAGCAGCCACTCTCGACCTATCGGGGATGCCAGGCTCGGCGAAGGCACCGGGTACCCGCAGTACGCCGGCGGCCCGATCGGCCTTGAGATCCACTCGGGCGACCAGCTGCCCGTCGAGCAAGAACGGCAACACGTAATAACCGTGGTTGCGCCGATGTTCCGGGACATAGATTTCAATCCGGTAGCGGAAGCCGAACAGCCGCTGCGTCCGACCCCGGTCCCAGATCAACGGGTCGAACGGGCACAGCAGGGCAGCGCCGGTAATCCGTCGCGGCGTGCGGGCGGCGCGGTGCAGGTAGGCCGGTGCTGGCCAGCTATCGACCCGTACCGGTTCCAGCACTCCGGCATCCACCAGCTCAGCGACCGCTCGTTTGCTGCGCTCCTGCCGTAACCGGTAGTAATCGCGAAGGTCGGACTCGGTGGCGACGCCCAGCGCGGCAGCGGCGCGGGCGATCAGCTGGCGAGCAGCCTCGTCGGCCCCCACGCGGATGCCAAGCACGTCGGGCGGTAGCACTCGCTCTGGCAGGTCGTAAAGCCGCTCGAAGCCGCGCCTGGTGCCGGTGGTTAGCTCACCGATGCCGAAGAGCCACTCGCAGATCCGTTTGGTGTCGGTGCGGTTCCACCATGAGCCCGGCGCAGGCCGGGCCACGCCACGCAGTTGTCGCTCCAAGGTGCCCGCACCTATCGGACCGTGCTCCTTCACAGCATCCAGCACGGCCGAAACCAGTTCCGGCGCTCGGTTCGCCAGTGCTGCGTACCGGTGCCACCAACCCGGCGCCTTGGCTCCCGAACGCAACAGTGGCCAGTCCGGTACCGGAACCAGACTCGCTTCGTGTGCCCAGTACTCCACCAGCGGGCGGGGACGGCGCACCGGGTGTCCCCATGCGGCGACGTCAAGCAGCTCCTTCGGATACGGGCCCAGCCGGCTGAATACCGGCAAGTAGTGCGCCCGGGCCAACACCGAGACCGAGTCCAACTGCAGCAGCCGGATCCGATCGAACACCCGCATCAGATGCCGCCGGGTCACCGGTCCGGCTGGCCGCGGCTCGGCGAAACCCTGCGCCGCCAGCACAGTCCGACGCGCCGCCTCTATCCCCATGCTCCGCACAGCACTCGATGCTGCCACCCACCCCCGACAGTCTCCCCCGGCCCACCAATCCGTCCTTCCCGATATGTCTCCATGTCGAGATGAGGGCACGGGGTGGCGGGCTGGAGGTGAGCGGCACGGGGTGAGGGGCATACGGTGCATGCCGTGGGAGTGGCTGGTGTGCGGGACGCGACGGTGCGGGATGCGCCGACCTTGGCAGCGCTGCACCGGGTGACCTGGCGGGCTGCCTATGCCGAGCTGTTGCCGCCCGGCACGCTCGATGAGCTGGACACACCACAGCTGCAGCAGGCGTGGGCCGCCACTATCGAAGGCGGCGCCACGGTACTGATCGCCACCGAAGGTGCCCATCCGGTGGGGTTCGTCGTGGCAGGTCCGGCGCCCACAGACGACGTCGCCGCCGCCGATGGCACGGTGCCCTCCGACGCGGCGCGCACCGTGCTGGTAAGCACGCTGCTGGTTGAGCCGAGATGGGGGCGCCGGGGCCACGGCGGCCGGCTGCTGGCCGCAGCCGCGACGTCACTACGCGAGGCCGGCGCCACCCGCGGCATCGCGTGGGTTCCAGCCGAGGACCCGGCTTCGCTGAACTTCTACCGGCGCGCCGGATGGGCGCCGGATGGCACCGTACGCACGCTCGACGCCCATGGCCGCGCCCTTCGCGAATTACGCTTAACCGGGTCTCTCGACCTGGAACTCACCCAGTGACCACCGGTGCCAAACTGCAGGCCGAACTATAGGTCGAGCAGGGGTTCTAGCCCTACCGTCAGACCGGGGTGGTCCAGCACGGCGCGCACACCCAGCAGCACGCCGGGCATAAACGACGAACGATCCAGCGTGTCGTGCCGGATCGTCAACGTCTCACCCGCGGTGCCCAGCAGCACCTCCTGGTGGGCGACCAGCCCGCTCAGTCGTACCGAATGCACCCGGATCCCTTCGACCTCGGCGCCGCGGGCTCCGGGCGCCTCGCTGCTAGTGGCATCCGGGGACGGCGCCATTCCGGTCTGACCGCGGGCAGCAGCAATGAGCGCCGCGGTGCGCGCTGCCGTGCCAGACGGGGCGTCGGCCTTGCGCGCATGGTGCAGCTCAATAATTTCCACCGATTCGTAGAATCGGGCGGCCATCGCGGCGAACCGCATGCACAGGATCGCGCCGATGGCGAAGTTGGGCGCGATCAACACCCCGAGATCAGGTTTGGGTGCGAGCCATTCGCGGACTTGGTCCAGCCGGGCCTCGGTGAAGCCGGTCGTCCCCACAACCGCGTGGATGCCCTGGTCGACACAGAAGCGCACGTTGTCCATCACCACGTCGGGGTGAGTGAAGTCGACGACCACTTCGGCGCCCGCGTCGGCGACGTTGAACATCCAGTCACCGGCGTCGACCATCGCGACCAACTCCATGTCGTCGGCAGCGTCCACGGCCTTGCACACCTCGGTGCCCACCCGGCCACGAGCGCCGAGCACCCCGACCCGAATCGGGTTTTCCTCCGATCTATCGCTAGCGGCTTGCTCAGCGGGTCTCATGCGATCAACTCCGCTATCTGTTCGGGTAGCTGATCCACATCAGCGTACGGGCCCACCACGGCGGCTGTGAGCGAGCGAGACATCAACTCACGGGCGAGCCCGCTGACCTCCTCGATGGTTACCGCGTCGATTTTTTGTAGCTCGTGTTCGATGGTGTGGTGCTCCTCGCGATCCAGCTCCGCGGTGCCGATCCTGCTCATCCAGGACGGCGCATCTTCCAGACCCAGCACCAGGGCGCCGCGCAGCTGCCCCTTGGCACGCACCAGCTCGCTGCCGGACAGGCCGTCACGGGCCAGCTCCGTCAGCACTGCACCGATCACTACCGCCACCTCACCCAGCCGATCCGGGGAGCAACCGGCGTAGACCGACAGGGCGCCAGTGTCGGCGTAACAGTCCGCCGCGGAGTACACCGAGTAGGCCAACCCGCGCTGCTCGCGCACCTGCTGGAACAGCCGAGAGCTCATCCCGCCGCCCAGCGCAGCGTTGAGCACGCCCAGCGCGTAGCGCCGTTCGTCGTACCGGTCCACAGCATGCACGCCCACCATGAGGTGAGCCTGTTCCGATGAATCCGGGCTCAGTGCCAGCCCACACCGATCGGTGATCTCGGCTTGGCCACGGCGGGGGGACACCGGGCGCGCGCATCCGGTCAAATGGTGTCCGAAACTGCGCCTGACCGCGGCCAGGACCTCGGTGTGCGACACGTTGCCGGCCACGGTGAGCACCATTCGCTCCGGCGTGTAACGCGTCCGATAGAAATGGTGCAGTGCCTCGCGGGTCATCCCGGTGACCGACTCCTCGGTGCCCAGCACCGGACGTCCCAGCGGATGTGATCCGAACAGCGCGGCACAGAACTGGTCGTGTAGCGCCTCCTCCGGGTCGTCATCGCGCATCGCGATTTCTTCGAGCACCACACCGCGCTCCAGATCGACATCCGAGGGATCGAGCCGCGCGTCGCCCAGCACGTCGCAGATCAGGTCGACGGCGAGATCGAGGTCACCCTCCAGCACGTGCGCGTGAAAGCACGTGTGCTCCTTGGTGGTGAACGCGTTGAGCTCTCCGCCAACCGTGTCGATCTCTTCGGCGATCATCGCCGCGGAGCGCCGCGTGGTCCCCTTGAACAGCAAGTGCTCAAGGTAGTGCGCGGCACCGGCCATCTCGGCAGGCTCATCCCGTGAGCCCACCGCCACCCACATCCCGACGGCGGCCGAGCGGGAACCGGGTAGGTGCTCGGTCACTACCCGTAACCCCGAGGGCAACACACTGCGCTGCAGCGCTGCGCCCTCGGGGCGCTGCGGCGCCGTCACGGGCGGGACGGTCACGTGCCCGCCGGAACCTCGGTGGGGTTCGTAGCGGGGCTGCCAGCCGAGCTGTCGGCAGTATCCTCATCGCGCACCGGCACGAGGCTGATCTTGCCGCGATTGTCGATGTCAGCCACCTCGACGCGCAGCTTGTCACCGACCTTGACCACGTCCTCGACCTTGCCGATGCGCTTGCCGTTGCCCAGCTTCGAGATGTGCACCAGGCCATCCTTACCGGGTACCAGCGACACGAAGGCGCCGAAGGCAGCGGTTTTCACCACGGTGCCCAGGAACCGCTCCCCGACCTTGGGTAGCTGCGGGTTGGCGATGGCGTTGATCCGGTCGATGGCGGCTTCGGCCGACGGACCGTCGCTGGCACCGACATAGATGGTGCCGTCGTCCTCGATCGAGATGTCTGCGCCGGTCTCATCGGTGATCGAATTGATCATCTTGCCCTTCGGGCCGATCACTTCACCGATCTTGTCAATCGGTATCTTGATCGCGGTAACTCGCGGCGCGTGCGGGCTCATCTCGTCCGGGCCATCGATGGCCTGTGCCATCACGCCGAGGATGGTCAGCCGGGCATCGCGGGCCTGGGACAGCGCTGCAGCCAGGACCTCGGACGGGATGCCGGCCAGCTTGGTGTCCAGCTGCAACGCGGTGACAAAGGAGCTGGTGCCGGCGACCTTGAAGTCCATATCGCCGAAGGCGTCCTCGGCGCCCAGGATGTCGGTCAGCGCGACGAAGGTCTCCTTGCCGTCGACCTCCCCGGACACCAATCCCATCGCGATACCTGCCACCGGTGCCTTGAGCGGCACCCCGGCATTGAACAGCGACATCGTCGACGCACAGACCGATCCCATCGATGTGGAGCCGTTGGAACCCAGCGCCTCAGAAACCTGGCGGATCGCGTAGGGAAACTCCTCCCGGCTGGGCAGCACCGGGACCAGCGCCCGCTCCGCCAGCGCCCCATGGCCGATCTCGCGGCGCTTGGGTGAACCCACCCGGCCGGTCTCACCGGTGGAATACGGCGGGAAGTTGTAGTGATGCAGGTAACGCTTGGTAGTCTCCGGGGACAGCGAGTCGATCGACTGTTCCATACGCAGCATGTTCAATGTGGTGACGCCGAGGATCTGGGTTTCACCCCGCTCGAACAATGCCGAGCCGTGCGCCCGCGGGATCATGTCGACCTCAGCGGCCAGCGGCCGGATGTCGGTGATACCACGACCATCGATGCGCACCTTCTCGCCCAGGATGCGCTGGCGCACCGCGGACTTGGTCACCGCCCGGAATGCGGCGCTGATCTCCTTCTCGCGGCCCTCGAAGCGCTCAGCCAGCTGCTCCAGTGCGCCGGCCTTGAGGCTGTCGAGCCGGTTTTCCCGGTCCTGCTTGCCGGCCACGGCCAGGACCTGCGCCAGCTTGTCGGCGACCAGCTCGCGCACGGCCTCGACGACGTCGGGCTGGTAGGCGGGGAAGGTCGGGAAATCCAGCTCCGCGCTGCCGGCCGTGTCAGCGAGCTGTCGCTGCGCGTCGCACAAGGCGCGGATGAATGGCTTGGCGGCCTCCAGCCCTTCGGCTACCACCTCCTCGGTGGGTGCCGTGGCGCCGCCAGCGATCAACTCAATGGTGGCTTCGGTGGCCTCGGCCTCGACCATCATGATCGCCACGTCGCTGCCGCCATCGCTGCTGCCCTCACCGACCACCCGGCCGGCGACGACCATGTCGAACACCGCCCGGCCTAGTTGCTCGTAGGTGGGGAAAGCGATCCACTGGCTACCACCTTCGCTGCTCACCAGGGCCATCCGGGTGGCACCAACCGGACCGTCGAACGGCAGCCCGGACAGCTGGGTGGACGCCGATGCCGCGTTGATCGCGAGCACATCGTAGGGGTCCGCCGGGTCGAGACTGAGCACCGTGACCACGACCTGCACTTCGTTGCGCAGGCCGTCGACGAAGCAGGGCCGCAACGGGCGGTCGATCAGCCGGCAGGTGAGGATCGCGTCCGTGGACGGGCGGCCCTCGCGGCGGAAGAAGGAGCCGGGGATGCGCCCGGCCGCATACATGCGCTCCTCGACGTCGACGGTGAGCGGGAAGAAGTCGAACTGGTCCTTGGGCGCCTTGGACGCCGTGGTGGCGGACAGCACCATCGTGTCGTCGTCGAGGTAGGCGACCACGGCTCCGGCTGCCTGCCGAGCCAACCGTCCCGTCTCAAACCGTACGGTGCGGGTGCCGAAGGCGCCGTTGTCCAGTACGGCGGCTGTTTCATGAACCGAAGCGCTGGAGGCGTTCGTCGTTGAGTTGGTCATCGTTCTCCTCCTCGCGACACGGGCCAGGCGGTGACACCGTCGCGTGGGAGTGAGGACGACAGGCCGGTCTTCGATCGAAGCTCCCGGAGCATGCCGTGTTGCTCATGTTGCTCTCGGAAGCCACTACCGAGGACCGGCGGACGACAGTCCCGACGCCGGTGACAAGGCGGCTCGTGCGGCGATGTGTGGTTGTGTATCAAGCTGACCCTTCCGGTCAGCGGTGGCAGGTCAACGACGCAGGCCGAGGCGCTCGATCAGGGATCGGTAGCGGGCGATGTCGACCTTGGCCAGATAGTTCAGCAGGTTGCGCCGGCGGCCGACCATCAGCAGCAGCCCACGCCGGGAATGATGGTCGTGTTTGTGATGCTTAAGGTGTTCGGTAAGGTCCATGATCCGCTTGGTCAGCAGGGCTACCTGCGCCTCAGGGGACCCGGTGTCCCCTGTGCGCAGCCCGTATTCGGCAAGGATCTCACTCTTCTGTGCGGTGGACAGCGCCACGGGTAGATCTTCTCCTGTCATCGTGTACCGTGCGGCCGCAACTAACGCGGTAAGGCACTGATTTCAGCCGGCCGCCACGGACCGCAGCCGGATCCTTGGTGACATTACCAGCCGAGCGGCCCATGCCCGGTGGCGGCCTCGATCGCCCAACATCGCGCGGCCGCTGCCGGAGCTACCCGACCGCCCCGCGGAGTGCCGATCCGCCCTCCTCGGTGCCCGCCGCATGCAGCAGCACACGGGCCAGCTGGGGGCACTGTTCCCGTAACAGGCCAGCTGCGGCGGCCAGCTCGGCCGGTGGGGCCACCGCGCGTAACGCCTCGGCCAGGACGTCGGGGTTATCCCAGCTGGTGCGCTCCTCCACCGGGAGTGCGTCCCAGTCCCCCGTGGGCCGGCTGACAGTGGGCCGGGAGTCGCGGACCTCCTCCAGCGCGGCCCGAAGCGCTGCTGGATTACCGGAGGCCACCTCGGGCGTGAGAACCCGCCGCTCCAGCATCACCATTCGGGCCAGCACCGCGGGATTGCCGATTTTCGCTCGGCGACCGCTCATCAGCTGGCTGAGCATCGGCGCACTCAGGCCGAGAACCTCCGCTAACTGCGCCTGAGAGCAATCGAAAGCGACCACCAGTCGCCGCACCCGATCGCCGAGCGATTCCCCGTACCACTCCCGCTGCAGGGCGACGTTGCGCGCGACGACGAGCTGCTCGTCCACCGGACTCCCCTTCCGTGCCCTACTGGCATCCTGCCAGCTGCGAGCTCCGCCAGGGGACGGCGATCACTTAGGTGGTCTGCTCGAACACCGCGCGGGTCTTGGCCACGTCGTCATCGATCTGGGCCACCAGCTGCTCAGGTGTGTCGAAGCGACACATGCCACGCAGGCGCTGCACGAAATCCAGCGCCACCCGTTCGCCGTAGAAGTCCTCGTCCAGATCCAGGACGTAAGCCTCCACTCGACGTTCCCGTCCGGAGAAGGTCGGGTTCGTGCCGATCGAGACCGCCGCGGCCAGGTCGCGGCCGCGGTGTACGAACTGGCACGCGTACACGCCGTCAGCGGGGATCGCGGCGTACCGGGAAGTCGACAGGTTCGCCGTCGGGTATCCCAAACTTCGGCCGCGCTGGTCCCCGCGGATCACGATCCCCTCCAGCCGATGCGGGCGGCCTAACGCGGTCGCGGCGGCCGCTACGTCACCGGCGTCGATGCAGGAACGGATATAGGTCGAGGAGAACGTCAGCTCGCCCTGGGACAGCAGTCCTACGCCTTCGGCGGTGAAGCCGAACCGCTTGCCCAAGGTCCGCAACAGGTCGATATTCCCGGCGGCCTTGTGCCCGAAGGTGAAGTTGTCGCCCACTACCACATCCGCCACGTGCAGGCGCTCGACGAGCACTGTGTGCACGAATTCGTCGGCGGGCATCCGGGACAGCTCAAGGGTGAACGGCAGCACGAAGAACACCTCCACGCCGAACTGCTCGACCAACTCCGCTCGCCGGCGCAGGGTAGTGAGCTGCGCTGGGTGGCTGCCGGGGCGGATCACCTCCGAGGGATGCGGGTCGAAGGTCATCAGCACGCTGGGAACCTTCAGTTCGGCCGCGCGCCGCACGGCGTGATTGACCAGCCGGGCATGACCACGGTGCAGGCCGTCGAACACGCCGATGGTGACGACACTGCGGCCCCATCCATTCGGGATGGCCTCAAGTCCACGCCAGCGCTGCACAGACGTGGAGGCTAACTGGTCACTCACCGGCCCTCATCACTCACCGGCAGGGCGCAGCACCATGATGGGACGGGCCTGGCCGCCGTGTTCGGCGAGCAGCGCCACCGCGGCGCCGTCGGGATCGATCGCGGCGTGAGTTCCGGCCAGGCCGATAGCCGGCAACGACCCACCGTGAGCCAGTACCCGCGCCTCCCGGGCGTCGACCCCGCGGTGCGGGAATGTCTGAGTCACCACCTCATCCATGCTTGCGTACAGGCCCGGTGCGCTGGCCAGCTCGTCGAGGGTTCGGGCGACGCCCAGGTCGTAGCGGCCCACGCGGGCACGGCGCAGCGCGGTGAGGTGGCCCCCCACTCCGAGTGTGGCGCCCAGGTCCCTGGCCAGCGCGCGGACGTAAGTGCCGCCGCTGCACTCCACGAGCACGTCGAGGTCGGTCACGGTCTGGCCGCGGCGTAGCGCGACAAGCTCGAACCGATCCACGGTCACCGGCCGGGGAGCCAACAGCACGGGCGCACCGGCGCGGGCCAGCGCGTAGGCCCGCTTACCGTCGATCTTGACAGCGCTGACCGTGCTGGGCACCTGCTCGATGGTCCCGCGCAGGTTCGTCAGCGCCGCGCGGATCTGCGGCTCGCTCACGGCGGACGCGTCGGCACCGCCGGTGCGGTGTCCTTCGGCGTCGTCGGTGTTGGTGGACATGCCCAGCCGCACCGTGGCCTGGTAAACCTTGGGTTCCAGCGGAAGATGCCCGAGCAGCTTGGTGGCGCGCTGCACACCGCAGACCAGCACTCCGGTGGCCATCGGGTCCAGGGTGCCGGCGTGTCCGATCCGGCGGGTACCCAGCAGCCGCCGCAGCCGGGAAACCACATCATGTGACGTCATTCCCGCCGCCTTATCGACCACCACCAGGCCAGCGCCAACCGGCGCACTCTCGCCGTGACGCCGGTCTGGAGACATATCGAAGTTCTCTA
The DNA here is from genome assembly GCA_035276605.1 of Pseudonocardiaceae bacterium. Taxonomy (GTDB): domain Bacteria; phylum Actinomycetota; class Actinomycetes; order Mycobacteriales; family Pseudonocardiaceae. The sequence goes on along the minus strand of DATELN010000099.1, from coordinate 3,932 downwards.
CAGCCCTCTGTACCCCGATATGTCTCCATGTCGGGGTTGGAGGTGGTACTGGGGGGCGTTGTGCAGGGCGGTTCGCAGCGCACCGAGGACGTCCTCGGCGGTACCGTCGGCGGTGAGGCCGGCGGCCAGACGGTGGCCACCGCCACCCAATGCAGCTGCGGCAGCAGAGACATCGATGCGCTGCTTGGCGCGCAGCGATACCGACCACCGATCCGGGCCGATCTCCTTGAGCACCGCAGCGACCTCGGCCTCCGAGGTGGTCCGCACGAGGTCCACCACGCTTTCGATCTCCTCGCTGCGCACTCCCGCTGCGTCGGCCAACCGGACTGTGGTGTGCACCAGCCCCAAACCCTGCGCCGACGCGGGTTCAAGCTGGGCCCGCCCGAGCACCGTGGCCAGCATGGGCAGCCAGCCGAAGGGGTGGGTGTCGAGCAACTCGCGGGTGAGGGGCTCGGGATCGACTCCGGCGGCCAGCAGCCGCGCGGCAATGGCATGGGTGGTCGCGTCAGCCCGCCGAAAGCAGCTGGTGTCGGTCACCAGGCCGGCGTAGAGGCAGCGGGCGATCGGCTCATCCAGCGACACCTCCAGCGCGTCGATCAGCCGGAGTACGAGCACCGCGGTCGCCTCGGCGCGAACGTCCACCAGGTGATGGGTGCCGAATCGGCCGTTGGTGGCGTGATGGTCGACCACCAGCACTGCGCGTGCGGTGTCCACTCGATCGGCAAGGCTGCCCAACCGCTCCCGGCTTGCCGTGTCCAGCGCCACCAGCAGTTCCGGCTGCGCGGGAATCTGGTCTGGCGGCACGATGAGGTCAGCGACGTCGAGTCCACGCAGCGATTCCGGGGTCTGCGCTGGCGCGCCGAAGCTCACCCGCACCGTCGCGTCGCGCTGGCGCAGTGCCAGTCCCAGCGCTAGCGCACTGCCCAGCGCATCGGCATCAGGCTGCACGTGAGCGATCAGGCTGACGTCACGGGCAGCCGCGAGAAGCGCGGCTGCCTCGTGAGTGGCGTTGGGGGCTATAACACTGTTACTCACTCACGACTCCGGTAGGGATCGGGGTCGCCGGCCGGTGACGCGTCGGCCGCGATGCGGGCGACCTCGGCATCGGCGTCATGCACCCGGGCGAGCAACTCATCGATCCTGCGGGCGCCCTCGGGCAGCTCGTCACAGCGGAAGGTGAGGGTGGGGGTGAACCGGACGCCCGTTTCGCGGCCGACCCGGGCACGCAGGATCCCCGTCGCGCTGGCCAGCGCGGCAGCAGCCCCGGCGGTGTCCGGCGGCGTGTCGACGGTCGGTCCAAGCACGGTGTAGTAGACCGTCGCGTCGCGGAGGTCTCCAGTCACCTTCGCATCGGTGATCGTCACCATCGCCAGCCGGGGATCCTTTACCTCATGCTCCAGGCCCGACGCGACGATCTGGGCGATTCTCTTGGCGAGCCGGCGGGCCCGCGGGGGGTCGGCCATCGCAGCGTTCTCCTCAACAGTGTCAGCGTTGTCATCCCAAGCTGCCGTCCCGGAGTTGTCGGCCCGGGACGTCACCGACCTTGTCGGCGGTACATCGCAGGACTACCCACGCTAGTCGTCGTCTGGACCTAGCATCCGGTGCCTGGCGGCCAGCAATTCCAGCTCGGGCCGTCTGGCCACCAAGCGTTCGCACGCCTCGAGCACCTCACGCACATGGCCGCCGTCGGTGGCCACGGCGGCTACACCGATCAGCGCCCGGCGGTGTAGGTCAGCGTGCCCTGCCTCGGCCGCCGCGACATCGAAGCGTCGCCGAAGTTCCGCGATCACCGGACGGACGAGTGAGCGCTTCTGCTTCAAGGAACGGACGTCGCCGAACATGACGTCCAACTCCAGAGCACCGACGTACACACTCACCACCGAGGTTGCTAGCGCTTGAAGACCACCGTCGCTGGGGTTGGTGAGTCATCAAGAGCCACCAACCCCGGCGACGGGTCAGGTGCGGGGCTTCTCGCGCAGCTCGTAGGTCTCCACCTCGTCGCCGACCCGCAAGTCCTGGTAGTTCGACAGGGTGAGGCCGCACTCAAAGCCTTCCCGAACCGACGAGGCGTCGTCCTTGAACCGTCGCAGCGATGACACGGTGAGGTCCTCGCGAACCACCACATTGTCCCGCAGCAGCCGGGCCTTGGCATTGCGCCGAAGCTCCCCGGACGTGACCATGCACCCGGCGATAGTGCCGACCTTGGAGGACCGGAATACCTCGCGGACCTCGGCCCGGCCTAGCGACACCTCCTCGTAGATCGGTTTGAGCATGCCCTTGAGAGCCTGCTCGATGTCTTCGATCGCCTGGTAGATCACCGAGTAGTAACGGATCTCCACACCTTCGCGGTTGGCCAGCGCAGTGGCCTTCCCGTCCGCTCGGACGTTGAACCCGAGCACGATGGTGTTATCCGCAATAGCGAGGTTGATATCGCCCTCGGTGATGCCACCGACCCCACGGTGGATGACTTGGAGCTCCACCTCATCGCCTACATCGATCTTCAACAGAGCGTCCTCCAGCGCCTCCACGGTGCCGGCGTTGTCGCCCTTGAGGATTAGGTTGAGCTGGCTGGTCTCCCTGAGCGCCTGGTCCAGATCCTCCAGACTGACCCGGCGGCGACGGGCGGCGAGATCAGCGTTGCGTTCCCGGGTACGCCTGCGGTCGGCGATCTGCCGCGCGATGCGGTCTTCATCGACGACGAGGAAGTTATCGCCCGCACCAGGTACCGAGGTAAAGCCGATCACCTGGACCGGTCGTGAGGGCAGCGCTTCAATGACGTCATCGCCGTGCTCGTCGACCATCCGCCGGACCCGGCCATAGGCGTCCCCAGCAACCACCGAATCGCCGATCCGCAGCGTGCCGCGCTGTACCAGCACGGTGGCCACCGGACCACGACCGCGATCCAGATGTGCCTCGATCGCCACGCCCTGAGCTTCCATGTCGGGGTTGGCCCGCAGGTCCAGCGACGCGTCCGCGGTGAGCAGGATCGCCTCGAGCAGCGCGTCGATGTTGGTGCCCTCCTTGGCGGAGATGTCGACGAACATGGTGTCGCCGCCGTACTCCTCGGGCACCAGCCCGTACTCGGTGAGCTGGCCGCGGATCCGGGTCGGGTCCGCACCCGCCTTGTCGATCTTGTTCACCGCGACCACGATCGGCACGCCGGCCGCTTTCGCGTGATTGATGGCTTCCACCGTCTGCGGCATGACACCGTCGTCGGCAGCGACCACCAGCACCGCGATGTCGGTCGAGCGAGCACCACGGGCCCGCATCGCGGTGAACGCCTCGTGACCGGGGGTGTCGATGAAGGTGATCAGCCGCTCGACGCCGTCGAGCTCGGTGGCGACCTGGTAGGCACCGATGTGCTGGGTGATCCCGCCAGCCTCACCGCCCATGACATTGGCTTTGCGGATGGTGTCCAGCAAACGGGTCTTGCCGTGGTCGACGTGACCCATCACGGTGACCACCGGCGGGCGGGACTCAAGGTCCTCCTCACCGCCGGAGTCCTCGCCGTAGGACAAGTCGAACGACTCCAGCAGCTCCCGGTCCTCGTCTTCGGGGCTGACGACCTGGATTCGGTAGTTCATCTCCTGGCCGAGCAGCTCCAGCACATCATCGGACACCGACTGGGTAGCCGTGACCATCTCGCCCAGGTGGAACAGCGCCTGCACCAGCGCGGCCGGATTGGCGTCGATCTTCTCGGCGAAATCGGTGAGCGAGGAGCCACGGCGCAGCCGGACGATCTCGCCGCTGCCACGCGGCAGCCGAACGCCGCCGACCGACGGCGCCTGCATGTTGTCGAACTCCTGGCGCTTTTGCCGCTTGGACTTGCGACCCTTGCGCGCGGGACCACCCGGCCGGCCGAAAGCACCGGCCGCACCACCACGGCCACGGCCGCCGGCACCCGGGCGCGCCGGCCCGCCGCGGAAGCCACC
>DATELN010000098.1:0-5619 GCA_035276605.1 Pseudonocardiaceae bacterium | reverse complement strand
GGTCGGGCTCATCGCCACCACCCGATCGAGGTCTTGTGGCGTTGACTCAACGGGGTGGCGCTCGGTCTGGAAACCCACAGCGTTGAGCGCCTGCTCGGCGGGCACCACCGGCTGGCCGACCACATTGGGCAGCGGGATCGGTTTGGGCCCGCCACCGAAGACGTCGGTGAACAGCAGCAGAATCATTCCGAGGATGGCGGTGATCACGACCGTGGTGAGAATTCCAAGACCCCGCCCGGAGCGCCGCTGCTCGATCGGCGCGCCGACGGACTCAGCGCGCCGCCGGCTAGCTCGGCCCGGTCGCATCACCACAGTGGGACCCGAGTCGAGCATGAGGTCGCGGTCCGCGTCGGTCATGACCACCGGCGCGAGCTGCCGCTGCCCGTTGAGTACGCGGACGAGATCTGACCGCATCTCGGCGGCGGACTGGTAACGGTTGGCCGGGTTCTTGCTCATCGCCTTGAGCACCACCGCATCCAGTGCTGGTGACACCTCCGGATTGAGGTGCGATGGTGGCGATGGGTCCTCCCGGACGTGCTGATAGGCCACCGCGACCGGGGAGTCACCGGTGAACGGAGGGTCACCGGTGATCAGCTCGTAGAGCACGCACCCGGCGGCATAGACGTCCGACCGGGCGTCCACCAGTTCTCCGCGGGCCTGTTCGGGAGACAGGTACTGGGCGGTGCCGACCACCGCTGCGGTCTGGGTCACGCCCTGGCCGTCGGATAGCGCCCTGGCGATGCCAAAATCCATCACTTTGACCGCGCCAGCATTGTTGATCATGATGTTGGCCGGCTTGACGTCGCGGTGAATGATGCCGTTGCGGTGGCTGAAGTCCAGGGCGGCGCAGACGTCCGCCATTGTCTCCATCGCCCGCTGCTGGTCCAGCGGACCTTCGGTCTTGACGATGTCACGCAACGTCCGGCCGTCGACGAACTCCATCACGATGTAGGGCAACGGCCCGTACTCCGACTCCGTCTCGCCCGTGTCGTAGACCGCCACGATCGCCGGATGGTTCAGCGCGGCAGCGTTTTGCGCCTCGCGGCGGAAGCGATGCTGGAACTGGGGGTCGCGGGCGAGGTCGGCGCGCAGGACCTTGACGGCGACATCGCGGCCCAGCCGGACATCGCGCCCACGGTGCACCTCGGACATGCCGCCATAGCCGAGCGTCTCACCCAGCTCGTAGCGATCCGACAGTAGCCGGGGAATGGTCATTGCTGCCCCGTCCCGCTCCTCGTTCGTGACCCGCCCAGTGGCAGCGACTGCGACCGCGTCGGTGACCGTGTCTGGGCCCAGGTCCGGGCCTATCATGCCCCCCGTACGACTGTCACCTGATAGGTGTCGACTGCTCACTTTCCCCTCCGGCATGTCAGCTCGAGGGTCGATCCGCGGGCAACGAAGCCGCTCAGTGGGTTGACCCCGATGATCCGGCACTGCGAGCGCAGGTCCGGATCGATCTGGTCACCGTTGTCGTCGACTACCCGCGGTATCAGGCCACGGACCTTTGCGGCGACGACGGCGTCGCTGCCTAGGTGGCCCCAGTAATCGGTCGGAATAATGAGCACCTCCGGGGGCGCGTCGTCCCGGATATTCGACTCCGGGGCAGGTTGCGCCTTAGTGAGTTCCGGCGCAAACGCGTCTGCTGGCGCGGGTGCGCTGTCCCCGCCAGACGCCACCGCCGGTGCAGCGGGGGCCGCCGGTGCCGCCGCTGGCGGCGGCGAAGATAGCGCGTCGTGGACCAGGTAGCCACCGAGCACCAAGACGAACGCGCCGACAGCGGCGAGCGCGATCCGTCCAGCCCCGCGCCGTTCGGTCTGGATCGGACGGGGGAGCACGGCAGTTGCCACGTGGTGATGGGACGGCAGCGCCTGGCCGTTTCGTGCGGCGGCGGCTGCGGCGGCGAACTCACCACCGGTGCGGTAGCGCTGGCTTGGGTCCTTGACCAGTCCGGATTCGATCAGGGTTCGCACTGCCGGGGACACCTCGGCGGGCAGCGGTGGCGGTGGGTGGTGGATGTGCATCATGGCGACGCTGACGGTGTTATCCGCCGAGAACGGGCGGTGCCCGGCCAGGCATTCGTAGCCGACCACCGCCAGTGAGTAGACGTCAGCGGCCGGACCCGCCTCGTTGCCCGCGGCCTGCTCCGGGGCGATGTAGTGGGCAGTGCCCAAAACCATGCCTTGGCGCGTCATCGGTGCTGCGTCCACGGCTTTCGCGATGCCGAAATCGGTCAGCTTCACCCTGCCGTCCGGAGTGATCAGGATGTTCGCGGGCTTGATGTCGCGGTGCACCACACCGCGCTCGTGCGCCGCCTGCAGGGCAAGGCCGGCCTGCTCCAGAATGTCCAGCGTGCGGTCGGGCGTCAGGCGGGTCTGCCGCGACAAAATCGCGTCCAGCGGTTCCCCACCCACCAACTCCATGACGAGGTACGCCAACCCGGGTGCGGGTGTCCCGCAAGACTCGGCCGCCTCGCCGTAGTCGTGCACCGCGGCGATCCCGGGATGGTTTAGTGATGCGGTCATCCGGGCCTCGGCCTGGAAGCGTCGCCGGAACTCGGCGTCGCCGGACAGCTCCGGTTTGAGCACTTTGACAGCGACCGTGCGGCCCAAGCGGGTGTCGTCAGCCTGCCAGACCTCGCCCATGCCGCCGACGGCGATACGCCGGTCCAGGCGGTATCGCTGCGCCAACATCTGCTCACTACTCAATGCCATAAACCCACCACTGGGGAAATCGTTCGCGGCGGTGCTGTTGTTGCCGAGTTTGACAACAGTGCTGCGCGGACCGGCGCAACAGCCGTGTTGTCGAACTCGGCAACAAGACGGCGGGCAGACCCCGAGACATCAGCGGGCTCCTTGCAGGGCGGCGCCAATGACGGCGCGCCCGATCGGGGCAGCCAGGGAACCACCGGTGGCCTCAAGGTTGCGGTCACCGCCGTCTTCGACCACCACGGCGATCGCGACCTTCGGGTTGTTGGCCGGTGCGAAGGCCACATACCAGCCGTGCGGCGGGGTGTTCTTGGGGTCGGCACCGTGCTCAGCGGTACCGGTCTTCGCGGCGATCGTAACTCCGTTGATCTTGCCGTCATTGCGGTAGCTGTTCTCGGCGGCGACCATCATGTCCCGAATTTCTGCGGCGGTGAACCGCGACATCGCGGTCTGCGCCTGCTCCGGAGGGAAGCTCTCCAGCACGGACAGGTCCGGAGCCAGCAGGTTACGCACGAGCTGGGGCTTCATCCGCACTCCGCCATTGGCGATGGTGGCGGCGATCATCGCGTTCTGCAACGGGGTGAGCGCTACGTCGCGCTGCCCGATGCCGGACTGTTCCAAGGAGGCGACGTCGGGAATGGGGCCGACGGTCGAGGGCGCCACCGGGATCGGGACGGTGAGATCCTGCTGCCCGACGCCCAGCGCTTGGGCCTGCTTGCGCAGGTTGTTCTCGCCGACGGTGGTGGCCAGCTGGGCAAAGGCGGTGTTGCAGGAGCGCACCAGCGCTTGGGTCAGCGTCACAGTGGCACCCCCGCCGCAGGGTTGCTCAGCAAAGTTGTGCAGCAACGTGGTGGTGCCTTGCAACTGCAACGCGGGTGCGGCGGTCAGGGGAGTGTCCGGGGTGGCTCGGCCGGATTCCAGCGCGGCCGCAGTGACCACCAGCTTGAACGTTGACCCCGGTGGGTAGGTCACCGCAAGCGCACGGTTTGTCAGCGGGGCGTGACGCTTCGGTGCGGTGTCCTCATTCCAGGCCGCCTCCTGCACCGCACCATCGTGCGAGGACAGCCGGTTGGGGTCGTAGGACGGGGTGGAGACCATCGCCAGGATCTCGCCGGTGCTTGGCTTGATCGCCACCACCGCGCCGGTGTAGCCCTTGCGGGTCAGTCCGTCGTAGGCGGCCTTCTGCACGGCCGGGTTGATGGTGAGCTCGACGCTGCCCCCGTTGGGTTCCCGTCCGGTGATTAGGTCAGAGATCCGCCGCACGAACAATCGGCCGTCGGAGCCGTTGAGCACCGGATCCATCACGTTCTCGATGCCGCCCGAGCCGTAGCGCAGTGAGTAGTACCCGGTAACCGGTGCATACAGCGGGCCGTTGAGGTAGGTGCGCAAGAACCGTAGCTGCCCGCCGGTCTCCACCGAGTTGGCCACCGGCAGCCCGCCGGCGATGATCTGGCCGCGCTGGCGGCTGTACTCATCCAACAGCACCCGCCGGTTGCGGGGATCGGTGCGGTAGTCCTCGGCGCTGACCACCTGGATGTAGGTGGCGTTGGCCAGCAGCAGGATGATCATGCCGATGACGGCCAGCGCGACCCGGCGAAGAGGTGTGTTCAAGGGCGCTGCACCATCTCGGTGCGCGCTTCGGCCAGCGGGGCCATCGGCTTGCGCGGTGCCGACAAGGCGGCCGGTGCTCGGGCCGCATGCGAAATTCGCAGCAGCAGCGCGATCAGAATGTAGTTGGCCAGCAGCGACGATCCGCCGTAGGCGAGGAACGGCGCGGTGAGCCCAGTCAGGGGGATCAGCTTGGTGACCCCGCCGACCACGATGAACACCTCCAGCCCGATCGCGAAGGCCAGCCCGGCGGCGAGCAGCTTGCCGAAGGTGTCTCGCACGGTCAGCCCGGCGCGCATGCCGCGCATCACGACCAGCAGGTAGGTGAACAGCACCGCCGCCAACCCGACGAAACCCAGCTCCTCGCCGATGGCGGCGGTGATGAAGTCGGTGTGAGCTTCGGGCACCAGGTCGGGACGCCCGGCACCCAGACCGGTGCCGAAGACCCCACCGGTGCCCAGCCCGAACAGCGACTGGGCCATCTGGTAGCCCGCGCCGTCGTAATCGGAGAACGGGTTGATCCAGGCGGTCACCCGGCGTTGCACGTGCCGGAACATCAGGTCCGACACGACTGCACCGCCGAGGAAGAACATCAGACCGATAACCAGCCAGGAGATTCGCTCGGTGGCGACGTAGATGAGTACCAGCACGACGCCGAAGAACAGCAGCGAGGTGCCCAGGTCCTTCTCCAGCACCAGCACCGCCAGCGACAGTCCCCAGGCGGCCAGCAGCGGGGCGAGATCTCGGGCCCGGGGTAGCTCCATGCCCAGCACAGTGCGGCCCGCCGTGGTGAACAGGTCCCGTTTGGTCACCAGGAAAGCGGCGACGAAGATCATGATCAAGATCTTGGCGAATTCGCCGGGTTGGATGCTGAATGCGCCGAGACGCAGCCAGATCTTGGCACCGTTGACCTCGGAGACGGCAGCGGGCAGCAACCCGGGCAGGGCCAGTGCACCTATCCCGACCAGGCCACAGGTGTATCCATAGCGGGCTAGCTGGCGGTGATCGCGGACCACCGCCAGTACCGCCACGAAAAGCCCGAGGCCCAGCGCTGTCCAGGCGATCTGGTGGGGCAGGTTGCCCACCGGGACCGGGTCTCCCGCCGAGGCGGCGGTGGTCTCGTCGGCCAGGTCCAGCCGATGGATGACCACCAGCCCAAGCCCGTTGAGCAACGCGACGCAGGGCAGGATCAGCGGGTCGGCATACGGTGCTAGCCACCGCACCGCGATGTGCGCGGCGCTGAACAACGCGAGGTAGGCGGCGCCGTCGTAGAGCACCGCGCTGGTGAGTCCCTGCGGCTGGTTGA
>DATELN010000097.1:0-3077 GCA_035276605.1 Pseudonocardiaceae bacterium | reverse complement strand
CAAGCGATGGAATATCTCGTCAAGTATGCCTACGGTGGGCTCAGATTTCACGATCTTCGCCACTCCTATGCCACCTGGCTTGTCTCGGCCGGCGTGCCCATCAATGACGTGTCCGCGGTCATGGGACACGAGCAAACCTCGACCACGCTCGACCGCTACACCCACCCATCGCAGGACCGAGATCAGCGGGTCAAATCGGTATTTGCTGACTTTCTGCTGACTCCGACCCCTGAACCGGAGCCAGAAACAGAACAGGAGCCCACCGATGAGGACTCCTGACCTGGCATTTCAGAATGTCGGGGTGGCGGGATTTGAACCCACGGCCTCTTCGTCCCGAACGAAGCGCGCTACCAAGCTGCGCCACACCCCGGAAGGACGCGGCCGAGTGTAGTCGACGCGGGTGGTAGGCCACGAGGCGGATACTCACCGAGACGGCGGACCGCCTCGCCACGTCGGCATCGGCTGCTGGTCGGTGGCGACCTGGAATGCGGCCAAGGCCAGCAGCCGGGTGGAGTCAAGTACCGCGAGTGGGGACGCCTGAGCCGTCACCAGCAGTGGGATCTCTGTACACGCCAGCGCGACGGCGTCGCATCCTTGCCGCCCGAGTTCTGCGATTACCCGCAGATACTTCGGTACGGGACCTGTCCGTGACAATGCCGTTGACCAACTCGTCGAAGATGATCCGATCGACGAGCTGGCGATCGGCGTCTCCGGAATGACGGCCTGGATCCCTCTAGATGCCAGCGCCCACGGGTACACCGAGCCTTCCATGGTCCACTTCGTGTCGAGCACCCCCACGACCCGATGGCCCTGGTGGGCGGCGTGGTCGGCAAGGACCTCCGCGATATGCAACCCGGGCAGCGCCAAAAACGGCCCAGACTGTTCCAGCGCGATATGTGCGGTGTTGTCCGGGCACACAAAGAACTGCGCGCCAGCCCGCGCGAGCCGGGCGACACTCTCCGCGAGCACGAGCCGCACCGCTGCATAGTCACCGCGCGCCCACGCTGCCATGCTGCGGGCCAGCGCGATGCAGTCAAGCGTTACATCGGGGTGCTCGTGCGGCCCCAGAACGCGGAAACCTTCCCGGCAAAACGTCACCAAGCACAGGGACGCGCCCTCGACGCTATGCGCCAGTATTCCGGCGTGGCGCATCCCAACAGCACGCTAGCCGACGCCGGCGGCGTGCCAGGCGCTGGCGGGCAGGGAAGAGCCGCTATGGCGCGGCACCAGCGTCAGCAAGCTTGCCTCCGGAGGGCAGGCGAAGCGAACCGGCGCGAACGGCGACGTGCCCAGGCCCGCTGAGACGTGCAGCCAGGTATGCGCACCCCACCGGGACGCGCCGCGGGCGCGGGAACGGTCCAGTCCGCAGTTGGTCACGATCGCCCCATAGCCGGGTAGCCGCAGCTGCCCGCCATGGGTGTGACCGGCCAGCACCAGGTCATAACCGTCGGCGGCGAACGCGTCCAGCACCCGCGGCTCCGGGGAATGTGTCAGGCCCAGCCGAAGATCGGCATCGGGGTCCGCACGCCCGGCGATCCGCTGGTAGCGGTCCCGTTTCGTGTGCGGATCGTCCACGCCGGCAACAGCGATCCGGCGTCCCGCCACGGTGAGCTGCTGGCGGGCATGGGTCATGTTCAGCCAACCGTGCTCGGCGAATGCCGCGCGCAGGTCAGTCCACGGCAGCGGTGCGCCCCTGATCTTCTTGCCGGTGTCGAACAGGTAGTGCGCGGGGTTCTTCGGCTTAGGGCCGTAGTAGTCGTTGTTGCCGAACACGAACACCCCGGGCAACGCCAGCAACGGCTGCAGCGCGCGCAGCACCGCCGGTACCGCCTGGCGATGCGCCAGGTTGTCACCGGTGTTGACAACGAGATCGGGCTGCAGGTCGGCCAGGCTGGCCACCCAGCGCTGCTTGGAGTACTGCCGAGGAGTCATGTGCAGGTCGGAGATGTGCAGGATGCGCACCGGCAACGCCCCGATCGGTAGCACTGGCAAGGTGGCTTGCCGCAGCGTCCACCGGCGGACCTCTACCCCGGCATAGGCGGTCGCTGCGACGGTCAGCGTGGCGGCGCCGGTGGCGGCGCGTCCCCAGAGGTTCATGGTGCCGAGCCTAGCTGGCTGCCATTTGCCGGTGGATTGCATTCCGTGTCCAAGCGTGTGGCGCCACTCACCCGGCGTAGTCTTCGGGAGATGGCAGAGCTGAAGGATCGGCTGCGTGCCGACCTGTCCGCGGCGATCAAGTCCCGGAGCACCATTACGGTCGCCACCCTGCGGATGGCGCTGGCCGCGATCACCACTGAGGAGGTTTCCGGCTCATCAGCCCGGGAGCTTTCCGACGATGAGGTGCTGGCGGTGCTGACGCGGGAGGCGAAGAAGCGTCGGGAAGCCGCCGAGGTCTTCGCCGCGGCCGGACGCGACGAGCTGGCCAGCCGGGAACGCGCAGAGGGTGAGGTGCTAGCCGGTTACCTTCCCCAGCAACTCAGCGACGAGGAGCTCACGGCCCTGATCGGTGAGGTCATCGACGACGTTACCGGGCAACTCGGCAAGCGCCCCGGGCTCGGCCAGCTCGGGTTGGTGATGAAGGCCGCGAAAGCCAAAGCGTCCGGCCGCGCCGAAGGTCAACGCCTGGCTGCCGCCGTCATGGCCGCCCTGCGAGCTTAACCCGCCGCCAAACTCTCCATGTCGGGGAAGCGGCGGGCTTAACGGGAAGCGGCGAGGTTAGCGGTCGAAGCGCTCGGCCGGGCCGTTATCGCGGTCCTGGTTGCCGGCGTCGGGGCGTTGGTCGCGGTCGCGCCGGTTCGGTGGTCGGTAAGGGGGCGCGGGTGGCGGGGAATTCGGTGCGACCCGCGGGCCCGATCCACCAGATCCGTCACTGACCGTAATCGTGATCATATCGCCGGGCTGGGCGGTGGTGGGTGACTCCGCCGCGACCAGGCCCGCTGGCTGATCCGACGCCCCCACCACGCGCCTGACCCGGAACCCGGAGCGTTCCAGGGTGAGCTGCGCGGTGTTCTCGCCCTGCCCGATCACGTTGGGCACGTTGGGTCCGGCGCCGGTCATATACCGGGGTTCGGTAGGTG
>DATELN010000096.1:0-4349 GCA_035276605.1 Pseudonocardiaceae bacterium | reverse complement strand
CGGCGCGTCCGGTGACCACCGTCTCATGTGGAGTGTCGTCGGGGTGGACGAACTGGATCAGACCGTCCCGCCGGCCGAGGCTAATGCACTGGATGACATAGCGGAACCGCAACGGACGGGGCTGACGCCCCGCCAGCCGAGCGGTGATCGCGGCAGCCGCGCACCGCCCGGTCGGCAGCCCAGCGGCACAGGACATCCGCAATAACTGCCCGCCGGCCCGGTGAGCCGCGGCGCTGTCACCGACGGCGTAGATCTCCGGATGCGAGCGCGAGCGCAGGGTGTCGTCGACCAAGATCCGCCCGTTTGCGTCGACGGCGAGACCGGCCTGGCGGGCCAGCACGGGTGCGACGAAGCCGGTGGCCCACACGGTGAGTCCGGCGTCGATCGTGGCGCCATCGGCTAGCACCACGCCGTCGGGTCCGACCTTGGTCACCGTCGCGTCGGGCCAAACCTCGATGCCCAGGCGGTCGAATACCCGCTGTAGGTGCTCGCGGCCGCGGGCGGACAGCCAGCCACCGGGTTGCCCCGCGGTGACCAGGCGCACGCGCAGCTGCGGGTAGCTCTCGGCGAGCTCGGTGGCCGTCTCGATGCCGGTCAGCCCACCACCGACCACCGCGAGTACCCCGTTCTCGGTGGCCAGATCGGGTACTCGCTTGCCTAGTTCCCGCGCACTGTCCAGGTCAGCGACGGGGTAGGCATGCTCGGCCACGTGGCTGGTGTCCGCCGCGCTGCCCAGCGCGTAGACCAGCGTGTCGTAGTCCACCGCGGCAGTCTCTGTGGCGCTGTCTAGCAGCACCTGCCGCCGACCCAGGTCGAGTTCCTGCACCCGCCCGACGACGAGCTGGATGCCGGTACCGCGCAGACGTTCGCGCAGCGGGTATTCGCGCACCTGCTGGCCGGCGGCGACCTGGTGCAACCGCACCCGTTCCACGAACTGCGCCCTGGCGTTGACCAGCGTCACCTGGGCGTGTTGGGCCCGTTCGGCGATCCGGTTCGCCGCGGCCAGACCCGCGTAGCCAGCACCCAAACCACAATGCGATGAGTCACCGATCGTCTCCTTCCCGGTGGTGAGGTCATCGCTTGGACCAGGTGAGCCGGCCGATTGTGACACCCGCCGACCGTGGTGTCGGTCACAGCAATTGGCTGGCCAGGAAGGTGAGCTTGTCCGGGTTGGCCACCGTATATACCGCTGCTACCCGGCCATCGACCAGGTTTAGCAGCACCGCGACGAGCAGCTGCCCGTCGCGGATGCCGAGAATGCCCGGCTGCCCGTTGACGTCGGTCACCACGATCCGCACGCCGGGCACGCCGCGGCTCATCCAGCCGGCGAGGTATCGCGCCACCCGCGGTGCCCCGTGCACCGGCCGTCGAGCCGCCGTGACCTTCCCGCCACCGTCGGCCCACGCGACGACGTCAGCGGCCAGCAAGCTTTCCAGCGCTGTGAGGTCGCCACTGCGTGCGGCCGCGAGGAACTCCTTCGCGATGCGGTGTCCGTGCTCGCGAGAAGCACCGGAGCGCTGCGGGGTCCGCGGGCGGTCCTCGGCCACCCGCAGCCGCGCGCGCCGGTAAAGCTGCTGGCAGTTCGCTTCAGTGAGGTCGAGGATCTCGGCGATCTCGCGGTGGCTGTAGTCAAAAGCCTCGCGCAGCACGAACACCGCCCGCTGCGGCGGGGTCAACCGTTCCAGCAGCAGCAGGAACGCCAGCGATACCGACTCGCGTTGCTCGACGCGATCTTGCGGCCCCAGCGCGGACTGCGCCGTCAGCACCGGTTCGGGCAGCCACGGCCCGCGGTAGGTCTCGCGGCGCGCCCGGGCTGAGGTGAGCCTGGAAAGGCAAAGGTTGGTGAGCACCTTCGTCAGCCATGCCGCTGGCGACTGGATCGTCTCGAGGTCGGCGGCATGCCAGCGCAAGAAAGTGTCCTGCACTGCATCCTCAGCCTCACTCGCCGACCCCAGCAGGCGGTAGGCAATCGCGAACAGCCGCGGTCGCTGCTGTTGGAATGCCTGCAACGCTTCCGGCACGACTGTCACGTTGGCAGCTCTACTCCGGAGTCTTGACGACGCCGATCAGGTGGCCCTCAGGATCGTTGAACAACCCGATTTCGATGTCCTCCATGACCTTCTCTGGGCCCATCACCCGCGACCCGCCGAGGCTTTCAGCCTGGACCAGGGCGGCCTCGACATCGGGCACGCCGACGTAGAAGGTCACGTGACCGGCGTAGCCCTCTGGACCCTCGCCAATACCACCACCGATTCCGGGGCCAGCACCGGACGACACGATCCCGTAGTTCAGCGGATTGTCGGTGTTGATCGTCCACCCGAACAGGTCCGAGTAGAACGACCGCAGCCCAGCACCGTCCTTGCCGATCACTTCGAAGTGCACTACCGGCCGTCCCATGGTGTCTCCTTTCAACTGTCTGGTGTTATGACGCCGGCGCTGCGCAAAACTCATCGCGGTCAGGTAGTCGGCACGATGACCCGGCCGAGGGGCGTGAGGGACACCGGGATCAGCTTGAGGTTCGCCGCGGCCAGCGGCAGGCCGATGATCGTCAGGGCCAGCGCGATCGCCGTCACAACATGCCCGATGGCCAACCAGAAACCGGCGACAATGATCCAGATCGCGTTGCCGATTAGCGACGGTGCGCCGGCGTCACTGCGCCGCACGATGGTGCGACCGAAAGGCCACAAAGCGAAGTTCGCGATTCGAAACGCGGCCAAGCCGAATGGGATCGTGACGATCAGCAGGCAGCACACGATCCCGGCGAGCACGTACCCGAGCGCCATCCACACGCCGCACAACAGCAGCCAGATGATATTGAGCAGCGTCCGCACACCATCGATCCTGCCAGCATCCGCGCTACTTCGTGGGCGGCGAACAGATGATCTTAACGGCTAAGTTCTCAGTGATACCCAGCCGCGGAGTGTTGTCCCGAGCGCGTTCGGCGATCTGCCGCGGAGTCAGACCCATAGCGTGGTACAGCCGCACGACTTTTTCCTGTTCAGGCGTCCACGGACGTCGAGGAAGCAGCCTGCGACTCGGCGCGGGGTCCGGGCTTCGCTTGGACGGTATCCCCGGGTGGGGAGTCCGGTAGTTGATCCCGAGACCGCTATCCTTCTTGGCGAACTCGCCTCCCTCCGCGCGCCGCCTGATCTCTTCTTGATCACCGACGGTAAACGTGTCAGCGCTCTTGTTCACCCCTATCGCGGTGATCGTCAAGCCTTTGTGATGCTTGACCTGGCACTGCTTTTTCGTGCAGTACTGGTAGCCCAGCTCAGCACGTTCGGCGAGCAGCTCCTCGCCACACTCAATGCACTTCACAAACAGCTTCAACCGTTCGAGGTACTGAGAAAATCCGACCACCACACGGTCTGTGACGATCACGTCAGCATGGTCGGCGGGTAAACCTGGCTCACGGGCGCCATCGCAGGGCTGACCGGGTTGCGACCGCTTCCACTACGGTCGGAGACTGTCGATATCTCACGTCACTGGAGGCTGTGTGTCTGTTCCCGACCTGCTGACCGCCAAGATCGGCTATGGGTTCGATCACCTGGACGCGGACGGTGATGGCCAGCTCACCGAAGAAGACCATGTATTGATGGGCCAGCGGGTCGCCGCCTCCCTCGGTCACGCCTCGGGGTCGCCCGCCGAACAGCAGATTATCGACGCCTATCTGAGGATCTGGCGCGAACTGCACTTGCCGCACATTCCCGGCGGCGGCAACGCGATCTCCCGCGAACAGTTTGTGACCTCCACCCGCACGCTGGCCAGTGACCCCGCCGCCGCACAGGCCACCGTGGGTGCACTGGCCCAGGCGTTTTTGGCGATCGCCGACACCGACCACGACGGTCGGGTCAGCCCTGCGGAGTTCTTCGCGTTTCAGCGCGGTCACTTCCCCAACTTGACAGAATCCGACGCCAACGAAGCCTTCGCCCACCTTGACACCGACGGCAACGGGCTACTGTCGGCCGAGGAATTCACCCAAGCAATCATCGACTTTTGGTCTAGCACCGACCCGAATGCACCCGGCAACTGGTGGATGGGCCGACCCACCACCTACTAGGGACTGTATGGCGGTGTGGGTGCCGCGGGAGCGGCCGGTCAGCACGCCGCCGAGCAGGCGCAGCTCGTCGGAGGTCGGTTCGGCGTTGAGATCCCCTGTCAGGATCGGCGGATACGCGCAGTCACCGGCCTGCTCGGCGACGAACTCAGCCAGGGCACGGACCTGCTCGAGCCGGATCGCCGAACCACCGGGCTGGTAGGTCAGGTGCGTGGTGACAAACGCCAGCGCACCGGTGGGGGCCGCGACTCGGGCGTACACCGCGACCCGGCGCTCGGCCAGGCCCCGGGTG
>DATELN010000095.1:0-7699 GCA_035276605.1 Pseudonocardiaceae bacterium | reverse complement strand
CAGCCCGGGGGTTTGGACGATGACGAACAGCGCGGCCGCGGAGCCGAGGCTGGTGGCGAGGATCAATGGGCTGTGGTGACGCCCGATGAGGGTTTGGGTCAGTTGAGCGCCGACGAGCCCGCATAGCGCCATCGTGCTGGTGCGTCGCGCGCTTCCGGGGGTCAGGGCGCCGATGAGCCAGGCGCTGGTGGCCCCGAGTCCGGTCAGGATGCCCCGATCGCGGATTTGCCGGGTCAGGGGGGCATCAAGCACGGCGGTGCCGAGTGATCCTGAGCCCTGGCAGCGGTGGGCGTTGTCGGAGGTAGGGGTGACCGCGATGGCCATGGCGGGGAACATGTCGGTGAGCAGGTTGATCAACAGTAGTTGGCGGGTGGACAGTGGGGAGGCACCGGAGATCAGGGTGCCCAGGATGGTGAAACCCACTTCGCCGGCGTTGCCTCCCAACAGGATGCTGACGGCGTCGGCGACGCTATGCCACAGGGTCTGTCCTTCGGTGGCCGCGTGAATGAGCACGGTGAGGTCATCGTTGGTGAGCACTAGGTCGGCGGCGTTGCGTGCGGCGGCGGATCCTCGGGCGGCGATGCCGATTCCGATGTCGGCGGCGCGGATGGCGGCCGCGTCGTTGGCGCCGTCGCCAACCATGGCGACCACGCGACCGGCCTCGTGCAGCGCCTCGATGACCTGGAGTTTTTGCTCGGGTGCCACCCGGGCGATCACTGCGGCGTGGTGCAGGATCTGTGCCCGGCCAGCACGGTCGACAGCGGCCAGCTGGTCACCGGTGACCACGGTGGTCTGGGGAGGCCAGCCCAGTGCCCTGGCGATGGCCAGCGCCGTCTGGGGATGATCACCAGTGATCATCACCGGGCGGACGCCGCGGTCACGCAGACCGCTGACTAGGAGCGCGGAGCTGGGGCGGGGGGTATCGGCCAGGGCCACAAATCCCAGAAATTGCAATCCGCTTAAGGGTTTATCGAGAGCTTCCTCGGCCTGGGCGAGCTCGATACTACGGTGCGCGACAGCGAGCACCCGCAGTCCCTGGCCAGCGAGGGTTTCGGCGACCGCGACGTCAGCGGGATCGGCGTCCAAACAGCACGGCAAGATGATCTCGGGTGCGCCCTTGACCGCTAATAGTGCGGTGGTGGTCGGTGTGGTACCGACGGCGGCGGCGTAGCCGCGATGGGCTTCGAAGGGTTGGCCGAGGATTTGTTCCCAGCCGGGGTCGGGTGCAGCGGCAGCCCGGACTGCCTCGTCGGTGGCGTGGGAGTGCTGCCGCGAGGAATGTTGCTCCTGCGGGCAGGCCCGTGCTGCGGTCTGGAGTACCGCGCAGGCCGCGGGCTCGGTAGGTGGGTAAGCGGTGCCGTCGCGGGCGGTCACCCGGACGACGCGAAGCTGGTTTTCGGTCAGGGTGCCGGTTTTGTCAAAACATACCGTGTCCATGCGGCCGAGCGCTTCGAGCGCACGGGGGGTGCGCACCAGGATGCCGCGTCGGCTTAACCGCCGGGCGGCGGCCATCTGAGCGACCGTGGCCACCAGCGGCAGCCCCTCTGGGACTGCGGCCACGGCAACGGCCACACCCCCACTGAGGGCCTGGCGCATCGAGTGGCCCCGCAGCAGCGACAGCCCCGTTACCGCGGCGCCGCCCAGCAGGGTCAGCGGCACCGCCTTGCGGGTCAGTTCGTGCAGGCGCGCTTGCACACCGGCCGCTGGTGGAGTACGCGAGGCCAGCGTGATGGCCCGGGCAGCTTCGGTGTGTTCACCGGTGTCCACCACCACGGCCCGAGCCTGACCAGCGACCACGGTGGTGGCCTCAAACACCATGCACCGGCGCTGCCCGCCAGGTCCCCCGACGCAGGCTGCGACCTGTTTGGTCACCGGAACCGATTCCCCGGTCAGCGCAGATTCGTCGATCTCAAGATCGGTGAGTTCCAGCAGCCGGGCATCGGCCGGCACCACATCCCCCACCGCCAATTCGATCACATCACCCCGAGCTAGCTGGGTAGCGTTGATCACCTCGATCTGGTCACCGGTGCCGTGAACCCGACGAGCCTTCTGCTGCTGAGCCGTCACCAACGACGCCAACGCGCGGTCGGCGCGCAGCCGTTGGACACCACCGACCACCGCGTTCATGCTCAGGGCGCCCAGGACCAGCAACGCATCCACCGGCGAGCCCAGCACCGCTGAGGCCGCCGCACCGACCGCCAGGACCGGGGTCAGCGGGTCGTTGAGCTCACCGCGCACTGCGTTGGCCAGTTGCAGCGACAGCCGCAGTGGCGCGGCAACCGCCCAGCCAGACATGCTAGACGGCAAGCCCGCTCGGTGATCAGCTCCGGGCTGCGAAGCGGCTGAACGGCGCCGCCAGTTGCGAGTTACGCGCAGCACTTCCCTCGGGTTGAGGGCATGCCAGGGGATCTGCAGGCGTGGGGCGGGCGTGGCGCTGGTCGCCACCCCCCGCGCTAGCCACCACCCCGACACCAACGCTGCCGCCGCAGCGAGATCCACCGAACTGACCCGGGCCAGCGGAAACAGCACCGTTGACCACCGCTGCTGCCCGCCAGTGACCACTAGCAGCCCGGACAGCGCCGCGCCGGCCTGGGCGTAAATCCTGGCGTGTTTACTGGCTGTTCGGGCCGCGGGAACCGCGTGCAACACCCGCCACATCCCGGCCAGGCCACGCGCGCAGACCACATCCGCCGCCCACACTACCGCGCTGTCACGATCCGCCAGCGTCACGGCGAGATCTCCGCACAGCAGCCCGGCCAGCACATCCGAGTCGCGGAACGCGAGATCGTCATTGTGGTGTTGTTGTGTGGCGCGCAGCCGAGCGAGGGTCAACACGGTATGTCCCTGGTCCTGTAAGCCGCTGACGACCTGGGACATGTCCCGGTTGGGGTCGATGACCTCATCGGCTTGCCCCGCGTGCTGCCCGGCGCCGTGGCCGACTACCACGATGCGTAATCCGGCGTGGCGCGCGGCATCCAATACCGCCTGGGCTAGCGGGTCTGGCTGGTAATCCACCAGCACGGTGCCCACGTCTTGGCCATGCGCTGAGGCGATCATCAAGCCGGTGTCGGCGTGACCGTTATCCGGTGCCGGACGCAGCCACAAGTCGGTGGGACCCGAGTCGGTGGTAGTCAACGCGCCGGCAGCTGCTTGCCACAACTGGGCATGACTCCACTCGTCGACGCTGGGATAGACCTCCCCCACGGTGCGCTGGGTGCCGGCCAGCGCCGCAGCGTGCACGACCACCGCGTCGACCATCCTCAGCAACCGCAACCGCGCTGCGTCGCGGACCAAAACACCGTCTGCGGCCAGGGCACAGCCCACCCTGGCCTGATAGGCGGCCCAGCCGTAGCGGGCCGGCTTGGGGGAACCGGCCAGCACCGCCGCGCTGGCCTGTTCGGTGTTGCGTTTCCACAACAGCGTCGCGGCCGCCCCGATCACGCTGGCCGTCGTCGCATTTACTGCGTAATCCTGGAGGGAATCGGCCGGAGCGGGCCGGCGCATCGGCGCGGTGGGCGCCAGGCTGATCCGCTCGGGCACACACAACTGGTCGTGGGCGGCGTCGAAGGCCGCGGCCCGGGCGATGGCCTCGACCAACTGCCCGGTGCGCAAAGCCGCGTCTAGCACCAGCTCGGTTGGTGACTGCCCGATGCCAGCCGTTGCCGCGCTGATCGCGGCCAACACCAGATCCGCGGTGGGCTTACCGAACTGGGACACCAGCAGCGCGCCCACGCGTGGGTCTTCCCGCATCAGCGCCGACACGGCGCTGATCACCTGCGGGGGGCGCCGCAGCCGCACCATCGCCGCCATCAGCGCTCCCGCCAACGCTGCGGTGTCCAACGCCAGGCAAACCGCCGCCGTGCGAACCTCCGTCACATCCCCGGGATGCGCGGTGTCTGGCGCCGGCGCCGCAGAACAGACCAGGCCGTGTCGGGCCGCCAACGCACTGACCCTCTCTACGACTCGGTCGGTCACCGCGTTTTCTGCAACCTGTACCACCAACCGCTGCAAACCGCCGTCCCAGTAGGCGACGAGCACGTCGGGGTGCTCCAACACTCCCGCGGCGACCTTCTTGATCGCCTGCTGCGCTGCCACCGAGCCAGTCCGTGCCCGAAGCGGCAGATGAAAGCGTTGACCGTGGCGCCAATACGGCGCGCCCACCGCCACCGCTCGACCCAACACCCCCGTAGCCGACCTCGCGGCTGTCCTGCTCACCCGAGCTGCACCACCCACCACCCCAACACCGATCGTGTTCGCCTCAGCCGCGACCTGTACCGCCCTGCCCACCACGCAGCCAGCCCCGCGCACCACCTGCGCGGAAGCCTTCAACGCCACCCCAGCCGCCACCACCGACAGCCGCGCTACACCCCCGAGCACGATCAACCGCCTTCTTCCCTCGATAGCGCCACGCCACGTCCGGACCACAGTAGGCACACAGTGAGTACCCAATCCGTTACTCATCTGCTCAAGCCGTCCAGGATCGAACGGCCCCACGCCGGCTCCAGTGCAACCACCTGGCACCCAAGACAGCGGCGGGCAACCGTCAAAGCCGAACCACCATGGAATACGGCGCGGCCGCCGACCGCAGCCTGCTCGTCTGCTCGACTGGGGTGATGATGCTCAGGTCAGCAGACTCCGGCACGTCACCTGCAGCACACCGCCGACCACCAACCCAGCCGCCGGTCCCAGACCAGCTTCCTCACCCACCAGCACCAACACCGGCTCCGCCCAGGACAGCAAGGTACCCAAGGCCCGTTTCCAATTCACCGTGATCGTCATAGCTGACTAACCTCCCTACGCACTAAAAAGCGCAACCGGGAGCCTGACGCCCGACACGAAAAGCTATTTCTACCTACATTAGACGACACTGAGGGCAGGCGCCAAGGCAAACGGAACAAACAAAAAGCAATTATGATCACAACTCAATTCCGCTAACCTCCTCACAATCCACGCGCCACAACACGAGACCACACCGACCGATCATCTGTCACACCCCTCACGTTAGAGCTTCGGCACTGCACGGCGTGATCCCTACCGGGAAGCCACTTGGGGTCACCCCTTAAGCCGGGGAGACCTGTCCTGACCCGAAGCGTCTCTCGACGCTGGGGGGTCAGTGGCCTATATCCGCACAGACGCCTCACCGAACGAGGTGCTGCACCACCATTTAAACTCCGCCCACCAAGCAGGTCAACTCCTCGGTCAAAGCCAGGCGCCCCACCCTCCTATCGAGTTACATTAAATCGCGGTGATCCCACACCGATGGATGGCAGATACCTGAATACCGCCTGAAGCTGACAGCAACCACCGTGAGCAAAGCCACTGCCACAGGCGTCACTGAGCACGCGCGGCGCTTGTGGCGCGGATGGTGTCGGACTGCGTGTCGTCCGATTCTGGCCCGGTGTCCTGCATCGGTTGGTGGCAGCTGAGGTGCTCCTGTTCCGATGCTCCTGACAGCAGCCCTACAGCTTTGCACAACTTCGGCTGGGACGCTGCTGGCCATGACGTCGCCGACTCTGCGACGGGCAGCTGGGGAACTTGCTGCCTGCGACGAGGCCCGACCAGAGTCATCACCGCCACCGGCGGCCATCAATGGCATTGCCACGACAAAGGCCCGTTGGCCGCGGTGGCGTGTTCTGGTCGGATGCATGCTGGCCGCGCTGCTGGTGGTGGAGGCCGGTCTGGTGGGCCCACAGCTCGCCGGTGCCCTCACGGCTGTCTGGCGCGCCGACACCGGCTGGCTCGTCGTGGCCGCGGGCGCCGCCGGGGCATCGATGTGTATGTTCGCTCGATCACGTTGCCAGTTGTTGCGCGCGGCCGGCGTGAGGGTGCCGCTGCGAGGCTGCGTCGCGGCGGTGTATGCGGCGAACTCCCTGCATGCGACGATGCCCGGTGGCGGCGCATTCTCCACCGGCTACAGCTTCCGGTGGATGCGTGGCCGGGGCGCCAGCGGCGCAGTGGCCACCTAGTGTCTGGCCACTGGCGGGCTGGTGTCGACTGGCTCTCTGGCTGCGCTGGCGCTGCTGGGCTCGCTGTTGGTGGGCGGGTGGGGCAGCGTGGTACGACTGGCGATGGGGATCGCCGGTGTGCTCGCGCTGGCGCTGTTAGCCCGCCACCTCGCCCGGCGCCCGCAACGGGTCGTCGCCGCGGGCCGGTGGGTTTTGACCCAGGCGAATCGGGTCCGGCATCGCCCTGCCGAGGCAGGGGCCGACATGCTCAACGAGCTGGTGGCCCAGCTGCGGTTCGTGCGGCCCCGCAGCCGAGACTGGACCGCAGCGACCGGGTTCGCGCTACTCAACTGGACCTTCGATGCGAGCTGTCTGGCCGCATGCGCGGCGGCTTTGAACATGCATGAGCTGACACTGCCGCTGTTGCTCGTTGCCTACACCGCAGGCATGGCCAGCTCAGGACTGTCGCAGGCACCCGGTGGGATCGGTGTGGTGGAGGCCGCTCTCGTCGTTGCTCTGGTCGCGGGTGGAATCCCGGCCGTGGCGGCGTTGCCCGCGGTGTTGCTTTACCGGTTGATCAGCTTGGTCGGAGTCGTTATGGCGCCGGCTGGATAGTGTTTGCCGTCCAGCACTTTCGGCACGACCCGAGCGTCTCAATTCTCTCTTTGCACCAAAACAACAGCGCCCTCCGACGAACTACTTCACCAACCCAGGCGACTTATATACACTTCGCGACAAGCAGCGATATACCGCTGTCTCCCTACCTGCCTGAAGCGCAGAGTCGGGGATCAGCACGACGATCGATCGATCGGTTACCTCAACTTTCGACGCAGACATTGATGCGTGGTTGGGTGTCAAGGATCGCGTGTCCACTGGACAGGTCGAATGAAATTGCGCATTGATTTTTTGGTACGAGATAGTAACCGGGTCCTGCGCTGGCAATGAAATAAAAGTCCGGAGACGGTAGGTCTTTGACTAGTGCATCCTTTACATTCATTGCCAGGGGGATCTCCCACGTCGCCGGTGAGCTGTCGGCGCGAGGACTCATGGACGGGACTGTTGGAGCAACAGTTGGCGCACGAAACGTAGTGTTCGAAGAAAAAGAACCAACAGCGGGTGGCGTTGACAGGCCGCAAGCCGCAAGTGCCCCAGCGACTACCACAACACTAATAGCGGTCCGATACCTCATGATTGACATCTCGTATTAGACATCTCACCACACTCGGCCGACGACGGACAACCAGGGGGACTGTTGCATTGCGCGCAGTCAGAGCAGCCGAGATCGTTAATCGAGGCTCTGGCTCGTCATATCGCCATGACCAGCTCGTCGAAGGCCGTCGAGACACGTAGGTTTATTGTTTCCTCGGCTTCAAGTTCGTAATGACCGCGGCGTATGTTCTGGATGAATGCGTGCCGGGTAGTGATTACTCGTGTGCAGCGGAGTTGTTTGAGGCCGCGCATGGCCAACCTGCCCCTCACGGTGATGTGCTCATGCAACAGTGCCCGATAGGGGCCCCGTTCAGTGGTTCTGGTTGGTCCAGTCGTGCCAAGGTTGGGTGTCGAGGTAGTGGTGAACTCGGTCGACGTAGCGCTTGGCGCCGGCGTCTTTCCATTGACCGGACCAGTGCCAGCCGATGCAGCCCCAGATGTCGCCGGGGTGGTAGTCGTGGTGGAGGTAGGTGACCCAGCCCTCGTAACAGCTGCGGATGCGGGCGCCGTAGTAGTCGACGTTGAATGGGGTGCTCTGCTGCGAT
>DATELN010000094.1:0-12978 GCA_035276605.1 Pseudonocardiaceae bacterium | reverse complement strand
CAGCGGGGACCGCAGGCGGGCGCAGGCACCCCACTCGCACGCCGTAGCGCAGGCATTGCGCAGCCGCCTCAACCGCGCGCCGCGGCTCACCAAGGATGATCGAGACCACCGCAGACGCCGGTGGCTGCACACCGGCCGCGGTGGCCAGCGCCGCGGCTACGGCGAGGACACGGGCAGGCAGCGCCGGTTCGGTTCGCAGCACCCGCAGCGCGGCCAACGCTGCACCGGCAGCCGGCGGCGCCAGGCCGGTATCGAAAATGAAGCTACGCGCGGCGTTGACGAGGTGGTCAACCACCACCCCCGACCCCAGCACAGCGCCACCCTGGCTGCCCAGCGACTTCGACAGCGACATGGTGACCACGACGTCGGGCTCGCCGGTCAACCCGAGCCCGGCGAGGACCCCCCGCCCGCCGGGGCCGCACACCCCGAATCCGTGCGCCTCATCGGCCAGCAGCACCGCCTCATGCTGCCGGCACACCGCGTGCAGCTGCGCCAGCGGCGCAATGTCACCGTCCACGCTGACCACCGAGTCGGTGACGACCAATGCGCGCTGCTCAGACCGGGCAGCCAGGGTGGCCGCCACAGCTGAAACGTCGGCGTGCGGGGTCACCACAACCCGGGCCCGGGATAACCGGCACGCGTCCACCAGCGAGGCGTGGCTGGCCGCGTCGGACACCACCAGCGCACCCGGGCCGGACAAGGCCGTCAACGCGCCCAGGTTGGCGGTGTAGCCCGAGGAGAACACCAGCGCCGCCGCGGTTCCGCAGAATGCGGCAAGCTCGTCCTCCAGCTGGGCGTGCAACTCGGTGGAACCCGTGACGAGGCGCGACCCCGTCGATCCGGCACCCCACACCCGGGCGGCCTGCACCGCGCCGTCCACCACCCGCGAATCTTTCGACAGGCCCAGGTAGTCATTGGACGCCAAATCGAGCACCGACTCAAGCGCCGGTCGCGGTCGCATCACTCGCCGCAACCCTGCCGCGCGGCGAATGGCAGCCGCATCGTCCAACCACGCCAGCGCCCCGGTCGGAGCGGGAAGCATTGTCACGACCTGCGAGCCTACGACGCCCCAGCACGCTCCGATCCGGAGTGCGCCTGCTCGACCTGAGTGGCCAGGTAGCCATTGCGCAGCGGCACGAACCGCGCGGCCTCAGGATCCAGTCGCAGCACGCGGCCGGTGCTGGTATCAACGAACAGGCCAGCCACCTTCACCCGACCGGCCACAATGGCATCGCGGATCGCCGAATGCCTGCCAATCACCTCGACCTGGCGCGCCACGTTGACCATCGCGAGCTGGTCAACCTCGGGATGCCCCTCCTCACCGGCGGCAGTACCCACCGGATGGCCCTCACGCAACGCCTGCAGGCTGGGCAGACCCCACCGCAGCCAGCTGCCTAGGGACCCGTCGGTAGTCGCACCGTCGAGCAGCCCATGCATCGCCGTGCATCCCGAGTGACCGCACACCACGATCGACGGCACGGCCAGATGGTTCACCGCGTATTCCAGCGACGCAGCCACCGACGAGCCGCACTCCAGTTCCGACGGCGGCACCAAGTGGCCGATATTGCGCACCGTGAACACATCACGAGGGGCAACATCGGTGACCACCTGCGGCGCCACCCGCGAGTCGGCGCAGGTGAAAAGCAAGATCTGCGGACGATCGGATCTGATCTCATCGACGATGACAGTGCCGCCGGACGCCTCATGCTGCTGTCGCCAGGCGGATAGGTGATCCCGAGCGGCGTGATCGAGATAGTCGGCCACCACCTCCATCACCACGTGGCTGCCTCGCGGCACCTGCGCCAGCACCCGGGACAGCCTCGGGATGGACAGGAAACTGACGATGCCAGCGACCACCACTCGCCAGGATTCCGATCCGACCCGCTGCACGTGCACTCCGGACCGGACAGCGCGGCGGAGCACCATGAGCAGCGACAGACCTAATCCGATGAGCACACCGACCAGCAAATTCAGGAACACCACACCCGCCAAGGTGACCAGGTAAATCGTCAGTTCGCCCTGCTGGTGGGCGCAGCGCAAGTCAGCGAGCTTGACCAGGCGCATGCCGATCACCACCAGCAGGCCGGCCAGCGCAGCCAGCGGGATCAACTCGATCGCTTCCACGAACAGCACCGCGAAGGCCATCACCCAGACGCCGTGTGCGATGGTCGAAGCCCTGGTCTGCGCGCCGGCGGCGACGTTGGCGGAACTTCGCACGATCACGCCGGTCACCGGCAGTCCACCGAGCATGCCGGACAGGGTGTTCGCAGCCCCCTGACCGACCAGTTCCCGATCAAAGTTCGTGTTACCGCCACCACTGAGCTTGTCCACCGCCACCGCCGACAGCAAGCTCTCCACGCTGGCGATCACCGCCACGGTGAGCACGCCGATGAGGACACCGCCCCAGTTGCTCCCGGGTAGCTCAGGCAGGCTCACCGCGTCGAGCACCGAACCAGGAAGGACTACCCGCTCGAGGTCAAGTGTGAGGATCGTGGCCAGCGCTGTCGCACCGACCACTGCGGCCAGCGGGGCCGGGATATGCACCAGTGGGCGGGGCAGCCGCGGCCAGATCACCAGCACCGCGATCACGAGCAGTCCCAGCACCGCGGCCGGATAGTGCAGGTCCGCAATCTGGCCAGGCAACTCAGCGATGTTCGTGATCGCGTTCTCGCCAGGCGCACCACCGAGCAGCACGTGCAGCTGACCCAAAGTGATCGTTATCCCAATACCGGCGAGCATCGCGTGTACCACCGACGGCGATATCGCCAGAGCCGCCCGGGCCATCCGGCTGATGCCGAACATCATCTGAAGCAGTCCCGCAGCCGCGGTGATGGCGCACATGACGCCCCAGCCGTACTTCGCGACGAGATCGGCCACCACCACGGTGAGGCCAGCTGCCGGACCGCTGACCTGCAACCGGCACCCGCCGAGTAAGCCCACCACGATGCCACCCACGACGGCAGCGATGAGTCCGGCCATGACCGGCGCGCCGGACGCCACGGCGATGCCCAGCGACAGCGGTATGGCAATGAGTACCAGCACCGCAGAAGCGGGTAGGTCGTGACGTAACACCGTGCGTGCCAGGGAGTGCTCAGCAGCCAACGGCACAGCAGCAGCAGGAGAACGCATGCAACAGCCTCCGGATTACGGTGTGCGAGCCATGGATCCGCCAGCTGCACCGGGGGCATCGCCACTGCTGCGACCCCCGACGATCGCGGACTCCTTTGGGGAGTCCGGTCGTCATTGACCGTAATAACCCGGTTCCTCCCCGTTACCGCGCATCCTCGCCGGTCCGGCTTGAAATCCTGGTAAGGCAAGGCTCACTACTTTGACGTCACCCGGCGGCCGCCGCAGCGAGCACGCCAGAGGTGATCTGTGCAAGATCCTCATCATCGGTGACGAAGGGCGGCATGGTGTAAACCAGGTCGCGGAAAGGGCGCAACCACACGCCCTGGCTCACCGCGGCGGCTGTGGCAGCGGGCAGATCGACGTCATGGTCGAGCTGCACCACTCCGATCCCACCCAGTACCCGGACATCGATGACCCCGGCCAGCTCGGCAGCCGGGGCCAGCCCTGCTCGCAGTCCCGCCTCCAGCCGCCGCACCTGGGCGCGCCAGTCCTGGCCGAGCAGCAGATCGATGGACGCCGACGCCACCGCTGCCGCCAGCGGGTTGGCCATGAATGTCGGCCCGTGGGCCAGTACCGGTACCTCGCCACCGCTGATGCCCTCGGCGACCCGCGAGGTGCACAGCGCGGCGGCCATCGTGAGGTAGCCCCCGGTGAGCGCCTTGCCCACGCACATCACGTCGGGGCTGACGCCGGCGTGGTCAGCGGCGAACAACGCCCCGGTACGGCCGAACCCGGTGGCGATCTCGTCGAAGATCAGCAACACCTCGTGGGCCAGCGTGATCTCTCGCAGCACGTGCAGGTAGTGCGGGTCGTGGAAGCGCATCCCGCCGGCGCCCTGCACGACCGGTTCGACGATCACCGCGGCCAACTCATCCGCGTGGCGAGCCACGGTGTCCGCCAGCAGCCGCACATACCCGGGATCCAGTTCAGCGGGCGGCGACGGCACGAACACTTGCGGTGCCAGTACCGCCGTCCACAGCGAGTGCATCCCGCCGTCGGGATCGCAGACGCTCATCGCGCCGAAGGTGTCGCCGTGGTAGCCGCCCCGCCAGGTGAGCAGGCGGTGCTTGCCGGGGCGCCCCAGCGACCGCCAGTACTGCAGACACATCTTGATCGCGACCTCCACCGACACCGAGCCCGAGTCGGCGAAGAACACGTGCTGCAGCGGTTGCGGAGTGATGTCTACCAGGCGGCGGGCCAGCCGGACCGCGGGCTCGTGGGTCAAGCCGCCGAACATCACGTGGCTCATCCGGCTGAGTTGCTCGCGCACCGCAGCATCTAGTACCGGGTGGGCGTAGCCGTGGATGGCGGCCCACCACGACGACATGCCGTCCAGCAGCTGCACCCCGTCGGCCAACCGCAGCCGAACCCCGGCCGCGGAGCGCACCAGGAGCGGGTCGACGCGACCCGGCATCGGCCCGTAGGGATGCCACACGTGCGCCCGGTCGGCAGCGAGAAGATCCTGCATGGAGTCCACGGTCCGTGAGCCTACGAGCAGCGACAAACCAGTAAATGAATACGCAACGTGACAATGGTGATGACGCTACGTACACGTTGTAACACGATCTGGCATATCCGCGATGACAAGCTGTCAGGGATCCCCCTCGGGGGATTCCGCGTCGTGGTCCTGCCCCGGTTTCGGGGAAGAACCACTCGCAGGGGGCAACGGGGCGCGCTTGATCGCCGGGGACGGATGGGGACGCACATTCTTTCCCGGCACCTGGGGAGGGAACAGCCCAATGACGGCATGTTGGCGACCATGCACGTTCCGCGACCGAGTCGATCTCGCTCGCATCTCATGATTTCACAACATCGGGTACCGCGAAATCTCGCGGCGAGCACCATTGCCGCAGATGACGAATACACCGGTTTCTCTCAACCTCACAGCAATCAACCCACCGCTATGGCCCGCTATCCAGGTCACATACCGAGTCCGGCGGCCGATCCCATCCGGGTGCTGCTGGTCATCGACATGAGCCTGCTTCGCGGAGCGCTCGCGGCGGTGCTGTCCAGTGAGGAGGACATCGAGGTGGTCGGCGGAATCGCCGGGGGCGAGCGCGTGGTGCCCACCGCGATCCGGCATCGCCCCGATATCGCCGTTCTGGATGTCGACCAGGGCGGGTCAGAGGCGCTCACGGCGGCCCAAACACTGCACGAGCGGTTGCCCGCATGCCGGGTAGTGGTGCTCGCCACTGCGCAACGACCAGGTCTGGTCCGGCGGGCATTGGATATTCCGGTGGCCGGAGCGGTAGACAAGGATGCGCAACCTAAGCGGTTGCTGGCCACCATCCGGCAGGTCGCGCAAGGCAAACGCATGATCGATCCCGCCCTCGCGGTTGCCGCGATCGGCGTGGCGGGTAGCCCGCTGACCCCTCGAGAACTCACCGTGCTCGACCTCGCGTCGGGCGGGGCGTCGCCCAGTGAGATCGCTCAACGGCTGTTTTTGAGCCGCGGGACGGTATGCAACTACCTGTCGCGAGTCATGACCAAGCTGGACGCGCGTACCCGGATCGATGCCATTCGCATCGCCGCCGAGGCGGGCTGGATCTAAGCGCAGGTGACATCTAAGCGCAGGTGACAAGAGGTCGGCGGTGGCCACACGGTCACCGCCGACCCATCGCTGCGCTGATCACTGTCGATGGCCGAGGACTAAGTCTCGGTACAGCGGCGCGGTTGCCAGTAGCTCGCGATGCGTACCCGTGACCAGATCGGCACCGTCCATCAATACGACCCGCTGCGCACGCAGCGCTGAGCTGATCCGATGGGCGACGACGATGAGCGTGCCGCCTTGGCGGCCGGCCAGTACCCGCTCCACCCGCTCCTCGGCAACCGGGTCCAGATGGCAGGTGGCCTCATCCAAGATCAGCACTGGTGCCGGGGTGAGGTGGGCTCTGGCCAGCGAGATGAGTTGCCGTTCACCGGCCGACAGCGTGCCAGGGTCGATCACAGCGTCATATCCGCCCAGCCGGCTCACCATGGCACGCAGGTCCAAATCTGCGACAACAGCGTCCAGCTCGGCACGGGTAGCGCTGGGATGCAGGTACCGCAGGTTGTCACCGAGTGTCCCGGCAAAGACATACGCCTCCTGCGGGATCAGCACCCGGTGGCTGGCCAAGGTCTGCGGATCGAGATCAACCACCGGTACCCCGCCCAGCCGGACTTCACCTTGGTCAGGGACGTGAGTAGCGGCGAGTAAGCCAGCCAGGGTGGACTTTCCCGCACCGCTGGGACCGACCATGGCCAGGTGCTGGCCCTGCGGAATGACCAGGTCCAGCGCCTTGACCACGGGCTCAGCATGGCGGCCGTAGCAGAAAGTCACTCCGTCTACGACGAAGTCATGCCCTACCGGTGCCTGCGACTGCACTGGCCTGCTCGGCGTCGGGCGCTGCCCCGCCTCGAGCAGGCGATCCAGCGTGACCACCAACCGCAAGCCGCCCGCCCCCAGGCCATCGACCAGCGATTTCAGCGCCGGCAGCAGCCCCTGTGTCAGGTAGATCAGCCCGCCGGCGATGGTTCCCAGCGTCAAGCCGGTCTGCAGCAACCAGGGCGCGCCGACGAGCAGGCCCACCGCTGGCAACCAGCCTCCGATGGCGACCGACAGCGTGCGGATTGCCGCCATGCGGGCGACGGTCCGTTCCGCCGCTGCATGCGCGTCGACGTCGCGCTGCACTCGCGCACAGGCACGGTCTTCGGCACCACACGCGACCACGTCACGCAGGCTGTTCGCGATGGTACTGGCCGACTCGGCGACGGCTTCATCAGTGAGCACATGATCGCGCTGACGGCTCATCATGGACCGCAAGGAGGCTAGGAAGAACGCCAAACCGGCAAGCAGCGGCGGCAGCACCAGCAACGCGACCACTCCGGTCAAGGCCGCCATCCCGATCATCGCGCTGATCGCGCTAACCACAAAGCTTCTGCTGAGCAACAGCAAGCCGGCGAAGTTGTCCCGCACCACCTCGACTTGATGGGTCAACCGCGCGACTGCGCCCGAGTCGGGCCGGCCGCCGAGCACGGTGGATCGCTGCAGCGCACCTGCCACGACGCCGTCCACCAGATCGTCGCGGAACGGCTCAACAATCTCCGCCAGAATCCGATATACCTGTCCGGTCGCCACGGCCCCCGCGCACACCGCGACCGCCAGCACACCTAGCCACGCCAACCCGGTTACGGGCCGGCCGGCTATGAAACCGGCATCCAGCGCCTGGGCCACGCAATAGCCGGACAGCAGCAGCGGCGTCACCTCCAGCACCGACCACGCGGCCAACCGCAGCAGCGCCCGGGGGTGCCGGCGTAGCGCGGCAAGCAGCAACCGAGGCACGGTTTGCTCGGTACTCAGGGTGCAGCTCAAGCTGGCAGTCATGCCGGCACTTCCCAGGAGTGAGCGGGGATGGCTTCTGGCCCTAAGGCATCCGTACCGAACAGAGCCCGGTAGTCCGGATCGCGCCATAGTTCGCGGTGCGGACGCAGGCTGCGCACTGTGCCGTGATCAAGCCAAGCAACCAGATCCGTCCGGGCGGCCGTGGCCGCCCGGTGCGCGATGATCAGCCGCGTCTGACCGCGATTGGCGCTGGCCAGCACTGCGCCGACCTGCCGTTCGGTCACGGTATCCAGGCTGGAGGTTGCGTCATCGAGGATGAGCACCCGATACGGGTGGGCGAAGGCTCGGGCCAACCCCAGGCGCTGCAGCTCACCGCCAGACAGCGGCGCCGCCGCCAGTTCGGTCGAGTACCCCTGCGGCAACCTTTCGATGAAGGTGTCCGCGCGTGCGGTGGCGGCGGCCTGGCGAACATTCGCTTTGGCGCGGTCGGGCGACCCGAAGCTGATCACTTCTTGGATCGTGTCCCCCACCAGCGCCGGCCGCTCGAAGGCAAAACCCACCGCGCTGCGGAGCTGATCATGTGATAAGTCAGCCAGCGCAACGCCGTCGAGCAGTACCTGCCCGCGCTCCGGATCGGCCAGCCGACCGGCCACCGCAGCGAGCAGTGACTTGCCTGCCCCGGACCGGCCGACCACAGCCACCGTGACGCCGGCTGGGATGACAAGATCAAGTCCGTCGATTACCGGCTTCCCTGCGGCGCACACCCGCACCCCGCGAAACTCAAGCCGGCCACCACCGCCCAACGGCTCAGGCAGGCTGGCGGTGCCGTACTGGATTACAGGCAGGCTGAGCACTTCGGCCGCGCGCCGGCCACCGGCCCGCGCTCGCGCGAGCTTGTTCAAATAGCCCATCGCCGAGCCGAGGCCCGCAGCCATTGCGGCGTAGCGGCTCGCGGCATACAGCTCGCCCACGCTGAGCCGGCCGGCGACCAGCCCGAAGCCGGCGACGCCGACCACGGCCAACTGCAACAGCGGCCCAATCACTGCGGACTGGCTGGCAATCCGTACCTGGTCGCGCCACATCTGCACGCCGTGTTCGCGCAGGCCGGGTAACGGCTGGAGGATGCGCTGACGCTCGCGCTCGGTGGTGCCGGCGGCGGCGATGGTGCGCGACCCGGCCAACGCATCGAGCAGCCGGGCCGCGATCAGCCCTTGGCTATGCAGGTAGCCCCGAATGGTTTCGGTGTTATTCCGGACGAACACCCGCAGCAGCGCGGCCATCGTGACAAGACCGATCAGCGCGCTGGCCCCTACCAAGGGGTCGATCAGCATCAACGCCACAATGGCGCCGACCGGGGGAATTAGACCCGCGCCGACCATGACCGCGGTTATTCCGACCTGGCCGGCCTCGCTGGCGTTGCGGGTCACTCGGGTGACCAAGTCGCCGGATTCGAAGCGGCGCATGGCGGCCGGACCGATTGCGATGAGATTCTGGACCAGCGTCATGCGCAACCAGGCTATGCACTGGGCATTGCTCGTTCCGGAGGCAATGTCAGCGATCACTTTCCCGAACACCAAAGTGGCGATCAGCGCGGCGCAGGCCAGCAGATCCCGGCTCAGGCCGCTACCAGCAGGCAGCGCGTCGAGCACTCGGCCGATTGCGGCGGGTAGCAGGATATCAGCGCTGGCGGCGGCGAGTGTGGCCAGCGCGAGCAACCAGATCCACCATCCGCCCCGGCGACCCGTCGAGAACAGCAAGCGGTCCGCTTGCCTGGCCATCGGATCCTGCTGCGTCGATGCCTTGGCCGGATTGCTATTCATGCGGCCTCCGCATCTCCGTCATTACGCAAAGTCATAGGGAATAGCCAAATAATTGGGTGGTCCGGGGCAACGCCGGCTGCCCCGGACCACCCAGCGATGACTGTCAGCCGCAGAGCAGCAGGCTGAGGTCGCTCCCGCAGCAACGGTCGCGGCCGCCGTGGCCGAAGCTGTGGCAGTCGTCGAAACCACCGGCCAGCTCCATCGCCTGGAGGTCGAGAAGTGCCATTGTGTTCACCTCCCTCCGAATATCGAGCTGGATACCAACCCGTTCCTGCCCAGCAGCACCGTCGGCACGGGGGCATCGTGCGGCGGGGGCTGGCGGGGTTCACTGAGGAACGGGAGACCGACGGGGTGCTCATGTACTGCGGCACCCAGCGCGAGCAGCACGCCTGCGGCGCCGCTCGCCAAGTCCATCGAAAGCCGAAGCAGCTGCTCACCGGGAAAGGCAAGATGACCCTGGTAGTCGATGCGGTGCCAGGACAGCCGCCGGATCTGTGCGGCGACCTCCGGACTCCAAACCGCCTGCCCGGGGGGGTACGCCCGGCTGAGATACAGGATCATTCCGGCGCGGCCGCTGAACAGACCCGATTGGATGTAGAACCGAGACTGCGCAGCGCGGCGGATGGTGGCCGCCGCATCGGCGAATTCGTCATCAGCCCGATGCGTGAGGTACTCGTCGAGGATCATGCCGATACCCGCGCTGCCCCGGTCCAGGTAAGGCAGGTCGCGCCAGCCCTCGTTCACCATCATCACGCCGTCATCGCGCAACTTGCAGCGACGCAGGTCTTGGCGTAGGGCGGTGTTGGACAGTTCGAGGAACTCCCGGTCACCGGTGTGCTCGTAAAGCCGCAGGAACATCAGGGCCGGTCCCGACGAGCCGTGCATCAGCCCCGCGTAGGGATGGTCTCCGCCACTGACCGTGTCGACTGAGTCAGGAGTCCCGAGCCGGTCGGCGACGATATCGGCGGCGCGCAGCGCGTGGTCGAACAGCGTGGGTTCGCCGGCCAACCCAGCGAAATGGGCCAGGTTGAGTGCGATGCCGGCTAGGCCGCCGGACAGGTCCATGCCGAGTTGCTCCCACGGTTCGGTGAGGCAAAACTCGATCAGGTCGAGGGCGGCTTTGCGGTATCCCAGCTCCGCCAGGACGTACGCGACGCCATGCAGCCCGTCGTACAGGCCCAACCGCGTTCCGCGGGAAGCCGCGGCGGCGCGTTCGAGCAGCCAATGCTCCCCCGCGGGGTACCGCGCAGCCCGGGTCACCGACAGCGCGTAGAGCACACCTGCCGCACCGTGGGCGATATTCAAGCCGCCGGTGGTGAACTGCGCAATGTCCCCAGGGAACAGCCGGTCAGTACGCTTGGGTGTCGCACTGGCCAAGATTCCCGCGACGATGGAGTTCCGCGCGGCCGCCCACCCGGTGGTCCCGTCTGGCAGTGCCGGCAGCGCTGTGTTGCGCCGCCGGGGCGCAGCCTCATTACGGCCACTAGCTCCGGTGATCGTCCGCACTGCCTCCTCCAGGAAGGCAGGCGGGAGCGGGAAATGCTCGGCGATGACTTCAGCGAAATCCGCCGGCTTTCCGGGATCCAGCCGAATCAGCGCAGTCAACGGAAGGAATAGGGCGATCCGCAGGCACGCTAGCGAGTACCAGTCGATATCGAATCCCTTGCGGTCTCGCGGAGCCGCAAATGCAGGGCTACCCAGGGTAGGACGGCGTACGTCATCGATTTTTGTTGCGACCTCGAAGTCAATCAGCGTGATCCGGCCGTCGTCTCGGATGAGAACGTTGAACAGATGAATATCTCCGTGGATGACCCCACGGCCGTGAATCGCGGTGACGATGTCTTCGATCTGAGCGCACACCCGCAGCGCCCATTCGGAGTAGGCAGCGAACTCGGCAGCTCCGGCAGTGGGGTTATTCATTGGATAACGCTGCGCGAAAGCCTTGTTCAGCGGCGTTCCATCGATGAATTCCAGGGCGAGAAAATGGTGGTCGCCCAGTGTGAAGTGGTCGTGGACCGCCGGTACGCCCTTGATGCCGGCCAGGCATTCGAGTGTTTCCCGCTCGCGCTCCAGCCGCTGGACCGCGTCGGCACCATCAGCGGCAAGGCCGGCATAGGGCCGAGCTTCCTTGAGCACCACCCGGGTGCCGGTTCGCTGGTCGGTTGCCTCGTAGAGCCCCCCGCCATTGGAGAAGTGCAGGACCTGCTCGACGCGGTACGGCAATTCCCTGACGGTCGTGGCGTTGCGGGCGGCAAGTTGGGGTACGAGCAGCTCGGGAAGGGTTACCCAGGGTGGGGTGTAGAACACCGCATCCCTGCGGTCTGGCACCAACCCGCCGGTGGGGTCCTCGATGGCCGGGACCTGGTCTCCACGTGCAGACAGGCAGTGCCGTAGCGCGAAGCCGCCGTATCGAACGTAGAGCGGGCCCTCATTCCAGCGCAGGTCGCTGAGGATGTAGGGGCCTGGCTCGCCCTCCAGCCGCTCGCCAAGGTCGCGCAGGATGGTGCCGAGCGCGTCGACGTCAGTCGGGTAAATTGTGACGAACTTGCCGCTGGAGCCCCGCGGGGCGTATTTCGCATTGTTCATGTGAACGGCATGGCGCGAACCCAGGAACTTGAAACTGATTCCGCGAGGAATACAGTAAGACCACACCGTCTCCAGAACTCGTTCCGCATTGTCCAGGCATGCCGATGCGTGGATTTTCCAGCCCTGCGCGGGCACCGTGGCGCCCACCGGACTCATGACCACCCAATTGTCAAGCGACCGCCGTTGCCAGCCCTCGGGTACCAGACGCCGGGCGGCATCGAAAATCTCCACTCGGCTGTGACCGGACATCGAGTCGTAGAACAACGGATCCGCGATGCAGTACACCTCGTAACCGTTGTCCATTGGATCCCCCTTGGCTGACTGATCATCGCTATGCAGCAATATTCGTCCCCACTCGCAGATAGGACAAGTGGCGTTTGTCAGGCCTTCGATGTGAAGGAATCACTGGTGTTGGCAGTGATTCACACGCCATCGCGCGACAATCCTGACCACCATGGCGGGGCTGTTCGATGCCGGCCCAGGACGTGCCCGTGGATCCCCGCTTGCCCGCCGGCCTAGGTGAGGTCGGGGATCACCATGTCGCCGGCGATCAGTGAGATGGTGTCGTTTCGGCTAGCCACCCAACCCCGGACCAGCACGATCGCGTTCTCGGCGAGTTTCGGTCCGACCGCAGCGTAGGTCTGAGCAAAGGACAGCACCTCGATCCCCGCACTGAAATCTTCCAACTGGGCGGCGGCCCAGGGCTCGCCGTCGCGGTTGACCCTGCGAGTCAGGCCGGTGAGGACGCCTCCGACGATCACCTGGGCACCATTGGCGAGGTGCCCACTTTTGATCGATGCGATCGGAGTGTTCGCCCGGTCAGCCAGGAGGTGCGCCACTCCTGCAGCGGGTGTCCGGACACGTAGCACCCAAGCATGTCGCGCTCGAACGCCAGCTGGCGCTGGGCGTCCCAGTGCGCAGCTGGTACCGGCACATCGAACGGTCTGGACGTAGCCGCATCGGGGGTCGGATCACCGAACAGTTCGAGTTGCCCGATCGCCGCAGCGCGCTTGGACGCCATGACGATGTCGATCGCCGCACGGTGCACTTGGTACAGACCTTTGCGCGGATGCCCGAGCGAGTCGAACGTCCCAGCCTTGATCAATGACTCGACAACTCTGC
>DATELN010000093.1:0-11879 GCA_035276605.1 Pseudonocardiaceae bacterium | reverse complement strand
GGTCAGCGCCTACGAGGGCGCATTGAAGAAGGCCGGCACCGGGGAAATCGGCGCGGTGCCTCCAGCGGTCGCGACCTTCGTCCAGACCGCGATGAAACAACACTCCGACCACGCGCAGGCCTGGAATGCGGTGCTGTCCAGAGCCGGGAAACCGACCCTCAGCGATGCGCCGCTGTCCATCACCCAGACCCAGTTGGCTATGCTCGCCGCCGCGAAGTCGGTCGCCGACGTGGCCAAGTTCGCGCTGAACCTAGAAAATGTCGCCGCGCAGACCTACACGCTCGCCGTCGCGAACGTATCGGATCCCACCGGAATTCTGACGGCTGCCACGATTGCGCCAGTGGAAGCCATGCATGCGGCGATCCTGAACTTCATTCTCGGTGACTTTCCGATCCCGGACACGTTTATCGGCACCGGCAATGCACTCAAGCCGGACAGTTTGACGGTGAGGTAGGCCAGCCTTGACGACGGCCATGAACTCATACGCGCGCCGGGCGGCCATCCTGCTCACCCTGCTGTGCGCGGTGCTGGGAGTTGTCGACTGCGGCGGCGGCAGTAGTGGCGGCGGTGGTTCGGTGCCCGCTCCCCCCACGCTGAACACCATTGTGATCGACAAGTTCGCGTACGCACCGGTTGTCTTGGCGGTTGCCCCCGGAACGAAGGTCACCATAATCAACCAAGATCCGGCATCGCATACGGTGACCGCGAAGGACAAGTCCTTTGACAGCGGCACCATCGCTATGGGTGAGCGTGGTGAGATCACCGCGCCGAGCAAGCCGGGCAGTTACCCCTACTTTTGCACCTTCCACCAGTACATGGCCGGCACATTGATTGTGAAATAGAGGTGGTCCTCACCCCGACGGTTTACCGGAGTGAGGACCATACCGAATGGTAGCGACGCTAGACCTAAAGAACGTTTAGTCCTAGCAGGCGGTCAACCCTGACACTGATCAGGTGGTCACGATCACGCCGACCGCGACCGAACCTGCCGTCGCCGCCATCGTGGCCGCCTCGAGAGTAGCTGCTGGAAGAGTAGCCGCCGTCGTAGCCGCCGTGGCCAGAATCGCCGTGGTCGCCGTGACCGCCGCCGCCGTAGCCACCGCCGCAGCCGCCGCCCATTGAGAAGACTTCTGAGACCCTCATTCGCCCCTCCTTGTAACTTCATCTCCCAGGACTATTTGTCCCGAGTGACGCTGAATGCGTTCATCCGCTCCAGGGAAATGAAGCCTCGAAGCGGTTTCACCCCGTGACGGCACCTACGGCGAATCCGCGCCTTGGTTGACATCGCGCTGATCCGTCCGCCCACGGCCGCTCACGCGATGAACCGTCACCTCTTCACTCGTACCCCGAATGTTCCTTGCTGGCAACTAGAACTACTCACGTTACCGTGGGTGCTTGATAAGCCAATCCGAGCGCATCGTCGGTTAAGTTCTCCAATAACCGTTCTGTACCAGTAGTACGATGTGCGGAACGCTGGATGCGTCGCGAAAGCTGTCGCTCACTAAGCGTGAGCGCCCATTGGTTTGCGCAGGCAACAGCGTCTTGCCGCTCTTGGCTGGCGGTGTTTATAAGGTTCGCCTATCCGCAATAATCGTGGGTTCTGGCGCCTTACGCGTGTGGCCCTCACCGCCCCGGATGCCCTTATAACGCAGGCGACGAGTGGAAATAGGCGCTGCTGACGGTCACGGAAAGCGACGAATCCGGACCTGGACAGGGCTGCCGTCCACCGATCGTGACTAAATTGTAATCAGACTGGTTCTGCGCTAGCAGCTGATCGTGGTAGCGCCGGCCAGATCCTGGTACGGCCACGCCGTTTACATCCACCCCGCACGGGTACGCCCATGGCATGGCAGAAAGCTTGACTGGGCGGCGGGTGGCGATCCTGGCGGCCCGGGGTGTGGAGCAAGAAGAGCTCGTCCAACCGCGGCAGGCGGTCACCGAGGCCGGCGCGCTCACCGAGCTGGTGTCGCTGGAGCCGGGCACCATCCAGGCCACCAACCATGACATCGAACAGGCTGACCAGTTCGACGTGGACAAGGTGGTGTCGGAGGTGTCAGTTGATGACTACGACGCGCTGATCCTGCCCGGCGGCGCGGTCAACCCGGACACGTTACGGCAGGACGACGCCGCAGTGGCTTTCGTGCGGGATTTCGTCGAATCCGGCAAGCCGGTCGGGGTGATCTGTCACGGACCCTGGACGCTCGTCGAAGCCGGCGTCGTCCGTGGGCGCACCTTGACCAGCTACCCGAGTATCCGTACCGATATTCGCAACGCCGGCGGCACCGTCGTGGACCAAGAGGTCGTCATCGACGGCAACCTGATCTCCAGCCGCAACCCCAAGGATCTCCCGGCGTTCTGCCACGCCATCGTGACGCAGTTCGCAGCCGCCCCCGTCTCCTCGTAGTCCGTCAAACGGCAGTCTGGATGCAGACTGCCGTTTTTAGGGCCGCCGAAACGGCAGTCTGCATCCAGACTGCCGTTCAGCGGGGAGCCAGGTGCGCGACGCATAGGTGGGGTTCTACGAGGGGGTGCAGGTTTCGGGCGGTGACGGGGGCATTGAGCTGGTGCAGGATGCCGCGGAGCAAGCCGAGGTGCATTGCGCAGACTACCTCCGGATACTTGTCGGCCAGTGCGCCGAAGGGGCAGGCCCGCAGCCGCATCTGCACATCCTGGCCGTCGCCAACCAGTTCGGGCTCGAAACCGAGTTCGGCGAACATCGCGGTGACGTGACGGACTGCCTCATCGGCAGTGACCGATTGGGTGGGCTGCTGGCGGCGGCGCGCGAACGCCTGCCCTGCCTCCTCGGCCAGGCGTGCGGGAACCGTGCTGCTGGCAGCCAAGTAGCTGGTGAGGATGTCGGCGAGCAGCTGGAAGCCATCCGGATGCGGGTCGCCAACCCCGGCTGCGGTGTACACCAGCCGGGGACGCCCAGCACCCCCGGTGTGGTCGGTGCGGCACGAGGCGAACCCGGCATCAACAAGCACCCTGAGGTGGAAGCGCACCGTGTTGGGATGCAAGGCGCTGTGCGCCGCGATTTGCGCGACGTCCAGCGGGGTATGGCTGCTGCGCAGCAGGCTCAGGATGTGCATCCGGCTGGTGCTGGCCAGCGCGCCGTGTGTCCTGCTGCGTTGCGCAGCCGGCTCGGAGCGAGGCGACATGCCGACAAAATACTACGACTATGGTAATAACTAGGATTATCGTAAAAACTGGTGCGTTTCGTGGTGGGAGAGGCAGACGGGAATGATCGCTGCGTTGAGCCCTGCCCTGGTGGAACAGGCTTTCGCGCGTCGCACGGAGCCGACTAAGGCACTAGGTCGCGACGCCGAGGCGGTAGGCCGAGCTTGCTACGACATGGCGTTGCGGTTTCACCGTGGCGGCCGGTTGCTGTGCTTCGGTAACGGTTCCGCGGCCGCTGACGCGGCACATATCGTCGTGGAGTTCGTGCATCCGGTCATCATGGGCAAGCGCGCGCTACCGGCCATGTCGCTGTCCAACGACGCCGCGACGATGAGTGGGATCGCCCGGCTCGGTGGCGTGGAGGACAGTTTCGCTGCCCAGTTGCGGCTGCTGGCAGCGGCAGATGACATCGCGTTGGGCATCTCAGCCGATGGTCAGTGTCCCAACGTCGCCCGCGCGCTGGAGGCCGCTCGCGACGCCGGATTACTGACGGTGGCACTGCTCGGCGGCAGCGGCGAGCAGAGCGGCCAGATCGAGAAGATTCCGGGGCTGGACCACGTGTTGGTCGCGCGCTCCGACGATCCACGAGTGGTCAAGGAAATCCACGTCACCACCTACCACGTGTTGTGGGAGCTGGTGCACGTCTTCTTCGAGCAGCCCGGTGTGCTCGCGCCCCGGGTCCTGGGTTGAACAACACTGCGGGGTGAACATGGGCGGATTCGAGTCGCTATACCCGTTCCTGTACTCGGGCGAGACCGATGTGGACGCGGTGCTCGCCGAGGTGAGCCGGTCGACCGCGGAGAAAACCGAGGAGATCACCAGGCTGCGCGCCGACGTGCTGGAGCTTTATCGGGATCGACTTCTTGAGTGTGCCGACGAGATGGCGCACCACTTCGATGCCGGCGGTCGGCTGTTCACCTTCGGCAACGGCGGCAGCAGCACCGATGCCCAGGCCGTCGCTGAGCTGTTCCAGGACCCGGGTCCGGGTGCCAAGCCGTTGCCCGCAGCGTGCCTGACCACTGATGTCGCGGTGCTCACCGCGCTGGCCAACGATGTGTCGTTCGACGTCGTGTTCGCCCGGTCACTGGCCGCTAACGGGCGCGCCGGAGACATCGCGCTGGGCTTGTCGACCAGTGGTGGGTCGGAGAACGTGTTGCGCGGCTTCGCCGAAGCCACCCGCCGCGGCATGCTCACCGTTGGGCTGGCCGGTTACGACGGCGGAAAGATGGCCGAAGCCGGCACCATCGACCACCTGTTCGTCATGCCCTCGGCGTCGGTGCACCGCATCCAGGAAGCCCAGACCACCACCTACCACGTGCTCTGGGAACTCACCCAACTGGCGCTATCTGGGTGAACATGGCCCGGCTCGACGATGAAATCTTTGTCAGCCGGGGGCATTTGCCCAGGATGCTGGTAACAGTTCCGGCGGCCTCAGTGCGCCCCACCGCGCCCGATCTGCGAGGATCGGCGCGAGACGGGCGGGGGCCCGGGAAAGGAACACGTGACTACCAGCGAAGCAGCGCGGGCGCAGACGCCCACGGCCATCGAGCGGGCCGCCCGCGCAGAAGCCGCCCGTAACAACGCGGCAGACAGCAAGTTATCTGATGTCAGCTCGCTGCAGGTCGGCCCGAGCGCCGGCGTGGTGTCCCGGCAGCGGGTCCTCCACCGAGTGGTGCTACCCCGGCCCGACGACCCTCCGGAGGTTCGGCCACTCTACCTCGACGAACCCGAAAACCGGCTTGGACACACCGCCGAAGTCCTGTCCCGCTCGGCGGTGACCGTGCCGACCAGCTGCCAGCTGTCTTTCGCTACCTACTTCAACGCCTTTCCGGCCAGCTACTGGAAGCGCTGGACGCGGGTGGAGGAGGTGGCGCTGCGGCTGACCGTGCGCGGCGCCGGCCGGGTGGACCTATACCGGTCCAAGTCCAACGGTGAGGTCGTGCACCTGGAAGGTAAGCAACTCGACACTGGTGGGCACCAGATCGAACTGGAGTTTCGGGAGTCGCTGGCGCCGTTCGAGGACGGCGGCTGGGTGTGGTTCGACGTCGCCACCGAACGCGAGTCGCTGACCATCGCCGACGCCGCCTGGATCGTCGACGAGCCGTTGCCGGTGCAGCCGCTAGCGGTGGTCATCACGACGTTCAACCGGCCCGCGGACTGCGTCACCGCGCTGGACGCGCTGGCCGAAGACCCCGCCGTCCTCGATGCCGTCACCACCGTCTTCGTCGTCGACCAGGGCAGCGTCAAGGTGCGCGATCACCAGCGGTTTGCCGCTGTCGCGGCGCGGCTGGGTGACCGGCTTGTGGTGATCGACCAGGAAAACCTCGGCGGCTCGGGCGGGTTCACCCGGGGCATGCTCGAGGCGTTGCGAACTCCCGGTATCGAGCACGTGCTGCTAATGGACGATGACGTGCGGCTGGAGCCGGACAGCGTGCTGCGCGCGCACGCGTTCGCCCGGGCCGCGTCGTCGCCGGTGATCGTCGGTGCGCAGATGCTGAACCTGCAGGTTCGTAGCCAGCTACACGCCATGGGTGAGATCGTGGACTTGAAGTCCAGCTTCTGGCGTCCGGCACCGGGGGCGGTGGCTGGGCATGACTTCGCCAAGCTGACGCTGCGCCAGCAACGGGCGCTGCATACGCGCATCCACTCCACCTATAACGCCTGGTGGATGTGCCTTTTCCCGCGCGAGGTGCTGGACGGCGCCGGGCTGCCGTTGCCCTTGTTTATCAAGTGGGACGACGCCGAGTACGGGTTACGCGCCGGCGAATGCGGCTTTCCCACTGTCACCCTGCCGGGATGTGCGATCTGGCACATGCCGTGGACGGACAAGGACGACACCACCGACTGGACGGCGTATTTCCATCTGCGCAACCGGTTGATCACCATGGCGTTGCACAGCCCGTACAACGTCCGGCCGGCGATCGTGCACGAGGGTTTCCGGACCACCTTCAAACACCTGATGGCGATGGAGTACTCGACGGTGGCACTGCGCCACAAGTCAATCGAGGACTTCCTCGACGGTCCCGAAAATTTGTTCGACTCCCTGCGTGGCGCGCTTCCCGCGGTACAGCAGTTGCGTGAGGGCTACGACGACGCGCGGATCTTCACCTCAGCCCAGCAACTGCCCATGCCGCTGTTCGATCCGGTCCGCATGGAACGGCTGCTCCAGCCGCCGGTGCGCTCGGTGGCCATCGCCAAGCGCGCGGTGGCTACCGTGTACCGCCACC
Source organism: Pseudonocardiaceae bacterium (assembly GCA_035276605.1). Classification (GTDB taxonomy): domain Bacteria; phylum Actinomycetota; class Actinomycetes; order Mycobacteriales; family Pseudonocardiaceae. The sequence continues at coordinate 5,475 of DATELN010000093.1, read as the reverse complement.
TGCGGGCGCCCAAACCGCAGACCCGGGAGCAGCCGCAGATTAATGTGCCGGCCAGTAATGCTCGGTGGTTTTTGCTCGGCATGGTCGACTCGGCCACGGTGTCCAACGCCGACGGCACGGGTGTCACCTTCCGCAAGCGCGACCCGAAACAGTTCCGTGCCTTGCTGGCGCGCACGATCACGCTGCACCGGCGGCTGATCGCGGAATGGGCCGTCACCGCGCAGCGTTACCGCGCGGCGATCCCCACGCTGACGTCCGTGGAATCCTGGGATCAGGTCTTCAGATACGACCAACCGACCCTTCCCGAACCCCGTCCCGAACCGCGCCCCGAAGCCGGTCCGGAACCGCGCCCCGGTCCCGGCCCCGGCTCCGCCGACCTCTAACCCCGCCCTCTGGTCTTTGACCCCGATATGGAGACATATCGGGGTCAAACTGGCGCGGCGGGGACGCGGGGAGTGCCAGATTGCGACACAGGGTCAGGGTGGCCCCCCGAAGCGCTGTTACTGCCTAGCGTTACCCTCTGGCGACGCCGAGACCGCTCTCTCGTCGGGATTGGGGAGGTCATGCCGAGCAGCATCGTCTGTAGCCCAAACCAACCGAGCGCGGACCAATCGGGTACCAGCGCACCGACTGAGCCGTTGTCGACCCTCCTGCAGAGAGTGATCTTTCCTCGCCGGGCCGACCCGATGGCAGTCCGCGCCTTGTACCTCGACGAGCGATCAGGCGCGGCCCGCCGGATATGGCCTACGGGAGGCGCATCGAACCCCTTCGACGTCGATGTCGAAGTCACCCTCGCCAATCCCACCGGCCGGCGGGTGCGGGCGCTGTCGCGCACCAGTGCGCAGGTACCCGCGCAGACCGAGGTGTCCTTCGCGGCCTACTTCAACGCCTTTCCCGCCAGCTACTGGCGGCGCTGGAGCACGCTGCGCACACTGCGGCTGCGGCTGGACGTCGAGGGTGCCGGGCGCGTCGACATCTACCGGTCCAAGGCCGACGCAACCCAGATTCACGTGCACGGTGAACTGGTAGATGGTGCTGCGGGGCGTCGCCAGCTCGACATCGAACTGGACCTGACACCGTTCGAGGACGGCGGCTGGTACTGGTTCGACATCAGCACCGAGGATTCGGAGCTGGTCGTGCACTCCGGTGGCTGGCACGCGCCCGGCGCCGCGCCCGGACGAGCCGCGGTCACCATCGGGATGCCCACCTTCAACCGGCCTACCGACTGTGTCGCCACCCTGGCCGCGATCGGCGAAGACGAGCTGGTCAGCTCGATCGTGACTGCGGTGGTGATCCCCGACCAGGGCGTCAACAAGGTCCGCGACCAGGACGGCTTTCTAGCAGCACAGGCGACGCTCGGTGATCGGTTGCGGATCATCGACCAGGCCAACATCGGTGGCTCCGGTGGCTACGCGCGGGTGATGTACGAGGCGCTGGAGAACACCGACTGCGAGCAGATCCTCTATATGGACGACGACATCGTCCTGGAGCCCGACTCGATCCTGCGCGCGGTGGCCTTCTCCCGCTTCGCTCGGCGCCCGATGCTCGTCGGCGGGCAGATGCTGCAGGCTCAGGCCCGCTCCCGGCTGCATGCCTGGGGCGAGGTCGTCGACCGACAGCGGATGCGCTGGAACAAGGCCCCCGGCACCGAGTACGACCACGACTTCGCGCAACACTCCCTGCGCGATACGCCCTGGATGCACCGGCGTACCGATGTGGACTACAACGCCTGGTGGATGTGCCTGATCCCGCGCACCGTCGCGGAGAACGTCGGACTGCCCCTGCCGCTGTTCATCAAGTGGGACGACGTCGAGTACGGGTTACGGGCTCGCGCCGCGGGTTATCCCACCGCGACCGTGCCCGGGGTCGGGATCTGGCACATGTCGTTTGCCGACAAGGACGACGCCACCGACTGGCAGGCCTACTTCCACCTGCGCAACCGGTTGGTCGGCGCGGCACTGCACGGCCCTGATGCGCGGCCCACCGCACTGCTCGCCGACAGCTTCAAACACGCATTGAAGCACGCGCTGGCGATGGAGTACTCCACGCTGGCACTACAGGAGATGGCGATCCGGGACTTCCTGGCTGGCCCGCAGGCGCTGTTCGACAAGCTGCCCACGGCGCTAGGCGAGGTCCGGGCCCGGTGCGCCGACTTCACCGACGGGCAGGTGGTGGACTCCCAGGAGCTGCCGCTGCCCGCCGGTGGGCGGCTGGCGCTACAGCGCATGCTCAAGCCGCCCACCAACCCCATCACGATCAGCGCCACCCTGCTTAAACGCCTGGCGCACCAGCTGCGGGCGGTCGATGCCCGTGCCCAGCACCGCCCGCAACTGGCGCTGTCCCGGCAGGACGCTCGCTGGTTCGTGCTGTCCGCGCTGGATGGGGTGACCGTCTCGACCGCCGACGGTCGCGGCGTCACCTACCGCAAGCGTGACCCGCAGGCGTTCCGGGCCATGCTTGCCCGCTCCGTGGCCCTGCACCGGCAACTCGCCGCGGAGTTCCCGGCGTTGCGCAAGCGCTACCGCGCCGCGGCGCCGCAACTCACTGACCGCACTGGCTGGAAGCGAGTATTCGACGCGTGATGTTTCTACGAGGTGTCTATTCCGGGGTTTCCCCCGATCAAAAGGAGATCGCGGTCCTGTCCGCGGTGCAGCGCCGGATTGCGGTACCTCAGGTGGTCCGCGCCGCCCGCGGCTTGTCGCATTTCGGCGAGCACGCGCTGGGCTGGCTGGTTTTCGGTGTGCTAGCTGCGCTGGTTGATCGGCGGCGCCGCAGGGACTGGCTGGTCTCCGCAGGCGCGGTGGCCGCCGCACACGGCACGTCGATCGCGGTGAAGCGGGTGGTGCGCCGGCACCGTCCGACTGACCCGTCGGTGACGGTGCTGGCGGGCACGCCAAGCCAGCTGTCCTTCCCGTCCTCGCACGCCGCCTCGACCACCGCGGCGGCGATCCTCTACGGCGGCCTGCTGCGCCGCCGGCTCACCCCCGCGCTGGTGCCGCCCATGCTGATCAGCAGGCTGGTGCTGGGCGTGCACTACCCGACCGACGTGCTGGTGGGTTCCGCCCTCGGCGCGGTGATCGGCGCCGGAATGCGGCGGCGGCTTACCGGCAGGAGGGCGCAACGATGACTACCACTGCGCCGCGCCAGATTTCCGCCCGGCCGGTCGGTGCGGTCGCCGGGTTGGTACGGGCGATGCGGCCCCGGCAGTGGCTGAAAAATGTTCTCGTGCTGGCCGCCCCGTTTGCCGGCGGCCTGCTGTTCCACGTCCACGTGCTCATCGCAGTCGGCATCGCCTTCGTCGCGTTCTCGCTGGCCGCGTCCGGCGTGTACCTGATTAACGATGTGCAGGACGTGGAGGCCGATCGAGCGCACCCCACCAAGCGCAACCGGCCGATCGCCGCCGGGGTGGTGGCCCCGCAGCTCGCGGTTACCACCGCCGCGGTGCTGTTCGCGGCCGCGCTGGCGACGTCGTTTGTGGCATCGCCTGACCTGGCCCTGGTCACCGCGATCTACATCGCGGTGCAGCTGTCCTACTGCTGGTGGCTCAAGCACCAGCCGGTAGTGGACATCTCGATTGTCGCGTCGGGGTTCTTGCTGCGGGCTATCGCTGGTGGCGCTGCCGCGCAGATTGCGTTATCGCAGTGGTTCTTGCTGACGACCGCGTTCGGGTCGCTGTTCATGGTGGCCGGCAAGCGGTATGCGGAGATCCGGCTCGCCGAGCGCACCGGCGCGAAGATCCGGAAATCGCTCGAGCGCTACACGTCGTCATATCTGCGGTTTGTCTGGACCCTGTCGGCCACCGGTGTGATCATGACCTACGGTCTGTGGGCGTTCCAGCTCGGCCAGGCCAACCACTCGCACTGGCCGGTGATCTCGCTGGTGCCGTTCGTGGTGGCCATCCTGCGCTACGCCGTCGATGTCGACGGCGGCAACGGCGGCGAACCGGAGGAGATCGCTATCGGCGACCGCGTACTGCAGGTTCTCGGTGCCTGCCTCGTCTTCACCCTGGTCGCCGCCATCTACCTCTGACTCTCCAGCGGTGATCACTAGGCTTGCTCGAGGGCTTCGCCGAAGGAGTGCAGGGTGGCGCTGCGGCGCTGCTCGGCCAGCAGGTGGCCGGCGGCGATGAGGCAGGCTAGCGGCCATTCGATGATTTCCAGGGCGGCCAGGGTGGCGAGCCCGGCCAGGTAGGCGAGCTGGTCCGGCGGTCCGATGTCGATCGTCCCCAGACCTGGCAGGGGGATGTGCAGGTTGTGTCGCTGACACACCTGCTGCGCGGCGCGTCGGCCAGCTGTTTTGGTCATTGGCATCTGTCGTTCCTGGGGTTAGGCGGGTCTGCCAGCGGGTAACCGCGAGTACCCAGCCCGAGGAGGAACCATGCCTAGCCGTGCGCGTTCAGAATCCGACTCCGACACCAACAGTGCGTCCCCCACTGTGCAGGCGAACGCTGGCGCGGCGGTGCATCAACCAGAAACCGGGCAGAGCCAGGGGTTCATGGCGGGGTTCCAGCTCCCGCTGCCCGGGATGGGCAACGTGGACCCGCTGCGGTTGTTGTGGCTCGGTGGTCTGGCGGCGTTGGCCACCATCGAGATCATCGAATGGCCGGTGGCGCTGACGCTGGGCGCGGGCAGCTACATCGCTGAGCGCCTGGCCCGCCAGGACGTGCTCCAGGAGGTTCGTTCGAAAGTCGTGGCGCGCGCGTAGCTGACGCACGTGCTGACTGGATTACTCGGTGCCGCGCTGGCCCTGCCCGGACGGGTACTCGAGGCGCTGGATCCTGACCAGGTAGCAGGTCGGCGCGCGACCGTGCGGGATGATCAGGCCACGATCGAACTGCGGTGCGCGCAGCGCCCCAACGGCTCACGCTACAGCCAGACCCTGGTCCACGAGCTCCAGCAGCTGCCCGGCGTGGTTTGGGCTTGCGTCAACGCACCCCTCAACCGCGTCATCATCGCCCTCACTCCCACCAATCCCCCGGCTCTACCCACCCTGGTCGCCGTCGTTGACCGCGTGGAATCGCGCATTCAACGGACGTACCCCGACAAGCCCGCGCAGGCGGCTGAATCCGATCGGTGGGTGGCGTTGGGTGTCAATCTGGTCGGGGCGGCGGCCGCGGCGGTGGGGGCGGTGGTGCGGTTCACGCCGCTGCCGGCTGAGATGGCTGCGCTGGTCACTGCCTTGGAGGCACAGCCGCGAGTGCGTCGAGGGTTGGAAGCTGTGCTGGGCCGGCCGGCCACCGACGTCGGTCTGGCGGTGCTCAACGCGGCCGGGCAGAGCCTGTCGGGTGGCTGGCTGGGCTTGAGCGTGGACGCCGCCCAGCGGATGAGCGCGCTGGGCGAGACCCGAGCGGTCGTCGCCGGGTGGCGCGCCCGGGAGATTGAGCTCCTAGCCGACCCGCAGCACGCGGCGGCCGAGCCTGTCGTGGTGGAACGGCCCTGCCCGCTACCACCGGCACGGTCGGAGACCTACGCCGAG
>DATELN010000092.1:0-42357 GCA_035276605.1 Pseudonocardiaceae bacterium | reverse complement strand
AAGGTGCTGCCCCAACTGCTAGCCGAGACTCATACGCTGCTGGTTGACGCATGGAAGGAACTGTCCTGAACCGGTTTAGAAGGTGGTGCCACTGATGGTGCTCAGTCCGGTGGTCGCCGGTAGCGGCGCCTCTGCAGCCCGATAGCGATCGTCGCGATGCTCAACATCTTCGCCCGTGCATCGGTTTCCCGGTTCGTGGAGCCGATGGGTGTCCGACTGGTACAGGCCGGTATCGGCCCCGACACCATCACGATCATCGGCACGGTCGGGACGGTGGTGGCTGCGCTGTGGTTGTACCCCCTGGGCTACCTGCTTGCCGGCACCATCGTCATCACCGTGTTCGTGCTGCTCGACGTGGTCGACGGGGCGGTGGCCAGGGCCCGGGGATCCGGTACGCCCTGGGGCACCGTGCTGGACGCGACGTGCGACCGGATCGCTGATGGCGCGGTGTTCGCTGGGCTGACCTGGTGGTGCTTCGTGGTCGCCCACGATCGGCTGCTGGCCGTGGCGGCGCTGCTGTGCTTGGTCAGTGCTCAGGTCATCTCTTACATCAAAGCTCGTGCGGAAGCCTCCGGAGTCCGTGCGGACGGCGGCATGGTCGAGCGCGCGGAGCGCTACATCATCACATTGCTCGGCGCCGGGTTGACTGGCCTCGGGGTGCCCTTCGCACTTGATGTGGCGTTGTGGGTGCTCGCCGGCTTGCAAATTGTGACGGTGATCCAGCGGATGCTGGCCGTGCGGCGCAGCGTCTGGGATCGCGAGGTGACGTGAGCAAGCTCGCGGGGCTCGGGTTCGCGGCCGGGTGGCGGCTGCTGCACTTTGCTCCCGGAGAATTGACCACCTGGGCGTTCCGGACCGGAGCGGACCTGGCCGCCCATCGAGAGGGCACGGCCACCCGCCAGCTGCGCCGGAACCTGGCGCGCGTGGTACCCCACGCCCGTCCTGCGGAGCTTGACGGCCTGGTCCGCGAGGCGCTGCGCTCCTACGCCCGGTACTGGCAGGAGGTGTTCCTGCTGCCGTGGGCGGACCACCGGGCGCTGTTCGATCGACTGGAGGGCCTGGTCCAGGGAACCGAGCATCTGGACAACGCCGTGCGCGCCGGCCGCGGGGCAGTGCTGGTGCTGCCGCACAGCGGTAACTGGGATATGGCCGGATTGTGGTTGGTCCACCGTCACGGCACGTTCAGCACGGTGGTGGAGCGGCTCGCGCCCGAAGAGCTCTTCCAGCGTTTTGTCGACTACCGCGCCGCGCTGGGGTTCGACATCGTCCCGCTGACCGGTGCGGGTAACCCCACGCCCCGGCTGTTGCGCCGGCTTCACGCTGGCGGCGTGGTATGCCTGCTCGGCGATCGGGATCTCGCTGGTGGCGGGATGACCGTGGACTTCTTTGGTAGCGCCGCGCGGATGCCACTGGGCCCCGCTCGGTTGGCCGCGGCGACTGGCGCCAGGCTGCTGGTGGTCGGTTGTTGGTTCACCCCGGCTGGCTGGGGTTTCCGGATTCACCCGCCAATACCCGTGCCAGACCGGGCAGCAGTGCGCCAGGCCACCCAGACGGTGGCGGATTGTTTCGCCAGTGATATCGCCGCACAGCCGCAGGACTGGCACATGCTGCAACCGGTGTGGACCGATGACCTGCCCGTCACGCACCTTCCTAGCGCGGGATAGCAAGAACCTTGTTACGGATCGGGATGGTCTGCCCGTATTCCCTCGCCGCACCGGGCGGGGTGCAGGCGCACGTGCTGGGCTTGGCCAGTGGATTGCGCGGCCTCGGCCACCAGGTAGAGGTCCTTGCTCCGGCCGGGCCCGACACACTGGAGTCGCTGCCCGAGTTCGTCACTCCAGCGGGGAGGGGCATCCGGGTGCCTTACAACGGATCGGTCGTCCCGCTGGCATTCGGCCCGGTCGCCGTCAACCGAGCCCGGCGCTGGATGCATGACCACAACTTCGACCTGCTGCATCTGCACGAGCCGGTCGCGCCCAGCCTGTCGCTGATCGCGCTGGCGCTGGCCGAAATACCCGTCGTTGCCACCTTCCACTTCGCCAGCGGGCGCTCGCGGGCGCTGGCAGCGGCGCAAGGCCTGCTTCAGCCCACCATGGAGAAGATCACCGCACGGATCGCGGTCTCGCCGCTGGCCCGGCGGGTGCACGTCGAATACCTCGGTGGTGACGCGGTACAGATTCCCAACGGCGTCGACGTGTCGCAGCTGTCGGCTGCGCGACCGCTGGCCGGGTACCCGAGAAGCGGAGGCACGGTCGGTTTCGTGGGCCGCTTCGGCGAGCCCCGCAAGGGTATGCCGGTGCTGCTGGCAGCCCTGCGCACGCTGGTCGAGACCCGACCCGATCTGCGCCTGCTGGTGGTGGGGCACGGAGACGCCGAAACGTTGCTGCGCGCCGCGGGTCCAGCGCTGGCATCCTGTATCCGGATGCTGGGTCCGTTGGGTGAGGAGGGCAAGGCAGCGATGCTCGCCAGCGTCGACCTGCTGTGCGTGCCGGCTCTCGGTGGGGAAAGCTTCGGCATCGTGCTCACCGAGGCGATGGCCGCTGGAACGCCCGTGGTGGCCAGCGACCTCGACGCCTTCCGCCTCGTGCTCGATGACGGAAAGGCCGGCGTGCTGGTCCAAGCCGGATCACCGAACGCGCTGTCCGCGGCGATCGCTGGCCTGCTCGACGATCCGGCCCGGCGTGCCACGCTGGCCGCCGCCGGCCGTCAGCGGGCAGCGATGTGGGACTGGTCGGTGGTGGCCCGCCGGGTACTGCAGGTTTACCGCAGCGCGGTGGCCGCCGATCCGCGCCGACTGCGCTCCGGACCCGGCGCTGCACGCACCCGGTAGCGGCCTGGCTAGGGTCACCCGATGCGAGTTGCCTGGGTTGCGGTAACCGCCGGGCTGATAGGCGCCGCGGCGGGAGCGATGCACGCCGCGACCCGGTTGGACCGGTTGCACGTGCGCACTGACGCCGCGTGGGCTGCGCTCGACGCCGCCCTGTACCGCCGGGCTGTCGCGGCCAGCGCGGTGCGCGGCTACGGTGCACTGCGCCGTACCGCCCGCGCAGCACTGCTCGCTGGGCCGTCAGCACGGGAGGACCTCGAAAACGAACTCGGCCGGGCGCTGTCGGCGCTGGATCGCGGCCGGCTCGAACCGGCCTGCGCCGGCCGGTTGGCCGACGCAGAGCAGGCCGTGGTGATCGCCCGGCGGGTCTACAACGACGCGGTCCGAAACACCCTCGCGTTGCGTTCCCGCCGCCTGGTGCGCTGGTTGCGGCTGGCCGGCACCGCGCCGTTGCCCCGCTACTTCGAGATTGTCGAACCCGCGCTACCGGCTTACGGACTCGAACTGGATGGTGCCGGTGCGTAGCGGGAGAAACGCCGGGTGAACACGGCGGTCCCCGACGTCAGCCCGCGCAGGTCCACGGCGTAACGGAGCAGTTCGGCGGCGGGTACCTCGGCGCGCACCAGCATCCGCCCTGCCTGGTCGGTCTCGGTACCCAGCACCCGGCCGCGCCGGCTGGACAGGTCTCCCAGCACGGTGCCCAGGTGGTCCTCAGGCATCCGCACTTCCACATCGTCGATCGGTTCGAGCGTGACCACGCTGCCCTTTTCCGCCGCATCTTTGAGCGCCAGTGATCCGGCGGTCTGGAACGCCGCGTCCGAGGAGTCAACGCTGTGCGCCTTGCCGTCGACGAGCGCGACCCGCAGGTCCACCAGCGGAAAGCCGTCGTTGGACAGGCCGCGCTCCATCTGGGCCCGGACACCCTTTTCCACGCTCGGGATGAACTGGTTTGGGACAGCCCCACCAACCACCCTGTCCACGAACTCGAACCCGGATCCTCGGGGCAACGGCTCCACCTCGATATCGCACACCGCGTACTGGCCGTGCCCGCCGGACTGCTTGACATGCCGACCGTGCCCCTTCGAGGGCCCGGCGAAGGTCTCCCGCAGCGGCACAATTACCGGCTCGGTGTCCACCTCGGCGCCTCCGGCGCGTAGCCGGGACAGCACGACATCGGCATGCGCCTCACCCATGCACCACAGCACCATCTGATGGGTCTCTGCGTTACGTTCCAGCCGCAGCGTTGGGTCAGCGGCCACCAAGCGGCCCAGCCCGCGAGCTAACGCGTCCTCATCGCTGCGGCTACGGCCCACCACTGCCACCGGCAGCAGGGGCTCCGGCATCGTCCACGGCTCCACCAGCAGCTGGTCGTTAGGCGCTGACAGGGTGTCTCCAGTTTCGGCGGACGACACCTTCGTCACCGCGCACAGGTCACCGGCCACGCAGTACGGTACTTCGTTCAGCGTGCCGCCCAGCGGGCTGTAAATGTGCGACACCCGCTCGTCGACGTCGTGGTCGGCATGGCCACGGTCAGCCAAACCGTGCCCCGAGACATGCACGGGACGGTCTGGGTTCAGCGTTCCGGAGAACACCCGCACCAGTGAGACCCGGCCCTGATAGGGGTCCACGGTGGTGCGGACCACCTCCGCCACCAGCGGCGCAGCTGGATCTACCGCCACCGCCGGCTGTGGTGCTCCATCCGGACGGGTCACCGCAGGCGGAGTCCGCTGCACCGGGGCAGGGAACGCGCCGGTGAGCACCTCAAGGATCTCTGCGAGCCCCACGCCGGTCAGCGCGCAGGCTGGGATGACCGGATGGAACGTACCGCGAGTGACCGCGGTTTCCAGATCGTTGATCAGGACGTCAACTTCGAGGTCCTCGCCTTCGAGGTAGCGCTCCATCAAGGACTCGTCCTCGCTTTCGGCGATGATGCCCTCGATGAGCTCGTTGCGCGCTACGGCGAACTCGTCTGCGTCGATCGCGCCATCTACGTCGCCTTCGGTCGGCGGGTAGCCTTTGCTGTAGTCGAACAGCCGCTGGGAGAGTAGCCCGGCCAGCCCGGTCACCGCACCAGAGGAGTCGCGCACCGGCAAATACAGCGGCAGCACTCCGTCCCCGAAGGCCGCCCGGGCGGCGGCGGTGACGCTGTCCAGATCAGCTCGTGGATTGTCCAGCCGGCTCACCACGACCGCGCGGGGAATCTCAGCCGCAGCACATTCCTGCCACAACGCGACGGTCGAGGGGTCGACGTCCTCCCCAGCGGAGATCACGAACAGGGCCGAGTCAGCCGCCCGCAGGCCAGCCCGTAGCTCGCCCAGGAAATCGGCGTAACCGGGCGTGTCCACCAAGTTGATCTTGATGCCTTTGTGCTGCAGCGGCGCGATGGCCAGCGTCACTGACCGTTGCTGGCGTACTGCGGCCGGGTCGTGATCGGACACGGTGGTGCCGTCCGCGACCGTGCCAGCGCGGCTGATCACGCCGGTGCCGGCGAGCAAGGCTTCCACCAACGTCGTCTTTCCCGCGCCGGAGGGCCCGACCAGGGCCACATTGCGGATCATCGACGGGTCCTGTGCCGCCAGGGCCGAATCGGCACGCTCGCCGCTGCCTTTGATGCCCATGAACTCCCACCCTCAGCTGTCCGGATCGTGTGGTCGATCTCACACCGGTGCGCCGGTCGAGGCAACCCCCCGCCGGCATCCATCCGCGACGCTGGCACCAGGCCCGACGTACGATCGGGTGCGAGGTACCCGTGGCCGGTTCGTGCCACTGCCGTGAGGAGCGAATTTACCGTGCCCGCCGACAACAGCACCACCGATCGCCAGATTGGCACCGCACGGGTGAAGCGCGGAATGGCCGAGATGCTCAAGGGCGGTGTGATCATGGATGTGGTCACGCCGGAACAGGCCCGGATCGCCGAGAACGCGGGCGCCGTCGCCGTCATGGCGCTGGAGCGGGTTCCTGCCGACATCCGCGCCCAAGGCGGGGTGGCTCGGATGAGTGACCCGGACATCATCGAATCGATCATGGATGCGGTGTCTATCCCCGTGATGGCCAAGGCCCGCATCGGCCACTTTGTCGAGGCGCAAGTCTTGCAGGCGATCGGTGTCGACTACATCGATGAGTCTGAGGTGCTGACGCCGGCCGATGAGGCTCATCACATCGATAAGTTCGCCTTCACAGTGCCGTTTGTGTGCGGCGCCACCAACCTCGGTGAAGCCCTGCGGCGGATCTCCGAAGGGGCTGCCATGATCCGGTCCAAGGGGGAGGCCGGGACCGGCAACGTCGTCGAAGCCACCCGGCACATGCGCGCGATCCGCGCTGCGATCCGGGCCCTGACCACTATGGCCCCCGAAGAGCTGGCCGCGGCTGCCAAGGAGTTAGCTGCCCCGCTCGAGCTGGTCAGGGAGGTTGCCGAGGCCGGCGAGCTACCGGTCGTACTGTTTACCGCCGGTGGGATTGCCACGCCCGCCGACGCAGCGATGATGATGCAGCTGGGCGCCCAGGGAGTGTTCGTCGGTTCGGGCATCTTCAAATCGGGTGACCCGGCCAAACGGGCCGAGGCGATCGTCAAGGCGACAACATTTCACGACGACCCGGAGATGGTGGCGAAGGTATCCCGAGGGCTAGGTGAACCGATGGTCGGGATCAACCTCGGGGACCTGCCCAACGGGCAGCGGCTGGCCCAACGCGGCTGGTGATTCCCTGGCAGGATGCTGCTGACGCTGAGGCGCTGCTGCTCTCAGCGGCCTCGACAATGGCCCCGGATGCACGGCTGCGTACCCCTGGACCGGAAGGCGGGGCGTCACGGCGATCCCGGATCAGCCGCGGCACCGTGCTGGTGCACGCCGACCTGCACAACCACACGCTGCTCTCCGATGGTGCGGGCGACCCGGAGGCCGCGTTTCCCTCTATGCGCGACGCAGGGCTGGACGTCGCGGCGCTCACTGATCACGCAATCCGGGGCGCCAGCATCGAGGGCACGGGAACCGGTGGTACACCCTGGATCGGACTGGACCGGGCCGGTTGGCGGCGTGCTGGCAAACTGGCCGACGCCCACGACCGGCCCGGCGAGTTCACCGCGATCCGCGGCTTCGAGTGGTCGCACCCGCAGCTGGGGCACGTCAACGCCTGGTTTACCGAGGACTTCACCGACATCGCGACGCACGGGGCGATGGACGGACTGTATGCCTGGCTTAGCCGCGATGGCCGGCATAACGGTGTTCGTGCCGCTGCCGGGTTAGCCGGTTTCAATCATCCGGGCCGGGAAGACGGCCGGTTCGCCGGCTTCCGTTATGCGCCCGCGGTCGCCGAGCAAGTGGTCAGTCTGGAGATGTTCAACCGCACCGACGACTACCTTTTCGAAGGTCTCGCGGCGGGCCGTATCTCTCCCTTGGTGGCCTGCTTGAATGCCGGCTGGCGGACTGGGCTGCTCGGGGTCAGCGACGAGCATGGAGCGAGATGGGGATTTTCCGCGGCTACCGGTCGGGCCGGCCTCTGGGTGACCGAGCACAGCCGTACTGGAGTCGCTGAGGCGCTGCGGGCCCGACGGTTTTTCGCCACCCGGGTCGCCGGGCTGCGAGTGGACGCGACCGCCGGTGGACGGCGCATGGGCTCGGTGCTGCGGCATACCGACGGATTGGTTGAGTTCATCGTTGATATTGCCGGTGGCCCCGCATGGACCGGCCGCAGCGTGCACGTGCAAGTGTTACGTCCTGACCTGCCGGCGCCGGATGTGGTGGATACTGTCGAGGTGCGTTGCGGTGACGTTGTCCATTTCACCGTGCCGCTGAGCCTCGACGATGGTCACTGGACAGTGCTGCGGATAGCCGACCCGGAGGCGCTCAACACCACCCCAGGTCCGGCCAACCATCCTGCGAACAATGGCGCAATTGCCTACACCAGTCCCTGGTTTTTGCGGCCCTGATTGTTGTGGGCTTCATCACAGCCCCAGTGAGCCGAGCAGCGCGCGGTATACGACTTACTGCTCGCCGAGGGGGTGCTGAATGCTTGACGCTGACGCCCATCCCGGTTGCCGCGCCTGGGTACCCTGCCCTAGCTGCGGCAACGCTGGCTGCGCGAGCTGCGCTGCGCGATCTTCACGTGGTGGCTACCACGCACGGATGTCACGGTTTGGGGTTGGTGCTGCCACGCCGTGGCGCAGCGGCTGATTGTTCGCCGGGGATGCCGGGCGCAAGGCTGCCCTCGGGCAGACGATCGTAGTCCGGAATGGGGAGTTCGGTGCGGTCTGTCACTACGGGGATGTACCTGCCGGACGCCGCGCCAACCGTGCAGCCGGACCCGCGCCGCCTACCCTGGACAGCGTGGCGGACAACAGTCCCATCGTGGGCGTGCTCGCGCTGCAGGGGGACGTGCGAGAGCACCAGCGCGCGGTCGCCGAGTGCGGTCTGCGCAGCGTCCTGGTCCGGCGCCCCGCTGAGCTCGCCAGGGTTGACGCACTCATCGTGCCCGGCGGCGAGTCCACGACAATGAGCCGGCTACTGGTCGCCTTCGATCTGCTGGATCCGCTGCGGGCCCGACTGGCTAGGGGCATGCCGGCTTATGGCGCATGTGCAGGGATGATCTTGCTGAGCCGGGAGATCCTTGATGGCAGCGCTGATCAGCAGCCACTTGCGGCGCTGGACGCGGTGGTGCGCCGCAATGCGTTCGGTCGGCAGATCGACTCCTTTGAAGCCGATCTTGACTTCGCCGGCGTACCGGGAGGACCGCTGCGGGCTGTGTTCATCCGCGCTCCCTGGGTGGAACAAGCCGGTGCCGATGTCGAGGTGCTGGCCAAGGTGCCCGACGTGCCGACTGCCGGCAGCGCGGCCGGTAGGATCGTGGCGATTCGGCAGGGGTGTGTGCTGGCCACGGCGTTCCATCCAGAGTTGACCGGTGATCGGCGGGTGCACCAGCTCTTCTGCGAGATGGTCCGCCAGTCCCGGGTGGGGGCATGCAGGTGAGGCCGGCAGGCGATCAAGAGGAGCATGAGCATCATGAGCGGCCATTCGAAATGGGCGACCACCAAGCACAAGAAAGCCGTGGTTGACGCCAAGCGCGGCAAGCTCTTCGCCAAATTGATCAAGAATATCGAGGTGGCCGCACGCACCGGGGGCGGCGACCCGGAGGGCAACCCGACGTTGTACGACGCCATCCAGAAGGCTCGCAAGACGTCGGTGCCCACCGACAACATTGAGAGGGCCGTCAAGCGCGGCTCTGGTGCCGATGCTGGGGGCGCCGACTACCAGACGATCATGTATGAGGGGTACGGACCCGGCGGTGTGGCCTTGCTCATCGAGTGTCTGACCGACAACCGCAATCGGGCGGCCTCTGAGGTCCGCACCGCCATGACCCGCAACGGCGGCACGATGGCTGACCCCGGGTCGGTGTCCTTCCTGTTCAGCCGCAAGGGCGTGGTGATCGTGCCCCAACAGCAGGGCGTCTCTGAGGACGACGTACTGACTGCTGTGCTCGACGCCGGTGCCGAGGAGGTCAACAACCTCGGTGAATCGTTCGAGGTCGTGTCCGAGGCGACCGACCTGATCGCGGTTCGCACCGCCCTGCGGCAGGCCGGTATCGACTACGACTCCGCCGACGCGAGCTTCCTTCCTTCGGCGAGTACCCCGCTGGATGCCGACAACGCTCGCAAGGTTTTCAAACTCATCGACGCCCTCGAGGACTGCGACGACGTCCAGAACGTCTACGCCAACTTCGACGTCCCCGACGACGTGCTCACCGAAGTCAGCTAGCGCCGTGCCCGGAAATGCGGTGGATCGCCTAGGCAGGTGGGGTAAGGTTCGAACGTTTGTTTGAACTTGGGGGTGCCGGTGCGGGTGTTAGGAGTGGATCCGGGACTGACTCGGTGCGGGCTTGGGGTGGTCGATGGCGGACCTGGGCGGTCAGTCACCTGCGTGGCCGTCGATGTTGTGCAGACCCCACCCGATGTCGATCTGGGCGCGCGGTTGATCGCGGTGGCCAATGTGGTGGAGCGCTGGATCGCCGAACACCGCCCCGACGTGGTCGCAGTGGAACGAGTGTTCAGCCAGCACAACGTCCGTACCGCGATGGGCACCGCGCAGGTTAGTGGAGTGGTGGCGCTGATCGCAGCGAAGCGGGGACTGACGGTGGCCTTCCACACCCCCAGCGAGGTCAAGGCAGCCGTCACCGGTTCTGGTCGGGCCGGCAAGGAGCAGGTCACTACGATGATCACCCGACTGCTCGCGTTGCCCGCCAAGCCGCGGCCGGCCGACGCCGCGGACGCGCTGGCGCTGGCGATCTGCCACCTCTGGAGGGCGCCGATGACACAACGGCTCGCGCAGGCCAGAGCCCGCTCGGCGCAGCTGGCTCGGACCCACCGGGCGCGGCTGGCCGCAGCGGCACGCCAAGCCAAAGGAGCACGATGATCGCCTCGGTGCGCGGACAGGTGACCTCCGTGGAGCTGGACCATGCCGTGATCGAGGTAGGTGGTGTCGGGCTGGCGGTGCATGCTGTGCCGGCCACCCTGGCCACCTTGCGGCGTGGTGAACAAGCTCGGCTGGCGACTTCGCTGGTGGTCCGCGAGGACTCTCTGACGTTGTACGGATTCGCCGACGCCGCGGCCCGAGAGTTGTTTGTGCTGCTGCAGACAGTGTCTGGGGTGGGACCTCGGCTGGCGCTGGCGATGCTCGCCGTTCTTGATCCGGATGCCTTGCGCTCCGCGCTGGCCAACGGTGACCTCGCGGTACTGACCCGAGTACCCGGCATCGGGCGCAAGGGCGCCGAGCGGCTGGTCGTGGAGTTGCGGGACAAGGTCGGGGCACTCGCGGCGCCGGCGCCGGGTACATCGGCGCCGTCCGTCCGTGGCGATGGTGCGGTGCGCAGCCAGGTGACAGAGGCGTTGACCGGGCTCGGATTCGCGACCCGGCAGGCGGAGCAAGCCGTGGATGCGGTGCTCGCCGAAGGCGATTCGGCGCCGAAACAGACTCCCGATGTGCTGCGTAGCGCGCTGAGCCGGCTGGGAGGCAACCGGTGACCAGTCCGCGACCTGTCTCTGCCGTAGTGGATCCGGCGGACGCGGAGCTAGAGACCACCTTGCGGCCCCGCCGGCTTACGGAGTTCATCGGTCAGGCCAGGGTTCGCGAGCAGTTGGAGCTGGTCCTTGAGGGCGCTCGACGGCGCGGCGCCGCACCGGACCACGTGCTGCTGTCCGGGCCGCCAGGATTGGGCAAGACCAGCCTCGCGATGATCATTGCTGCGGAGCTAGGTAGTGCAATCCGGGTGACGTCCGGACCGGCGCTGGAGCGCGCCGGTGACCTCGCCGCGATGCTGTCCAACCTCGTCGAGGGTGACGTGCTATTCATCGACGAGATCCACCGGGTGGCCCGGCCTGCCGAGGAGATGCTCTACCTGGCCATGGAGGACTTCCGGGTGGACGTCGTGGTCGGCAAGGGCCCGGGAGCCACCTCCATCCCACTGGAGATAGCCCCATTCACGTTGGTCGGGGCCACCACCAGATCCGGTGCGTTGACCAGCCCACTGCGCGATCGATTCGGTTTCACCGCCCACATGGAGTTCTACGAGCAAGCAGAGCTCGAACTTGTGCTGCACCGATCGGCCGGCATTCTCGGGGTGGACCTGCGCCCCGATGGTGCTGCCGAAATCGCCGCGCGTTCCCGCGGCACACCGCGCGTCGCCAACCGGTTGCTTCGCAGGGTGCGGGATTACGCTGAGGTCCGCGCTGACGGCGCGATCACCGTTGAGGTGGCCCGCGCCGCGCTGGCTGTCTACGACGTCGACCAGCTCGGCTTGGACCGACTGGATCGGGCTGTGCTGTCCGCGCTGGTGCGAACCTTCGGTGGGGGACCGGTCGGGGTGTCCACCATCGCTGTCGCGGTAGGGGAGGAGCCGGCCACCGTCGAGGAGGTGTGCGAACCGTTCCTAGTTCGGGCCGGCATGCTCGCCCGCACCCCGCGCGGACGGGTGGCCACCGCCGCCGCATGGCGGCACCTGCGGCTAGAGCCGCCCACACAAGCGGCTTTTGACTCTGCGCCAGCGCTATTCGACTCGGGGTCGTCGTCGTAAGGCTGCCCACGGGAGGTATCGGTGGCAGTGCAAGCCTACGCCGCACCGACATCAGTCGCCCAGGGCGAGCGCCTCAATTTTCATCTCAACGATGACTCGGGTCGTGGCATTGATGCGACGTTAGTAGTCACCGAGTTTGTCACCGGAAACCAAATGGCTCGGTTTGGTATACACGTCAAGGCAAGCCCTACTCCGGCCGATGCCGCGGCGGATCGCGGCTGGCCGGTCGGATTTGTTCTCAACGTGCCGACCTCGTGGCCGAGCGGCCTATATGCCGCGACGTTCGAGCCCGGAGTTCATGGGCGAAATCGCGCGCTGTTCGTCATCCGGCCGGCCAATCCAGGTGCTGCGGCACGCATACTCGTGTCAATTCCCTTTCCCACCTTCCATGCTTACGTACTGGGCGGTAAAGCGGGTGCGTCGCCCTACTGGAACGAGCAACCAGACCGAGGGCGGCGGGTGAGCCTGCACCGACCGTGTCCAAATGGGCCGGAATGGGAGACGCCGATCCTGCAGTGGCTTGCCGTCAGCGGATACGCGCTCGACTATTGTTCCGGCTACGACTTGCATGACGGACTCGATCTGCTCGGCGCATACCAGCTGCTGGTATGTATTGGTCACGACGAGTACTGGACAGCCCAGATGCGAGACACGGCGGAACATTTTCTCGCGACCGGGGGCAATATCGCCTTTTTTAGCGGCAACACCTGCTGGTGGCAGTTCCGTCTGGAGGACGATGGCCGCACGTTCGTGTGCTATCGCAACGCAGCGGAGGACCCGCTGGCCGGAAGTGACAACGCACACGTCACCGTCGAGTGGAGCAGCGCCCCGGTCAATCGCCCGGAAAACTCGCTGACCGGAACTAGCTTTCGCCGTGGTGCCGGTTGCTGGGGCAACACCGCCATGATGGCTGGCGCGGCGTGGACGGCAGCATTTGCCGATCACTGGGCATTCGAGGGAACGGGGCTGGTCGACGGTGACACGTTCGGGACGGGAACGGTGGGTTATGAGACCGACGCCGTCGACGTCGTGGAGGACGATGGTGTCCCGCGGATCACTGGCCGAGATGGCGCACCGCCGTCGTTTGTGGTACTCGCGCGGGCTGATTTGTCCGACTGGCGGCACTGGGGTCAGGGCGGCGCCGCAACCATGGGCATGTTTAGGGCAGGTGGCGGGGGGACCGTCTTCAACGCGGCCACTACCGGATGGGGCAACGGACTCGGCCCCGCCGCGGATCCAACCATCGATCGCATCACTCGAAACGTGCTGACTCGGCTTTCCCACCCATGGCCTGCGGACAATTGGGAGCTGATCGGACACGCGAATGCAGTCACCGCGCTCGCCGCCTGTGAAAACGTCCTGTTCGCTGCCGATGCGAACAACGTGCTGCGCGTTCGCGATCCAGTAGGTCAGAATGTGACGTGGACTCCGGTCGGGCATGTTTATGGTGTCCGCGCGATGGCCAGCCCCCGTGAGGCGATGGGCGGGAGGCCGATTGGTTTGTATGCCGTCACCCACGACGACCGGTTGTGGCTACGAGAGCCTGTGAAACGGGATGCAGGCTGGGTTGAGCTAGGGATTGCACCGGCGGTGCTGGCGCTCGCCGCAAGCTACGAAGGGCTATTCGGTGCCACTGCGACAAATGATCTGCTGTACCTGCGGTTCGACCAAGTGGGGTCGCGCGCGGGTTGGATACGGGTTGGGCAGGCAAACGATGTCGTAGCGATGACCAACCTGAATGGTCAACTGTTCTGCGTTACGTCGGATCGGACATTGTGGATGCGGCTACCGCTACTGTATGAGGTTGACTGGATGGCCATCGGCACGGTGCCCGGCGACGCAACCGGGTTGGCCGGTCACGCCGGTAAGCTCATCATTACCACGACCACGAACCAATTGTGGTGGCGTGATGCGGTGCGGTGATCAAGGCGACCGCTAATTCAGAGGCCGCCCAGCCACAGCCCGACCCCGACAATGAGAATACCGCCAAACACGACCTGGATAAGCGAGGTACGCAGCGAGACGTCCAGATACCGCTTCCGAATCGCGGCGATAACACCGAGCTCGATAGCGACCACAATGGCGGCGAACACCAGTGCGACCGTGCGGTCGGGGATTAAGAACGGCAAGGCGTGGAAAACCCCACCGACGGTGGTCATTATCCCGGTGATCGACCCTCGAGTGATGGCCGAGCCCCGACCGGTCTGCCCGCCGTCGTCAGACAGCGCCTCGGACAGACCCATGCTGATCCCGGCGCCCAGCGCGGTGGCCAACCCGACCAGCAGCGCAGCATGGGAAGTCGACAACAGGGCCACCGCGAAGATCGGTGCGAGCGTCGACAGCGTGCCGTCGATGAGCCCTACCAGACCAGGCTGAACGTAACGGAGCACGAAGGCCCGGTCGTCCACCTCGATACGGCTCAGCAGCGTGTCAGCGAACCCCGGGCCCAGCGGTAGCACCGGGCTGGGGGTCGCTACTGGGACCCGCAACGGCGCCATGGTGGCCGTCGCCCCGCTGCCGGCGCGGTCGGCAACCAGTGTGTGGACACCCGATGAGTGGGTGTCCAGCGCATGGGCGCTCGGTCGGTAGCGAGGCGTGGAGTAGCGGTGCGAGGGCAACGCGCGTCGTCCTTTCGTTGGCGGCCTGAGGCTTCGTCGACTTCGTCGGGCTGGAGCTCATCCGGAACTGCGGGGCAACCCTAAGGAATCGAGTCCGGTCGCTCGGGAACCTGAGAGTTCTGGGTGCGCCACTGCGCTTACAGGTCGGCGGCGGGCGACGAGAGACCACCTATTACGCCGATCAGCCGCGCCCGCTGCGCCGTTCGGCGGACACCGTGCTCAGCGTGCCGCTGGGTCACCACCGCCGGTCGCGTGACCTGGCACACTCGGTGCAGGAACGCAGATGGTGATCGGAGAAGCATGGACCCCCTGTTCCTGCCCTTGCTGTTTATCGTCGTCCTCGCAGTACCGCTGATTCTGAATGCGCGCCGGCAGAAGCGGGCGATCGCTGACGCGCAACGGCTGCAAAGCTCGCTGATCAACGGCGACCGGGTGATGACCACCTCGGGCCTGCACGGGACCGTTGTCGATAGCTCAGACGAAACGACGGTCGAATTGGAAATCGCTCCAGGAGTACGTACAACCTGGTTACGCGCGGCGATCCGCGAGAGGGTCACCGACAGCCGGGCCAGCGCACCGCTGGCATCCCCCGGCGACGGCACCCGACCCGACGGCACCTGACTAGCTCTGGTGCCGGGGCGCTACGCTCCCGCCGCAGTGCGCAGGGCAGCATTGTCGAATGAGGAGAACCACCCACCGTGGCACCATCGGCTGGGCGCTTTCGCCCCTGGCGTAACCTGGCGATCTTCGCTGGGATCGTCGTCCTGCTGTACTCGTTGATCTTCCTCACCGGTAGTGGGCAGCCGAGCCCGAAGCTGGGCATCGACCTGCAAGGCGGTACCCGGGTAACCCTCACTGCCCGGACCGTCGACGGCCGGCCACCTTCCCGCGAGTCCCTTGATCAGGCACGGCAGATCATCGAGCAACGGGTCAACGGTATCGGCGTCAGCGGAGCCGAGGTCGTGCTCGATGGCGTGAATTTGATCATCACGGTGCCTGGGGAGAACGGCGACCAAGCCAAAACTCTGGGGCAGACCGCCAAGCTTTATTTCCGCCCCGTGATATCCGAGGAGCCCGCTGGGCGACCCGCACCGGCTCCAGGCGGTAAACCCACTGGTGGCAGCGGTCCTACCGAGCCGTCCGGCTCGTCACCGCCACCAAGTGCGCCAGCACCCGTGGCGCCCCAACAGGTCGAGCAACCGCCGCCCGGCGAACCGACCCCGACGCCCACCCCCGCCCCAACCCCAAAGCCCGCAGCACCGCCGGTCGGCAATGTCCCAGCCGAGTCCGCCAATCCAGCGGTCGCCGAGCAGATCCGGCAGGCCCGGGCGCGGCTACAAAGCACGGACCCCGCGGTGCAGCAACAGGCGCTGGCCACCCTGAACTGCACTGGTTCCAACCCGCTACGCGGCAACGACGACCCCAACTTGCCGCTGGTGACCTGCGATCAGCACAGTACCGCCAAGTACCTGCTGGGCCCTGCATTCCTGTCTGGTGAGCAAATCTCCAACGCGTCGTGGGGGCCGAGACCGGACGGTCCGGGATATCAGGTCATGCTGGACCTCAAGCCCCAGGGCGAAGACATCTGGGGCCAGTACACCCAAAGCAACATCGGTAAGCAGTCGGCGTTCGTGCTGGATACCGAAGTGGTGTCGGCGCCGCAGATCACCTCCGCGATCCTGCCCGGTGAGCAGACTCGCATCACTGGCAGCTTCACCCAGACCGAGGCCAAGAACCTGGCCGACATACTCAAGTACGGCTCCTTACCGCTGTCGTTCCAAGCCTCGGAATCCGAGACGGTCTCGGCCACGCTAGGCCTGTCGTCACTTCGGGCAGGCCTGCTTGCCGGGATGCTCGGGCTGGTCGTGGTCTTCGTCTACTGCCTGTTCTACTACCGTGCACTCGGCGTTTTGACGATCTTGTCGTTGGCGTTGTCGGGAATCATCGTCTACGCCGTGCTGGTACTGCTCGGGCGATGGATCGGGTTCACCCTCGATTTGGCCGGGGTGGCCGGGTTCATCGTCGCGATCGGCATCACAGCGGATTCCTTCGTGATCTTCTTTGAGCGCCTCAAGGATGAGGTTCGAGACGGCCGAACGTTCCGCTCCGCAGTGCCTCGTGCCTGGGTGCGGGCCCGCCGCACCATCCTGTCGGCGGACGCGGTGAGCTTCCTGGCCGCCGCAGTGCTCTACATTCTGGCCGTCGGGCAGGTGAAGGGCTTCGCCTTCACTCTCGGCATGTCCACGGTGCTCGACTTGGTGGTGGTCTTCCTCGCTACCCATCCGCTGGTGGCGATGGCATCGCAGTCTCCGCTGCTGTCCCAGCCGGCGCTGTCCGGACTCGGAGCCGCGCAGCGAGCGGGGGCCGCCAGCCGATCGGAGCTGGCGACGGCTGGGAAGGGGTCCTGATGGCCGGCGCGTTAGGACGCCTGTACACCGGAACCGGCGCATTCGACATCGTCGGGCGTCGGCGTATCTGGTATTCGCTGTCTGGCCTGCTCGTCGTGGTGTGCCTCGCGTCGATCCTGCTACGGGGCTTCAACCTCGGTATCGACTTCGAAGGCGGCACTCGAATACAGCTTCCGGCTCAAGGAGCGGGTGGCGTCATCACCACCCAGCAGGTTGAGCGGGTGTTCGCCGACGCCGTCGGGCATGCTCCGGAGTCGACCCAAACCGTCGGTACCGGCTCCGCGGCAAGTATTTTGATCCGCTCTACGGCGCTGGACGCCCGCACCTCGTTCGTGGTGAAAAAGGCACTGTTCGATCAGCTACGGCCGCTGGGTAGGGACGGCCGTCCCAGCGAGCAGGCGATCAGTGACAGCGCGGTGAGTGCCACCTGGGGCGGCGAGATCAGCCGGCAGGCGCTGATCGCTTTGGTGGTGTTTCTGGCGTTGGTCAGCGTCTTTCTGGCGATTTATTTCGAGCCCCGGATGGCGCTGGCGGCGCTGATCGCCGTCGCGCATGACGTGCTGGTGACTGCCGGTATCTATTCGCTCGTCGGATTCGAGGTGGCACCGGCAACGGTCATCGGTTTGCTCACCATTCTGGGCTTCTCGCTCTACGACACCGTCGTCGTGTTCGACAAGGTCCAGGAGAACACCCGTGGACTGCTCGGCCTGACTCGACGAACTTATGCTGAAGCCGCCAACCTCGCAATCAACCAGACCTTGATGCGTTCGATCAACACCTCGTTGATCGCGGTACTGCCGGTGCTGAGCTTGCTTGTAATCGGCGTCGGACTGCTGGGCGTCGGAACGCTCAAGGATCTCGCCTTGGTGCAAATGGTAGGCATCGTGGCCGGGACCATGTCCTCGATCCTGCTGGCGACCCCGCTGGTGGTCGACTTCACCATGAGCAGACCGGCCTACCGGCAGCAAGCCGAGCGGGTCGCTGCGCGCCGGGAGAAGCTGGCCCGCAAGGCGATGCCGGCTACGTCCGGGGAGGACAGCGCCGAGGACCAGACCTCCGGCCAGGATCCTCACGGTGACTCCCCATCCAGCGCCAAGGATGCACCCGCTGCCTCCCGCAGGCAGCCTGCCGGTAAGAGCAATAGACCGTCGGGCAAAGCGGGCAGGTCGTCACGCCGCTAACCCATCAAGCTCGCATGATTACACTCTGTGGTGATCGTTGCAGAGCGTAACAACGCGTCGACAAGCCGCTACGGTTTTTCTCCCTCCCATCACCTATGTGGTGTGTTGTCCCACCTAGTCCTTGCCTCCAGGCCCATTTAGTAGAACGCTCAGTAGTCAGGCGCCGAACGTCGCTCCGAGGAGTGACGAAAGGGGGCGGCGCTGGGCGGGGTGACCAGGGAGGATCTGGTATGGCGGGGTGGGCCGTTCCAGGCGCTGTGCAACTGCGACAGGTGCGTGAAGACCCGGTGGGCCGGCGGGTGCTCGCCCGTCACCCCATCACTCGCAAAGCTCTTGCAATCACCTACCTCTCGCCGGACCTACTCGCCGATGCCGAGTTTCGCGCCCGGTTCGCGGGCGAGTGCGCGCGGTTGACCAGACTTCGCCAGGCCGGAGTCGCCCGCGTCTACCGATACGTTGACGACGAGCAGGGCGCGGCCGTCATCGGCGAGCACATCAACGGAGCGACGCTGCGATCGCTGCTGCGCGCTCATGGTGCGATTGGCACCGAGGCTGCGTTGGTCGTCCTCAAGGACATGCTGCTGGCATTGGCGGCATGTCACCGGGTGGGACTTGCGCACGGTGACGTCAAGCCAGATGACGTGATCCTGACCTCTGCCGGCCGAGCGCGGCTGTTCGACTTCGGGCTTTGGACAGCTGACGGTCGGCGCCGACTTGCCCAGTCCACACCGTTTTACCTCGCGCCCGAACAGTGGAGCGGTGCTGCTACAAGCCGGGAGAGTGGCGACGTGTACGCCGCCACTGTCACATTTTTCGAGTGCCTGGTTGGCGCGCCGCCGTTCTACGCTGCTGACGCGGCGCAGCTTGCGGCCAAGCACCAGGGCAGCGTGGCTCCAGTCGAGGTGCTCCCCGAAGCGATGCGGGAGTTGGTGTTGCGCGGTCTCGCCAAGGACCCAGGCAGCCGGCCCGATGCGGGCAGCTTGCTTGCCGCCGTCAGCGATGTGGCCGCTCGGGCGACCGAGCCTGGCTGGGAACGGCGTGGGCGCCGGGAACTGGCGGCGTATCTGGCCCCCCGCTCGACGCTTGCTGACATCCCCGCCCTGAGCCGGAAAATCAGTGCTACCCGTCACCTGGGCTATGGCCGCCACGTTCGGCTGGCCGCGGTGGTGGGTGGCGCGTTGGTCTTGGCCGCCGGCTTATCCAGCCCGCCGTTGGCTGTCATTCCCGGTATCGACATCTTCGGCTCTGGTGGCAGGCCGCCGGTGTTGGCATTTCCTGAACCGGATCGTGGTCCGGTGGCGATGCGCGTGGTCACCAACGGGAGCCCTGCGGACCGCGCCCCGGCATCGGCGGTGAAGGTGCGGAAAGGCGCGTTGGTCGCGGGCGCGCGACCGCCGGCATCGCCTATTACTGATGCGAAGGTTCACACTGCGCCGTACGAGCAGACTCATCCCGACACGGTTCCGCAGCGCCCTGCCCTACCGGAAGGCGCGAGTGCCGAGTCCTCACCAGACCGGTCCACCCGCGCATGCACCGGTCAGCTGGATGCCGATATCCATCCCTGTACCACGGTGAACCCGGAGCAACAGGCGCCAGATTCCGATGAATCGCCATCTGAGGTGTCGATCCCGATAGCGTTGCCTGCTCCGCTGCCCCCGCTCGAGGTGCCGGTACAGCTACCGGCGCCGGTGCGCTTGCCCTTGCCGGTTCCGTCGGCGGCGCCGGTAGAGAAGCCGGTAGAGAATCCGAAATCTCTTCCGACCCAGAGCAAGGCCTGGCCTGAAAAGGACTTCCGCGCCGCCCGAAGCTCCTCCTACCAGGTCGACGCTCAGGTATCGAGAAAGACGACGGCGCGGGCTGGTCGGCCAGACGTCAGCAGCGATTCATTCGGACCGCCGAGGACGCTGTCCCAGCAAGGTCCTAGGGATTTCAGAGGCGCGGGCAAGACGGGAACCAGGTAGATCCAGATCGAACATCGAACGTGGACCTGGAAAGCTTGATCCGGCCGCTGATCCGTGAGGTCGCGGACTTTCCGCAGTCAGGAGTGCTTTTTCGCGATCTCGCGCCGGTATTCGCCGATGCGGCGGCGTTTCGCGCAGTAGTGGATGGGTTGATCATCGCTGGCCAGCAAATCGATGTGGTGGTTGGTGTAGAGGCCCGTGGCTTCCTGCTCGGTGCCGCGGTGGCCTACGCGCTAGGGGCTGGCGTGGTCGGAGTTCGTAAACCCGGCAAATTACCTGTCGTAGCCGACCGGGAAAGCTACGCCTTGGAGTACGGTGTCGCATCGCTGGAATTGGCCCACGATGTCCTCCAACCAGATCAGCGGGCCTTGGTGGTCGACGACGTCTTGGCGACTGGCGGCACGGTAGCGGCGACCTGTGCGTTGGTCGAGCGCGCCGGAGCTACCGTCAGCGGCATCGCGGTCCTGCTGGAGATCGCTTCGCTGCGCGGCCGCGATCGGCTGTCCGGTCGGCAGCTGCGTGCTTTGGTCACGGTCTGATTCCGCCGAGTGCGCCGGGGCGCTGCGGGGGGATCTGGCCAGACAACGCGAGCGGTACCCTAAAGATCTACCAATCTGATGATTGTCAATGGCGGGAGGGCGCGGTGAGTCAGGACCTGCGGCGCGTTGAGGCGCCGCCGGCTGGCTCGGATCCAGCCACGGCTCCCCAACGGCCGCCTTCGGCCACCCGTCGGGTTCGGGCCCGCTTGGCACGCCGGATCACGTCCCGCCCTGGTCCCGTCAGGCAGGTGCTTGAACCGCTTGCCGCGGTGCACCGGGAGTTGCATCCCAAGGCGGATCTGGCACTGCTGCAGCGCGCCTACGACATCGCCGAGGAGAAGCACGCCGATCAAAAACGCAAGTCCGGTGACCCCTACATCACCCATCCGCTGGCGGTCTCGACGATTCTGGCCGAGCTGGGGATGGACACCACCACCCTGGTGGCCGCCCTGCTGCACGACACCGTGGAGGACACCGACTACTCGCTAGGCCGCCTGGCCGAGGACTTCGGCGCGGTGGTCGCGCACCTCGTCGACGGCGTCACCAAGCTGGACAAGGTCAAGCTAGGCGAGGCAGCTGAGGCCGAGACCATCCGCAAGATGGTCATCGCGATGGCCCGTGACCCTCGCGTGCTGGTGATCAAATTGGCCGACCGGCTGCACAACATGCGCACCATGCGCTTCCTGCCGCCGGAACAGCAGGCCCGCAAGGCCAGGGAGACCCTGGAGGTTTTCGCCCCGCTGGCTCACCGGCTAGGTATGGCCACCATCAAGTGGGAGCTGGAAGACCTGTCTTTCGCGATCCTGCATCCAAAGAAGTACGACGAAATCGTGCGCCTGGTGGCCAATCGCGCCCCATCCCGGGACACCTACCTGCGGACTGTGATTGATGAGGTGTCCGCCCAACTAGCTGCGGCGCGGATCACCGCGACCGTCGAGGGCCGGCCGAAGCACTACTACTCGATCTACCAGAAGATGATCGTCCGCGGCCGTGATTTTGACGATATCCACGACCTGGTCGGGGTACGGATCATGGTCGAGGAAGTCCGCGATTGTTACGCCGCGATCGGTGTTGTGCACTCGGTGTGGCAGCCGATGCCTGGACGGTTCAAGGATTACATTGCACAGCCCCGATTTGGGGTCTACCAATCCCTGCACACCACGGTGATCGGACCAGACGGCAAACCGCTCGAGGTGCAGATTCGCACTCGTGCCATGCACCGGACCGCGGAGTACGGCATCGCCGCGCACTGGCGGTACAAGGAAACCCGCGGCACCCACAACGGCGCCCCCAACGGGAGCATCGACGTCGACGAGATGGCGTGGATGCGCCAGCTGCTGGATTGGCAGCGGGAAGCCGCCGACCCCAGCGAGTTCCTGGAGTCGTTGCGCTACGACCTGGCCACTCGCGAGATCTTCGTCTTCACCCCCAAGGGCGAGGTCATCACACTGCCCACGGGTTCCACCCCAGTCGATTTCGCCTACGCGGTGCACACCGAGGTGGGCAATCGCTGCATCGGCGCGCGGGTCAACGGCCAGCTCGTGGCGCTGGAGCGCAAGCTGGAAAACGGCGAAGTTGTGGAGATCTTCACGTCGAAGGCTGAAGGCGCCGGCCCCAGCCAGGATTGGCTGTCTTTCGTCGCCTCACCTCGTGCCCGGGCCAAGATTCGGCAATGGTTCGCCAAAGAGCGACGCGAGGAGGCCATCGAGGCGGGCAAGAGCGCCATCGCCAAGGAACTGCGCCGCGTCGGATTACCGGTGCAGCGGTTGGTGTCCGCCGGGTCGATGGTCGCGGTGTCCCGAGAACTGCGCTACCCCGACGTCAGCGCCCTGTATGCGGCTGTCGGTGAGCACCACGCGTCCCCTCGCCATGTCGTGCAACGCTTGGTTGCGCTGCTCGGCGGCGAGGAGGGCGCGGATGACGTACTAGCCGAACGGGCCACCCCGTCCACCATCCAACGCCGCCGACCTTCCGGTGACTCCGGCGTGCGAGTGCGTGGTGGCGCCGACGTCTACGCCAAACTCGCCCGGTGCTGCACACCGGTTCCGGGCGACGAGATCCTTGGCTTCGTTACCCGGGGCAGCGGGGTCAGCGTGCATCGCACCGATTGCACCAACGCGGACGCGCTGCGCGCACAGCCCGATCGGTTGGTCGACGTGGAGTGGGCACCATCATCGTCATCGGTGTTTCTGGTCGGCATCCAGGTTGAGGCGCTGGACCGGCACCGGCTGCTGTCCGATGTCACCAAAGTGCTGGCGGATGGCCGGGTCAACATCCTGTCGGCCTCGGTCACGACCACGCGAGATCGGGTGGCAGTCAGCCGGTTCTCCTTCGAGATGGGTGATCCCAAACATCTGGGACACGTCTTGCGCGCGGTGCGCAACATCGAAGGTGTCTACGACGTGTACCGCGTCACGTCGTCCAGTTGAAGCGTCAGGTAGCCGGAACGTCGATAGCGGTGATGGTCACCGGTTGGTTCGGCTTGCCGCCACCGGGAGAGGGTTCCAGTGACCCGTCGTCGCCCGCCTTGGCGATCTGGTCGAGGACTTTGAGACCCGCCGGCGGGATCGTGGCGAAGACGGTGTACTGGGGCGGCAGCTCGGTCTGTCCGTAGATCAAGAAGAACTGGCTTCCACCGCTGTTGGGCTCCCCGGTGTTGGCCATCGCAACGTAGCCGCGCCCGTAGGTCAACTCCGGGAATACCTCGTCGGGGATCGTGTATCCCGGCCCGCCGGCACCCGAACCGGTCGGGTCACCGCATTGCAGAACGTGCAGCGTCGGGTTGGTGACCAGCCGGTGGCAGGGGCTGTTGGTGTAGTAGCCCTGCTTGGCCAGGCTAAGGAAGCTGTTGACGGTGCACGGAGCCAGTGCGCGGTCCAGGGTCAGGCCGATCGGGCCTGCCGAGGTCTGCATGGTTGCTGCCACGGCGCCTTTGGCATCGGTGTCGCCGGCCAGTGGTGGTTTCACCGGCCGGGCGGCAGGCTGCGGTGTTACCGGGTACTGGCAGTTGACGAAGGCAGGCAGTGGCTTGGGCCGGACTGGCGCAGCCGCCGGCTTGCTGTCCGGACGCAGGGTGTCCGTTTTGGACTGGGTGGCCTGCGGGGCCGGCTTGGCGGCGTTGACGCCGCGGTCATGACTAGGCAGCAACTTGATCAGCACCACAACGCCGATCACCAGTACCACCGCGATCACGGCGCCGGCCACGGTGTTTCGGCGACGGGCCTTGGTGCGCTGCGCGCGCCGGGCGAGCTGGCGATCCAGTTTGCGCTTCGCGGCCTCACGACGCTGCTCGTTAGTGGGCACCCGGGACTCCTGTGGCTCGGTAACGAATCGCCGCGCAGTCTAGGTCGCCGGTGGGTGAGCCGGACGTCAACCTCCGTCTTAGGGTGGACCTATGTTCGCCGCAGGCTTTCCGACTGGTTCTTTTCAAGCGAACTGCTTCGTCCTTGCTGCCGAGGCTGGTGGCCCTTGCGTGGTGGTCGATCCGGGGCAGGGTGCCGAGGAGCCGCTGGACCAGATGTTGCGCGAGCACCGTCTGGATCCGGTAGCGGTGCTGCTCACGCACGGGCATTTCGACCACATCTTCGCGGTGACCCCGGTCTGCGATGGCAACGACATCCCGGCCTGGATCCACCCGGAGGATCGGGTCTTGCTGTCCGACCCGATGCGCGCGTTCTCGACCGACGTGCGTCAGCTTTTCGGTGGCCGGATTGAGCTTCGCGAGCCGCGCGCCGTGCGGGAACTGGCCGACGGCACGGTCCTGGAACTGGCCGGGTTGAGCTTCACGGTGGACCACACTCCGGGTCACACCCGTGGGTCGGTGACCTTCCGTTCGGTAGCTGGCGACGGGCAGGGCCTGCTGGTGGCGGGAGACACGTTGTTCGCCGGCTCAATTGGGCGCACCGACCTACCCGGTGGTGACCATCAGCAGATGCTGGCCTCGCTGCGGGACAAAATTCTGGTACTGGACGACGCGACTACCGTGCTGCCCGGGCATGGCCCGACGACCACCATCGGCCAAGAACGCGCCACCAACCCGTTCCTGCACGGCCTGGCTGCCCCCGGTCGCCCCCGTGGTCTGTAGCCCTTCAAGAGCTACCAACCCGCCTTGGAGGCGTCGCTAACGACTACCAACCTGCGGCCGCCGGCCGTCGCTTGTCCCGGAAGATCACTGATGGCAGTCACGCACCAGCATTGAGGGACGCTGCACTTGGGCGCTCAGTTCTGACGATCAAGCCTGCTCCGGGGCTGCCTGGACCACAACGCTGGCGCTGGAGTCGACCCGCTATGCGGTGGGCTCGACGTCGTCGTGGCGGGCGACCACCGCGGCGATGGCTGTGGTGATCGGGACGGCGGCGACTAGCCCAATGCTGCCGACCAGAGTGCGCACCACCTCCTGAGCGATGTCCTGGGTGGTGACCATGGTGCCGAAACCTTGCCCGGACAGCGAGAAGATCAGCAGAACCGGCAGCGCGGCACCGGTGTAGGCCAGCGCCAAGGTGTTCACCGCGGAGGAGATGTGGTCCCGGCCGATCCGAAGGGCAGAGGTGTAGAGCGCCCGGATGCCGAGTTCGGGATTGGCCCGACGTAGTTCCCATACCGCACTGGTCTGAGTGACCGTGACGTCATCGAGCACGCCGAGGGCCCCGATCACCATCCCGGCCAGCAGCAATCCCCGGGTGTCGAGCCCGTGGCCGAGGACTCCGATCAGCTTGGCGGTGTCGTCATCGAGTCCGGTCAGTCGGGTAGCTGCGGAAAAGGCGGTCCCCAGCATGCCGATCAGCGCAAGGCTCAACACCGTGCCCAGCACCGCGCTAGAGGTCTGCGCGGAGAATCCATGAGTGAGGTAGAGCACGCCGAACATGATCACGCCGGCGGCCAGCACACCGACGACCACTGGGCTCGCGCCGGTGAGGACCGCCGGAAATAGGTAGACCGCTAGGACGAGAAAACTAAAGCCCAGGGCGAACAGTGAGGCGAGGCCTCTCCACCGGCCCAACAGCAGCACCGCGGCGGCGAACAGCGCGGCCAGCCAAAGCATGGAGCTGCCTCGTTGGAAGTCCTGGACCTGGTAGGACTCCGACTCGGAGGGGTTGCCGCCGGTGTAGGCCAGCACGATGTCGTCGCCGGCGGTGAAGTGGGGCGTGCTCGGTTCGTCGGGTAGCACCTGCTGGATCATCACGCCCGGTGAGTCGCCGTTGGTGAGTAAGACGTTGAGCGAGATACATTGTTTGGCCTGGCCGGCGCCGTTGTTACCGCTCGTGCACGGGGCTGAGTTGGCGGCAAGCACCTGACCCTGCACTGGGCGCAACCCGAACCCGACATCCACCTTGCCGCGAGGCGGGTCACCCGGCCAGGTCAGCCACAGGCCGACCACGATGGCCAGCGCGACCGGTATGAGTGCCGCGGCCAGCAACACGCGGACCCGGCGCGAAGCCGCAAGCGGCGGTCCATGTCCGGCTCCGTGACCGTGACCGTGACCATGGACATGGAACGCCTCGGTCGCTGGCTCGCGGTTCCCGCGGTGACGGTGCCGTCCGGTCCTGTTGTCCAGTGCACTCATCAGGTTGGGCACGCCTCCTGGCGGGTCGAACATGAGTTCGATATAGTGGGCCGGTGCGATGGGACAACCTGACGCTGTCCGATAACTCCGCTGCCTGCGCCCAGGGTGCGTTGTTCGGGGCGGGCGACGTTATCACGCGCACCTTCGATACCCCGGAGTTCCGCGGGATGACGTTCTACGAGGTGCGGGCCCGTTCGGTGCTGAACAAGGTACCGGGCGGCTCCCGGATGCCCTTCGAGTGGACCGTGAACCCTTACCGGGGCTGCAGCCATGCGTGCCGCTATTGCCTTCAGGGCGAGACGCCGATCCTCATGGCTGATGGAGCAACTAAGCTCCTGATGGACCTGCGTGTCGGCGACGCGATCTATGGCACGGTCTGGGACGGCTGCAACCGGCGTTATGCCCGCACCAACGTGTTGGCTCACTGGCGGACCGTCAAACCGGCATACCGCATCACGCTCGAGGATGGGACACATCTCGTCGCCAGTGGAGATCATCGCTTCCTCACCAACCGGGGCTGGAAACACGTAATAGGTCGGATGAGCGATGCCGGCCGTCGCCCGTACTTGACTACTGGTAACGAGCTCATGGGGACCGGACAATTCGCCGCACCGCCGAAGGACTCGCCGGAGTACCGTCGCGGTTATCTGTGTGGCATGATCCGCGGCGATGCGCACCTCGGAACTTATTCCTATGCGCATCGGGCCAACGAGGATCAGCGCGGGACACATTTATATCATCGCTTTCGCCTCGCGTTGATCGATCTTGATGCGCTGGGGAGGACTCGCCGCTACCTCGCCGACGCCGGTGTGCACACCGACGAGTTCGAGTTCCAGTTTCGGGCTGCTGACGGTAGTCGGCGAAAAATATCGGCGATACGCAACCAGGCGCAAGGAGTCTTCGAGGCAATCAACGACATTATCCGCTGGCCCGAATGCCCTAGCGATGCTTGGAGCAAAGGGTTCTTGGCCGGGATATTCGATGCCGGGGGAAGTTTTTCCCGCGGCATCTTCCAGATCGCCAATACTGACTCCGAGATCATCGGCGCGGTGATTTCATCTTTGTCGCGCTTCAAGTTCACTTTTGTCGTTGAAGAATCTGAAAGACCCAATGATCTCCGGTACGTGCGGCTACTCGGTGGAATTTGTGAGCAGCTTCGCTTCTTTCACACCGTCGACCCAGCGATCAGCCGGAAGCAGTCGATTGCTGGCATGGCGATCGAAAACAAAACTCGCCTGAGGGTGGTCTCGATAGAGGACCTCGGCATGGAACTGCCGATGTATGACATCACGACCGGGACCGGAGACTTCATCGCGAACGGTGTAGTATCGCACAACTGTTTTGCGCGACGGACGCACGAGTACCTCGATCTCGACAGTGGTCTCGATTTCGACACCAAGATCGTGGTCAAGATCAACGCTCCGGAGCTGCTCCGTAAGCAGCTTGCCTCCCCGCGGTGGGCAGGAGATCACATCGCGATGGGTACCAACGTCGACCCCTACCAGCGAGTCGAAGGACGCTACCGCCTGATGCCCGGCATCCTCGAGGCCCTTCGCGACGCGCGCAACCCGTTCTCAATCCTTACCAAGGGAACCCTGGTGCTGCGTGATCTTGAGCTGCTCCGGCAGGCTGCGAACGTCACCGATGTCTCGGTCAACGTCTCGGTCGGGTGCGTCGACCAGACGCTGTGGCGGCAGGTGGAACCCGGCACCCCGTCGCCACGTGCCCGGCTTGGCGTATGCCGCACACTCGCCGATGCGGGCATTGGGTGCGGCGTGCTGATGGCCCCGATCCTGCCCTATCTCAGCGACTCATCCAGCCAGCTGGAGACGACGGTGCGCGCCATCGCCGAGGCCGGGGCACGCCGCGTCACTCCACTGGTGCTGCACCTACGCCCGGGAGCACGGGAGTGGTACTTCGCTTGGCTAAACCGTGAGCATCGGCAACTGGTGCCGCGCTATCACGAGCTGTACGGATCCAGCGCCTACGCCCCGAAGACTTACCAGCGCAGCATCTCCACCCAGGTAGCCGAGCTGGCCCGGCGCTATGGTGTCGGGCGCGTGTCAGCTGAGCAAACCCGGCTACGGCCGGTTCGGCGTACCGCGCCGCGGGCAGGACCCGTGCCGGCTCGTGCCTCACTGAGTCATGCAGAGGCTGAGCAGCCAAGCCTGCTCTGACGAGGGGATAGGGCGACTGCCCCGGTGGCGGCGCGGCTAGCCTCTGCAGAGTTAGATTTCATCGCTGGAAATCGAGGAGCCACCGCCCGTGATGCGTACGCACCCTGCCGGCACGCTGCGCGCCGAGCACGCAGGGCAGACCGTCACCCTTGCCGGCTGGGTAGCCCGGCGCCGCGACCACGGCGGAGTGATCTTCATCGATCTGCGGGACTCCTCCGGAGTGACGCAGGTGGTCTTCCGTGAAGGCGCCATGGCGCAGCGAGCGCACCGGCTGCGCGCGGAGTTCTGTCTCCAGGTCACCGGCACCGTGGCGGAGCGTCCCGCGGGCAATGAGAACCCGGACCTGCCCACTGGTGATATCGAGGTCACCGCCGAGGAACTGACGGTGCTCAGTGAATCGGCGCCGTTGCCGTTCCCGCTGGACGAGCATCTAGAAGTCGGCGAGGAGGTGCGGCTGCGCCACCGCTACCTCGATCTGCGGCGGCCAAGTCAGGCGGCCGCGCTGCGACTGCGCAGCGAGGCCAACCGGATCGCTCGGGCCGTGCTGCACGACGAACAATTCGTCGAGGTGGAAACTCCGACCCTGACCCGATCCACCCCAGAAGGCGCCCGCGACTTTCTCGTTCCCGCCCGCCTTCAGCCCGGATGCTGGTACGCGCTCCCGCAATCACCGCAGCTGTTCAAGCAGCTGCTCATGGTCGCCGGGCTTGAACGTTATTACCAGATTGCTCGCTGTTATCGCGACGAGGATTTCCGCGCCGACCGGCAACCCGAGTTCACCCAGCTTGACATCGAGATGAGCTTCGTCGAGCAAGACGATGTGATATCGCTGGGCGAGAAGGTGATCGCCGCATTGTGGTCGGAGCTGGCGGGTCATCAGATCGAGTTGCCGATCAGCCGGCTCAGCTACCTCGATGCGATGGCGCGGTACGGAACCGACAAGCCCGACCTGCGCTTCGGTCTCGAACTCACCGAACTCACCAAGTACTTCGTCGACACCCCGTTCCGGGTCTTCCAAGCTGCCTACGTGGGGGCGGTCGTGATGCCCGGTGGCGCAGCTCAATCTCGCCGCCAACTCGATGCCTGGCAGGACTGGGCGAAGCAACGAGGCCACAAGGGCCTGGCCTATGTGCTCATCGGCACCGAAGGTGAGCTGTCCGGCCCGGTGGCCCGTAACCTCGCCGAGCACGAGCGGGACGGCCTGGCAAAGGCGGTCGGGGCCAACCCAGGGGACTGCGTGTTCTTCGCCGCCGGAGATCCTCGCCAGGCTCGTGCCCTGCTCGGCGCCGCGCGGCTGGAGATCGGCCGGCGGTGCGGCATGATCGATGAGTCGGCCTGGTCGTTCGCCTGGGTGATCGACGCGCCACTGTTCGAGCCAGTCGAGAACAGCGGTGATGTTGCGATAGGACACAGCGGGTGGACTGCGGTGCATCACCCGTTCACCGCGCCCACGCCACAGTGGATCGACCGGTTCGAGCAGGACCCCGGATCCGCCCTGGCCTACGCCTACGATCTGGTCTGCAACGGTCATGAGATCGGCGGTGGGTCGATCCGTATCCACCAGTCCGACGTGCAGCAGCGGGTGTTTCGGGTGCTGGGTATTGCCGCCGAGGAGGCACAGGAGAAGTTCGGGTTCCTGCTGGAGGCGTTTCGCTACGGTCCGCCGCCGCACGGGGGCATCGCCTTCGGGTGGGACCGCATCTGCATGCTGCTCACCGGTGCTGACTCACTGCGCGACGTCATCGCTTTCCCGAAGTCCGGTGGTGGCCTGGACCCGCTCACCGGCGCACCAGCCCCCATCACTGCCGAACAGCGTGCCGAGGCCGGGGTAGACGCAAAGCCGGCCGCGAAGGGCTAGAACCCCAGGCTGACGTACTCGACTGGTCCGCGGCGGTACCGTCGCGGTGTGGACACCGATCAGGCCCTTTTCGATGACGGGCTGTTCGCGGCGCAAGCCGAACATCTCGCCGAGCAGCGGTTGTCCGCCACGGCACCGCTGGCGGTCCGCATGCGACCGACCACCCTCGACGAAGTCGTCGGCCAGGACCACTTGCTGAAATCGGGCAGCCCGCTACGCAGGTTGGTCGAGGGAGACGCGGCCGTGTCGGTGATCCTGTACGGGCCGCCGGGCACTGGAAAGACCACCCTGGCTCGCTTGATTTCGCACGTGACTGGCCGACCTTTCGAGGCGTTGTCGGCGCTGTCAGCCGGGGTCAAGGAGGTCCGGGCGGTGATCGACGCAGCCCGTCGAAGGCTGGGTCGAGGGGACGGCAACGCCACCGTCCTATTCATCGACGAGGTACATCGCTTCTCCCGCACCCAGCAGGATGCCCTGCTCGGAGCGGTCGAGGATCGGATCATCCTGCTGGTCGCCGCGACCACCGAAAACCCGTTCTTCTCCGTGGTGTCGCCACTGCTCTCGCGATCCCTTGTGCTGCAGCTACACCCGCTGTCCGATGACGACGTGCGCATGTTGATCCGGCGAGCGCTGACTGACTCCCGCGGTCTTGGCGCATCCATCGCGCTGGAGCCCACCGCTGAGGACCATCTCGTTCGGCTCGCTGTCGGGGATGCTCGGCGAGCGCTGACCGTACTGGAGACCGCCGCCGATGCGGTGATCTCCACGGGCGGCTCGGTGGTGAACCTGGCCTGCATTGAAACTGTGGTGGATCGGGCCGCGGTGCGCTATGACCGGGCGGGCGACCAGCACTATGACGTGATCAGCGCGTTCATTAAGGCCATCCGCGGGTCCGATGTCGACGCGGCACTGCACTATCTGGCGCGCATGGTGGAGGCCGGCGAAGATCCCCGGTTCATCGCCCGCCGGTTGGTGGTACACGCCAGCGAGGACATCGGGATGGCCGACCCGACGGCGCTGCAGGCCGCGGTTGCTGCCGCCCACGCGGTGCAGTTCATCGGGATGCCCGAAGGCCGGCTAGCGCTGGCCCAGGCCACTGTGCACCTGGCCACCGCACCCAAATCCAACGCGGTGATCACCGCGATTGACGCAGCGCTGGCCGACGTCCGGGCCGGCGCGACCGGGCCGGTCCCGGCGCATCTGCGCGACGGGCACTATGCGGGCTCCGCCCGCCTCGGGCACGCCCAAGGATACCGGTACCCGCACGACGTACCGGAAGGCGTGCTGGCCCAGCAGTACCCGCCGGACGAGCTGGTAGGCCGCGACTACTACCAGCCCAACGACCGCGGGGCCGAAGCGCCGATCGCGGCTCGTTTACCCAAGCTGCGCCGCATCGTCCGCGAGCACTAACGCAGTGTTACAGCAATCTGGACTTAGCGTGCCCTAACCAGCAGGATGGGGACGTGGGCGCTGGCACCGGGGCGGAACAGGCCGCGCTCGCGGCGCTACGTACCGCCTATCCGCAGCTGGCGGCCAGCTTCCCCAGCGCCGCGCGGCAAGCCCGGGCGGTGGCGCTAGGCAAGCTATGGGTGGCGCTGTCGCGGGAGCAGATCGCCGGTTGTGTCGCGCGGTCAAGCAATGGTCGTGCCCAGATCATGCTGCCCGACGGCACCCAACTGTCGGCGCCGCTGACCATCGCGGATCCCTTTGCCGAGCACTCCCCGGGGCTGGCGGTCACCCTGCATGCACCGGTCCCGCGACTGATCGACCACCCGGTCACGTTGCTGACGTCAGTGCTCGCGGCCCAGGTCCCGGCGCGGCCGAGCCAGGCGCAGGCGGCTAGCGACCGATGGCAGCACTTGGCTGCCGAGCTGGGCGACAGCGTCGCCAACCATGCGCTCGCGCTTGTCGCTGAGTCGTGGCGGCGGGCACGGCTGGCGAGAGACGCAGCCGCCGAGGACAACACGCTGCACTGGGCGGCCCGCCAGGCCGCCGCCAACCCGACGTTCAGCCCGCTTGCGCTGTTCGAGCGGACCGTGGTCGACGGGCATCCGCTGCATCCGTGCGCCCGGCTCCGCGGCGGGATGGCCCTGCAAGAACTGTTTAGCTATTCCCCGGAGTGGACTGACGACATCACCATCAAGATCGTCGCAGTTGCCCGATCGGCGTTGTTCCAGCCGCCGTCCGCACGGCGAACCATGACCGACGAGCTGCGCCGCTGGCACCCAGACGCCGCTGACGCCGCCGCTGTCCACCTACGCGGTACTGGGAGGGATCCAGCCGACTACGACCTGTTGCCGGTACACCCATGGCAGCTGCACCGGATCCTCCAGGAGCGCTACGCCGATGCGCTTGCTTGTGGGCGGGTCATCGCTATCCCGCAAGCCGGGATTCTCGCTCGGCCGCTGTTGTCGCTGCGGACCCTCGCGCCTGCGGCCGACCGGCAAGCCGCCCATATCAAGACGTCCGTCGATATCCGGCTGACCACCGCGACCCGCGTTGTCTCGCCGCCCACGGTGCACAACGGCCCGATGATGTCGGCTCTGTTGGCGCAGATCTGCCGGCGGGAGCGCGGCTTTGGTGGGCGGCTGGTCATTCTCACCGAACTGGCCGGCGGCAGCTACCGGCCGGATCCAGGTGAACCTGCGCAGGCTGCGGCGAGCCTGGCCGCGATCATCCGGGAGTCACCGGAGCGATACGCCCGCGATGGTGAGGTGGCGCTTCCGGTTGCGGCGCTGGCGGCTCGCTCGCCGCTGACTGGCCGGCCGATCCTTGCCGATGCGCTCGACGAGTTGGTATCCGCGCACCACCGCGCGGGTGCCGGCAGCGGTGACCCTGCGATGCACTTCCTTGCCCGATACTGCGATCGCCTGCTACCGGCGCTGTTCGCGTTGCTGTCTCGATGGGGGATCGCACTGGAACCCCACGGACAAAACGCCGTCGTGGTGTTACGAAATGGCGCCCCGACACGCGTGCTCTACCGCGATTTCGGCAGTGTGCGGGTCAGCCCGGTACGACTGGCCGGCCGCGGCGTGTGCCCCCCGCCGCTGATCGGCGCACTACGCACCGATGACGAAGACGAGCTGCGGGCTGCCTTGTTCTTTCCCCTACTCAATACCAATCTCGGCCAGCTCGTGAGCGCTCTCGCCAGGGTCGGCCAAACCGAGCACGCCCGGCTATGGCAGCTGGTTGCCCGGTATTGCCGCGACGCCTATGCCACCCTTATCGCGGACCCTGCTATCTCGGCCCAGGCCAGCCGTGATCAAGCCGCCCTATTCGACGCCACGCTGCCGGCCAAGTCGATGTTGCGGGTTCACCTGTCGGCCAATCCCCATGCCCCGCAGTGGGTGGCCGTACCCAACCCGTTGGCGCCCACCGGATGATTTCTCCTCCAGAGACTGAAGTCCAGCCGCGCACGCCTGAAGAGATGCGCATGTACCAGACGTTGCGGGCGACCGCGCCGCACTACGCAGGCGGGTTTCTCAAGCATCTGCCCAAGGCGCGGACCGTGGTCCTGCACCGCTTGCTGGCTGCGCTGTGGCGGGAAGATCTCGGAGGGATCCGGACGGCCAGCCGCCGGCTTGGCGCCGGCGGCCAATCGGCGTGGTTGGTTCGGGAGTTCGGTGATGCGCTCGGGTCCAGCGCCATGCTGGCCTTTCCCATCCGCGCCGAGCATGCGTTTCACAACGTCAAACCGACCGATCCGGTGCTGGGTTTGCGTGGTGCGGAGGCGATCGCGATCCAGGCGCCCCAGGATCTGGTCGAGTTCCTGGCCGAGTACGCGCCAGCACCGCGCTGGCAATCATTTGCTGCCGAACTCGCAGACACGGTGGCCAACCTCACGCTCGCCTATACCCGATCCGAGGAACAGCGGCTTGTCCTGCGCCAGGTGGCGACCGAACTGGCCGCGCCGGACACCGTGAGCCTTGTCCAGCGCCTTAACGCCCGCGACACCCCCCAAGACATGCCTCAAGACGTGATGGTGTTCTTCGAAAGGCTCAACACTGAGGGCCACAACTTGCACCCGTGCGGGCGCGGCCGACTGGGCATGCAACCAGCCGACTTGCTGCGCCATGACCTGGAGTCCCAGACCTCGACCGAGCTGATTCTGGTGGGCATCAAGCGAGAACGTGTCGAGTCCACCCCCGATGAGCACGGCCGCGATGTCGGGCAGCTGCTGTGGACCGAATATCCGCAGCTCGACACCGCCATTCGGGCGCACTGCCGCTTAGACCAGCTTGACCCGGCTGACTACGTGTTCGTGCCCGTGCACCAATGGCAGCTCGAACAGGTCGTCTATCCGCTGATGACGGAACAGATCGCGGCGGGCACGGTGGTACCGGTACCCGCCGCCCGGTTAGCCGGTGTGCCGACGTCAAGCGTGCGTACCTTGCTCACCGAGCGCTCACCCGCGGGACAGCGCCTGCTGGTCAAGACGGCTCTCGACACCCTGATCGGCTCAACCCGGCGATCGATCTCGGCGCACACTACAAACAACGGCCCGGTATACAGCAGGCTGCTGCGTCAGGTCATCGACCGTGAGCCGGTCCTGACCGATCGGATAGTCCTGCTCGATGAGCTCGCCGGGGCGAGTTACCGGCCGTCGGAACACGATCCGGACGCCGACCGACGCTCCCGGGCACTGTCCGCGCTCGTTCGCCGGGACCTGTCCGGCTACCTGGAGCCCGACGAACTCCCCGTGCCCGGCTGTGCACTGCCGGCCCGCGCGCCCGTGACGGACTCCACCGTGCTCGTTGAGCTCGTCACCCGATACGGCCGGACGCGCGACGAGGCGAACCTTGAGGCTGCGGGTCTGCGCTTCGCCGAGGAGTACGCCGCACTGCTATTACCGGTGTCCATGATCTTGATGACCAAGTACGGCATCGCGGTGGAGGCTCACCTGCAGAACTGCATTTTCACCTTTGTCAATGCCGTGCCCACCCGGTTGGTGTTGCGGGACTGGGGTGGGATGCGGATCTACCTGCCCCGCCTTCGCCGGCACGGATTGCCATTGGATCCCCGGCCTGGAGCCGTGACGGTGACCGACGATGTTGCGGTAATGCGGGCCAAGGTGCTTTATACCGTGCTGTCGAACCATCTCGGCGAGGTCGTCGCTCACTTGGTGACCCGGTGCGGCGTCGACCCGCGGGCGGTATGGGGACGGATCGGCGCGATGCTAGACGGGCTTCTCACCCACTTGGCAGCTGACCAGGAGCTGTGTGAGGACGTCACCGCCGACCGTGCCGTCCTGTTCGGACCCACGCTGCCGGTTAAAGCATTCGCCCGGATGCGGCTGGATAGAGCAGCCGGTGACCTGTACGTGCCGGTGTGCAACCCGCTGCACGGGGCATCTCGTTGACGCTCCGGGCGCAGCAGCCCGCCGGACCCGCCTGGGAGCGGGTGTGCGAGGTGTTGCAAGGGCAGGCCGTCACCGGCGAACCGGTGTGTGCCTACGTCTACGACCTGGACACGGTGGTGGCCCAGGTACAGGCGGTGCGCGCAGCGTTGACCGGGCGATGTGAGCTGTACTACGCGGTCAAGGCCAATAGCCATGCCGAGGTGCTGAGCACGTTGGCGACCCAGGTCGACGGGTTTGAGGTGGCGTCGATGGGCGAGATCCGCAAGGCGGTGGCTGCGGGTGCGGCGAGGCTCGTGTTCGGGGGACCGGCCAAAACCGACGCGCAAATCGCCAGCGCGCTGCAGGCCGGTGTGCACCTGCTCAACGTCGAGAGCGTGCACGAGCTGCGCAGAGCCGGGATGATCGGCGCCGAGCTCGGTGTCCAGGTTCCCGTGGCACTACGGATCAACCGGCGTGATGGCGGGCTGCCCGGGCGGCTGCGAATGGCTGGGGCGGCCACCCAGTTCGGTATCGACGAGGCTTCACTGCCGGAGACGATCCAGCTGTGCCGCTGCCTTCCAGGAGTCACGCTGCGCGGCTTTCACCTGCATGCGGCCTCGAACAACGTCGACGCGCAGGCGCACGCGACCTTTGTGACCGACACCGTGGCGTGGTGCGCGCAGCAGGCGGCCAGGCATCGGATCAACCTGGAGGTTATCGACGTCGGCGGGGGCATCGGCATGCCCTACACCGGCGGTGACGGTTTCGACCTGGCGGTGTTTTCCGAGGGCCTGGCCGCGGCGATCGGTCGGCTACCCGGCGGCGTACGGCTTATCTTCGAGCTGGGCCGTTTCCTGGTCGCCGAGGCTGGCTGGTACGCCGCGGAGGTGGTCGACCTGAAGTGCACCCACGGCCGCTATTTCGCGGTGCTGCGCGGCGGGACCCACCACTTCCGGCTACCCGCCGCCTGGGCTTACAGCCACCCGCTTGCGGTGCTGCCGGTCGAACGGTGGCGCTACCCCTTTAGTCGACCCGAGGTGCACGCACAGTGCATCGACGTGGTCGGTGAGCTGTGCACGCCCCGTGACGTGCTCGCCCGGCAAGTCTGGGTCGACCGGATCCGGGTCGGCGATGTCGCGGTGTTTCCGCTGGCCGGCGCGTATGGCTGGGAGATCTCACATCACGACTTCCTCAGCCATCCGCACCCGGCCCAGCTCGTCGTGCGCCCTTCACCACGGCAGCCCACCATGACGGCGCGTGAACGGGCCCGGTAGCCTGATCGCCCAGCTGTATCGGCCAAGGAGGACCCGTGTCGGCAGGTCAAATCGCCGCGCTGATAGCCGCTGGCGCGTTCGTCATCCTGGTAGGGTTGCTCGCGGTGCCCCTGATCAAGCTGGGGCGCACCTTGGACGAGGCGACGCAGGCGATCCGCAAGGCCAGTGCGGAAGCCGATCCGCTGTTCATCGGCGCGAACACCACC
Source organism: Pseudonocardiaceae bacterium (assembly GCA_035276605.1). Lineage (GTDB taxonomy): Bacteria > Actinomycetota > Actinomycetes > Mycobacteriales > Pseudonocardiaceae. Next base: position 5,350 of record DATELN010000092.1, on the reverse strand, counting down.
GTCACGCATGTCAATAACCAGTTGGAGCGGTTGGACGGGATCACCGCAAACGCTCAGGTGGTGAGCGGCAACGTGTCCGCGCTGACCTCCCTGTTCACCGCCACGCTGGGCGGGCCGTTGGTCCGTGTCGCGGCGTTATCCTATGGCGTGAGCAAGGCGATGCGCCGCCGCAAGCGCAAGGACGTTGGCCGCCGGCCACGCGGGCGCCGTCGGGACGGGGACACGCGGTGAAGCGGATACTTTGGTTCGGTCTGGGTATTGCTGCCGGAGTTGCGGCGAGTCGCAAGGCCAGCGCCAAAGCTCGGCGTATGACACCGGCCGGTGCAGCGGAAAACATCAGTGATGCGATGCGTGAGCTGGCTACCGCGGTGGGTTCTTTCGGCGCTGACGTTCGGGCTGGGATGGTAGAGCGCGAGGCCGAGCTACATGCGGCCGTCACTGCGCGGACCGGTATCGACCCCCGTGTCGGAGCGCATCGAGCGTGAGCGACAACCGTATGGTCCCGGCCTCAGTCGCTATGCACCTGCGTTATTCATCAGCTTTCGAGGAAGAACCGTGCAGACCCACGAGATCCGCCAACGATTCCTGAACCATTTCCAACGATCCGGACATACAGTGGTGCCCAGCGCATCGCTGTTGGTCGACGACCCAAACCTGCTGTTCGTCAATGCCGGCATGGTGCCCTTCAAGCCATATTTCCTCGGTCAAGCGACACCTCCGTACAGCCGGGCTGCCTCTATCCAGAAATGTGTGCGCACCCCCGACATCGACGAGGTCGGCAAGACCACCAGACACAACACTTTCTTCCAGATGGCCGGCAACTTCTCCTTCGGCGACTACTTCAAGCAAGGGGCGATCGAGTACGCGTGGCAACTGGTGACCGGCTCGGTCAGTGACGGCGGCTACGGGTTCGACCCAGACCGCATCTGGGTCACCGTGTACGTCGACGATGACGAGGCCGAGCACTTGTGGCGCACCGTCGCCGGGATACCGGCGGATCACATTCAGCGCCGCGGCATGGACGACAACTTTTGGTCCATGGGCGTCCCCGGCCCGTGCGGGCCTAGCTCGGAGATCTACATCGACCGCGGCTCGAAGTTCGGCCGCCCCGGCGGCCCGATCGTCGATGAGGATCGCTTCCTGGAGATCTGGAACCTGGTCTTTATGCAGGACGAGCGGGGGCCATCCACCGGCCCGGGCAAGAGTGACTTCTCGATTCTCGATCCGTTACCCGCCAAGAACATCGACACCGGGATGGGCGTGGAGCGGGTGGCACTGCTGCTCCAGGACGTGCCCAACGTCTACGAGACCGACCTGCTACGTCCGGTGATCACCGTCGCTGAGCAGCTCTCCGGCCGGCGCTACGGCACTGATCCCACCGACGACGTGCGTTTTCGAGTGATCGCCGATCACGCCCGCACCGGCGTCATGCTCATCGGCGATGGGGTGACGCCCAGCAACGAGGCGCGCGGTTACGTGCTGCGGCGGCTGCTGCGCCGCATCGTGCGCTCCGTGCGCCTGCTCGGGGTGACCGAACCGGTGCTCGGTGAGATCACGGCCGTGGTGCGGGACACGATGGGTCCGTCCTACCCGGAGTTGGTCACGGACTACCCGCGGATCGAGGCGGTGGCCCGGGTCGAGGAGGAGGCCTTTTTAGCAACGCTATCCGCCGGGTCGCGGATCTTCGATCTGGCGGTGGCGCAGACCCAGCAGGCAGGCGGTACGCAGCTGTCCGGCGACCAGGTCTTCCAGCTGCACGACACCTACGGGTTTCCTATCGACCTCACCCTGGAGATGGCCGCCGAAGCCGGTCTGTCTGTCGATGAGGCCGGCTTCCGTACCCTGATGGCTGAGCAGCGCCAGCGCGCCAAAGCCGACGCGGCGGCCCGCCGCTCCGCGCACGGCGACCTCAGCGAGTACCGCAGCGTGCTCGACGCGCATGACCGCACCCATTTCCTCGGTTACACCGAGCTGTCCGCTGAGGCCCAGGTGATCGGGCTGCTCGTCGACGGAGTCGGGGTGCCCGCGGCCAGTGAGGGCAGCGCCGTGGAAGTGGTGCTCGACCGCACCCCGTTCTACGCCGAAGGTGGGGGCCAGCAAGCTGACACTGGCACCCTGATTGGCGACGGGTTCACCATCGAGATCGCCGACGTGCAATCCCCGATCGAAGGCCTGTCGGTGCACCGGGGCACCGTGGTCTCCGGCGAGGTGCATCTGGACGACCCGGTCCTGGCGCAGGTGGACGTGACTCGCCGGCGCGCGGTGGCCCGGGCTCATTCCGCGACGCATCTGGTGCACGCCGGCATCCGCCAGGCACTGGGTACCAGTGCCGCCCAAGCTGGTTCACTCAACGCGCCTGGCCGGCTGCGCTTCGACTTCACCTCCCCGGGCGGTGCGGTGCCACCCAGCGTGCTGACCGACGTCGAGGACGAGGTCAACGACGTGCTGCTGCGCTCGCTGCCGGTCACCGCCGACGTGATGTCGATGGACGACGCCCGCCGTGACGGCGCAATTGCGATGTTCGGCGAGAAGTACGGCGACGCGGTGCGGGTGGTCACCATTGGTGACTACTCCAAGGAGCTGTGCGGGGGCACCCACGTGCCCAACTCGGCCGACATCGGCCTGATCAAGCTGCTGTCCGAGGCATCCATCGGGGCCGGAGTCCGCCGGGTGGAGGCACTGGTGGGATTGGACGCATTCCGCTTCCTGGCCCGCGAGCACGCGCTGGTGTCGCAGCTGGCCGAGCAGTTCAAGGCGCGGCCCGAGGAGCTGCCCGAGCGCGTCGGGGCGATCGCCGAACGGCTGCGCGCGGCCGAGCGTGAGTTGGAGAAACTGCGCGCCGGCGCGGTGCTGTCCTCGGCGGGACCCCTGGCTGATACGGCCGCGCAGGTCGGCGTAACCGCACTGGTGGCGGCCCAGGTTCCGGACGGGGTAGGTGGCGCTGACCTGCGCGCGCTGGCCACTGAGATTCGTGGTCGGCTTGGCGACCGGTCCGGAGTGGTAGCGCTGTTTAGCGTCGACCAGACCACCGGCAAGGTGTCCTTTGTGGTGGCCACCACCGCGGCCGCCCGGGAGCAAGGCTTAGCGGCCGGTGCGCTGGTGCCGGTATTCGCGCCCGCAGTAGGTGGTCGGGGCGGAGGCAAACCGGACCTGGCGCAGGGCGGCGGTACCGAACCGGACGGAATCCCGGCCGCGCTCGCCGCGCTGCGCACCGAGCTCGCGAGGCGCGAGCGAGCGTGAGCGGCGGAACTGGTCGTCGCCTCGGCGTGGACGTCGGCGAGGTCCGCATCGGGGTGGCGCTATCCGATCCCGCCGGGATTCTCGCAACGCCACTGGTTACGCTGAGCCGCGACCGCTCGGGGCGCAAAGACCTCGATGCGCTAGCGGCGATAGTGGTTGAGCACGAGGTGGTCGAGGTGGTGGTGGGACTCCCGCGCACGCTGGCCGGGCGAGAAGGTCCCGCGGCGTGTGCGGCAGCCGACTACGCCCAAGCTCTGGCCGGCCGACTCGGCAGAGGCGTTGCGGTCCGGCTCGCCGACGAGCGACTCACCACCGTGTTAGCCAGCAGAATGCTCGCCGAGCGGGGCGTGCGCGGCCGCAAGCAGCGCGCGGTGGTCGATCAGGCCGCCGCGGTGCAGATTCTGCAAGGCTGGCTCGACGCACACCAGACCAATCGCGATCCGGAAGACACCTCGTGACCTCCCGCCAACCCGGTGTGTCGCGCCCTCGTGCCCGGCGTGTCCACCGCTGGTGCACGGCACGGGCGGACAGATGACCGACGACCTGGGGCTGTTCAGGGATAGTCGGGCCGCGGCAGGGCACAGGAGCACGCAGCGGCACAACGGTGGCCGCCGGAGTCGGCGACAAGCGCGGGAACGGCGCCGTCGCCGACGAACGCTTTACGGGGTACTGGCCGTACTAGTGCTGGCGGTCACTGGTGTCTTCGTCGGAGTGCGTGAGATCCGTGCATTGCGCGCAGTACCAGATTTCGTTGGGCCCGGCGATACGCAGGCCATAGTTCAGGTCGAGGACGGCCAGAGTCTCACCGCAATCGGTGCCACCTTAGCGCGCCAGAATGTCGTCGCCAGCGTCCGTGCATTCACTCGCGCCGCCGATGCCGACCCCCGGGTGCGCGCCGTGCAGCCTGGGTATTACCAGCTACGGGAGCGGATGTCTGGCTCCGCAGCAGTAGCCAGACTGCAGGATTCGGAGGCCCGAGTCGGGCATTTGGAAATTCGCGGTGGCGAGCAGCTCGACAATGTTGAGCTGCCGGATGGCAAGATTGTGCCGGGGCTACTGGCCGAGATTTCTCGGGCTAGCTGTGCGATGATCGGGGACAAAAGTACTTGTGTGCCTCCGGAGGATCTCCGCGCGGTGATGGATCAGATCGATCCTCGCGCCCTGGGGGTGCCGACCTGGGCGCTCGATCCGATATCGCGTGTTGAACCTCGCCGGCGCTTGGAGGGACTACTGGTTCCGGGAAACTACGATGTGCGACCCGGCAGTTCGGCGGTGGAGTTGCTGGGGCAGGTGACTGTCACATCCGTGGCGCGCCTGTTGGCGGGTGGATTTCCGGCCTCGGCCGCAAGTACTGGATACAGCCCTTATGATGTCCTGGTGATCGCCTCAGTGATTGAACGGGAGGCGGTCACACCGGATTTCCGCCGGGTATCTCGAGTGATTTATAATCGGCTTGCCGCTGGAATGCCATTGCAAATGGATTCCACCATCAATTATACGCTCGACCGGCAAGAGGTCAGTACCTCCGACGCCGACCGAGCACGGCCCGGCCCCTACAACACTTACATCAACATCGGGTTGCCGGTGTCGCCTATCGGGTCACCGAGTGCGGCCGCTATCGCCGCTGCGCTAAATCCGGAACCAGGCCCCTGGCGCTACTTCGTGAAATGCCAGAAAGACGGCGCCTCGTGCTTCTCGGTGACAAAGGAGGAACATTACGCGGCGGTCCGCGACGCGGCTGCACGTGGGGTGTTCTAGCATCTGTCCGTTCGCCTACTTATCCACCTCGACCCCCGTTATCCACAGGCCGTATTCGGATCGGACGTGGTCTGGCTGCGCATCAGCCACAGTGGCATGCATGAGCAGCGCAGGGACAGCCATGATGGGAGCCGTGGCAGGTAGCGGGGGAGCGATACTGTTGCGTTGGATTCCCCGTGGGGTGCGGGTGCCGGTGCCAGTGTGTGCGCTTTTTGTGGCGGCATTGTGGGCGGTGGTCGGTGGACGCGCCGCCCCGAACCTTCCGTTGTGGTGGTGGCCGGTGCCTCTACTAGTGGGCTGGGGTGGCGTGCTGCTAGGCGGCGCCGATCTGGTCGCCCGGCGGCTGCCGGAT